>JAPKMU010000009.1 GCA_026645745.1 Anaerolineae bacterium | reverse complement strand
TGACGATGCGGTAGTAAACGAGGAAGTCAATATCGATCGCGGTGTTGTCTCTTGAAATCGCCGTTTGGCGCGGGATTTCATAGAAGCGCTCACGCATATCGACTTTGCGCGCGGTTTCCAGAATCGGGATCAGTAGGGTGACACCCGGACCGCGCGTGCCCGCATAGCGACCGAGGCGCATAACGACCACACGCTCGTATTCTTGCAGAATGCGGAACGACGAGACGAACACGTACACGAGAAACAGTATCAGGGCAATAATCAGGATGCTCTGAACTTCCATGGAGACTTTATCCCTTTCGTCGAAGCTGACTCAGACTCAACACATACCGTCTATTATTCATCATTTTGCGGATCGCGCTTCTCTTTGATCGGCTCAACATACAAGGTGAGTCCTTCACGTTCGCGCACAATCACTTCTGCACCGATTCCGATCGCGTCTTTGAGGTCATCTCCGCGCCGCGCCGTCCATGACTCGCCGGAGACGTAGACCGTCCCAACCGGGTCGATGATGGCTTGCACGCGACCTCGTAACCCGATCAGCGATTGATCTTCCAACATCTGCGGTTTGCCGCGTTGGGTTTGCAGCGCCGGAACGAGCGCGAAGCGATAGTAGACGAGTGAGACGATCACCGATACGCCGATGATCACAGGCGATACGAGCGTACTGCCAAAGAACAGCGTCCAACCGCCGATTGCCTGAAGCGTCAAACCGAGCAGCCCAATGCCAAGGAAACGATAATCCGCCAAGGGGAGAACGAGGAACATCATCACCCCCAGCACGATCAGGATCACAGGCAGCCAATTGGTAGGAAGCTGCGCAAGCAGCAGAATCGACGCACCAATACCGCCTAATGCGATCACTTCGATCAAGCCTGTGCCCGGCAGTAGGACGGCGGTGACGACTGCCCACAATGCCGCGACGAGCAGCACATAAACGACGTTCGGATCGAGAAATATACTGCCAAGTGACATGTTGCCTTTCCTCCCCCATAATCGGGTTCTGGCACACGATAGATGTCATCACCAGTGTAACACTCAACCGAGGACGATCCCTCCCCGAATTTGCGAGGGATCGCCCCTGCTTGGGAGGCGCTTAACCGTCGATCACAGCGAGCGCGGCTTCAAGCGCGGCATCTTGTCCAGCGGCAATATCGGGGATAACAAACGGAATCACGACATCCGGCGGCATTCCAAGTGCTTCGTAAATCTCACCATCAGCCGCATGATAGACTTCATTCGAAAGGCTGAACGTCCACCCGTTCGGCAAACTGCGCCCAAGCGCATCCGAATGAATACCCTCGGTCGGTTCACCGATAATGGTCACATGCGGCAGTACACCCATCGCCATCGTAAACATCTCGGCAGCACTGGCAGTGAATCCGCTGGTGAGCAGGAAAGTCTGTCCCGTGAATTGGCGTTCGCCATCCGGCGTTACGAAGAATTCACGGAAGGGGGTAAACGTGTCTCCGTCGCGGGCGGCTTTGTCGTAAGCGAAGCGTTCTTGATCGGCAAAGCGGCTTGCAAGCAGGAGCGCGATTGCATCCTCGCCGCCGCCGTTGAAACGCACATCGACAATCACGGCTTGATGATCGGCAAATGCCGCGATCACGCGGTCAATCGCGGCGGCGACTTCTTCCAATCCGCCGCCTGTATCCGACATTGCCAGAATTTGCACGTAACCAATACCCTCGCTGAGATCGCCGTAATAGATGAGCGGGGAGGCGAGCAGTGCCTCGTCGCCAGTGAGTACACCAGTGCTGAGACCGACCGCTACTTCGCCGCCGATCCGATTGACGCCAGCGGCGGCGATGGCGTCAATATACGTCATCACGAATGCCATCGGCGATGACGCCCATTCCGGCATCTCAAACGAGGAGTAGCTGTCGAACGGCGTCTCAAGGTTGACATGACCATCATGCAGCGGCGCGATCATGGCGGATAGGATGGCGAATAATTCCTCCGGCGTCGTGTCCGGCGTCACCTGTGGGCGGTACTCGTCGTAAGCTGTCTGCCAATCGACGCCGCGCCGCTCAAAATGCGCGTACTGCTCGCTAAACGTATGCCAAAAGACCTCAAAATTGAGTTCAGGATCATCACTCGCGGGCGTGCCGCCATCGGCGCACTGCATCGGCAGTGCATCGATCGGATCGGCGCTCACATACAGCGTGTACGGGTTCGTAATCACGAGTTGATCGCCATCCTGTATCACCCCAAAATCTCCAGCATCCAGCGCGGCTTGATACACGCTTGGAATACAGCTTACAGAAGTGACTTCCAACAGCGAAACTGTGCCGTCCTCGGCGTGAAGGATCAATCCATAACCATTACTTTCCCAAGTTCCGTTTGCGAACACGTCTGACTGCGCGCTCACGACTCCGACGCTGATTAGGACGATCAGCAGTACCCACACGCGAATGTGCTTCATAGTGTCTCCTGTGTAAGACTGTGCGCAAATTCTTTCAACTTTCAAGGAGTAGGGCGATTCAAGGCAGGCGGTATTCAAAACCATCCTTCCTCTAAAAAGATGGTCTGATTGGATGTATGCCGAACGTTATTGTCCTTTTGGCACACCTGTCCTTATAATCAGAAGCATTTACGCACGAGCGCCGATTGTGGTTGCGCGTTTGCCGCTTTCGGCGGCGTTAGGATTTCCCTCTGTGGTACTTATGCAGCACAACACCATGATCAGACAAATCGCAGTAAATGGCGAGCGAATGCGCGCCGACTTTGAAGCATTGGCAGCAGTGGGTGGTGATGGCAGCGGCGGTGTCACACGGTTAGCGCTTACGCCGGACGATATTCATGCGCGCGCATGGTACGCTGATCGCGCCGAAGAAGCAGGGCTGCGCGTTCATGACGATGACGCCGCAAATTTGAGCGCGATTTTGGATGCAGCAGATCCAAACGCGCGCACACTCGTGATCGGCTCACATTTGGATACCGTCCCTGACGGCGGACGGTTCGATGGCGCGGTGGGGGTGTTAGCGGCGCTCGAATGCTTGCGCACGATTCACGAATCCGGCATCGAACTCCCCGTGAAACTTGAAGCGATGAACTTCACCGACGACGAAGGGCATTATGCGTCGCTGTTTGGGGCGCGGGCATTCGTCGGTGTGCTCACCAGTGAAGATATTTTCGATACCCGCCGCGATAACGCGCAGTTACGCGCGGCGCTGCGGAGCGTCGGCTCAGATGCGCAGCGGGTACTCGGAACGCGGCGCGATCCTGAGTCGCTGGCGGGGTATCTTGAGCTGCACATCGAACACGGCACTCGCCTCGAAAAATCTCACCGCCCAATTGGTATCGTCACAGGAATCGTCGGACGTAAGACGCACAAGATCACATTTTTGGGTCAAGCGGGACACAGCGGCACAACCGATATGTATAAGCGGCGTGATGCGCTGCGTGGTGCGGCGCTGTTCATCGTGCGGGCACACGAAAGCATGCGCGCCCGCTACGGCGATGGCATTTTTAGCTGCGGTGATGTTGATGTAAAGCCGGGTAAGTTCAACATCATCCCCAGTGAAGCGTGCTGCACCGTCGAATTCCGTCATGTTCAAGAAGACTTGATGGTTGAGATGGAACGCGAAGCCCTTCAGATTGCGCGTGAATGCGCCGCCGCCAACGCTCTCGACATCCGTCACGAATTGATCACCCACATGCCAGCCGCCTCTATGTCGGCTGGTTTTGTTTCTGCGATTGAATCCGTCTGTGAGGATTTTGGCATCCCCTCCATGCCGCTGATCAGCTATGCAGGGCATGCAGGGCAGTTCACCGCGCAGATCACCCCGACCGGTATGATCTTCATCCCATCAGTCGATGGGATCGGTCACAGTCCGCGTGAGTTCACCGAATGGGAGGACATCGAGCGCGGCGCGAATGTGCTGCTGCAAACGATTTTGCGGTGGGCGCTTGGCGCGTAAACGCGGCGGCAGATTGTGGCATAATGGAATCAGGGCGAGATGAGGAGAAATACCTGTGTCTGCAATGCCACACTTGGACTCTCGCGTCCATTATTGGACGCTCGATGAGTATCTGATGATGGATCGCGCCAGCCAACAGAAACACGAATATCTGGATGGGCGTGTTTATGATATGGTGGGCGGCAGCGAGGCACATAATGTAATCATCGGGAACACGTTCGCGTCACTGCACGCGCAGCTTCGGCGTAAGGCTTGTAAAGTCTATGTCGAAAGTATGCGTGTGCTTACGCCTTCCAAGTTGGCGACTTTTCCAGATGTGATCGTTGTCTGTGGCGATGTTCAGCTTCGGGATGATCACCGCGACACCTTACTCAACCCAACGGTGATTGTCGAAGTGCTTTCGCCTTCAACCGCGTTTTATGATCGTGGCGCAAAATGGGGAGAGTACAAAACGATCCCGTCCCTCTGCGATTATCTTTTGATCAAACAAGATGAAGCTGAGATCGAACACTTCAGCCGCGCTGCCGATACCGAATGGACAGATAACAGCATCATCTATCGGGGGCAGGAGCAGGTTTTTGAAATTCGGTCGATTGAATGCATGCTGGCATTGAGCGACGTATACGAGAAAGTCAGTTTTGAGCAGGACGCCGAACAAGAAGGCGATTAGAACCGCCCCGTCATTGGGATTGGTTAGAGTGAGAAAGAACGCACCGATGAGCACGCTTCCGATTAAACGAGAGTGGACGGTCGAGGAATACTTGGCGATGGAATCCGCCAGCGATGATCGGCATGAGTTCATCGACGGTGAGGTCTATGTCTTTCGCATGATGTCGGGGGGCAAATTGTCGCACGCACGCATTATCACCAATTTGCTAATCAGTTTGGGTCGCAAGCTCGACGGCGGGAAATGCAGTCTGTTTTCTAGTGACATGATGGTGAAAACGGCTTCGGGGATGTTCGTTTATCCTGATGTCAGCGTGGTGTGCGGCGATCCCGTGATCGAGCAGCGCCGGGGCATGGAGATGATCACCAACCCGACACTGCTCGTTGAAGTGATGTCCAAAACCTCAGAGTCAATGGATCGCGGCAAAAAATGGCGTGCTTATCAGACGATCCCGACGCTGCGCGACTATTTATTGATTCGCCAAACAACCCCCGTGATCGAGCGTTTCACACGCGAATCGAACGGCGAATGGTCGAAGGCAAGCACGGTAATCTATGGGCTTGATCAAATGGTCGAACTGCCGTCTATCGAATGTGTGCTGGCGTTGAGCGACGTATACGAGAAAGTCAGCTTTGAGCAGGACGCCGAACAAGAAGGCGATTAGAACCGCCCCGTCATCGCATCGACATAGCCCGTAAGCTCAACATAGCCGTATCCGGTCACATCGCCGCTGATCCGAACACTTCCCTCCCAATACACGATTCCACCGCCGTGAAGCTCTTGATCGGCAAGCAGCGGTGTGAGCGTAAACCAAAGGGGTTCAGCCTCACCTATGTTCACCGAAACTTCAAAGCCGGATGGATATACCCCACCTGAATGTGGACTCGTCCATGTGCCAGTGGGTGTGAGTGTAAATGAATCAGCGGGTAGATAGCGCGTTGAACCGTCAGGATTCACCAGCAAGCCGCCGAAATTCGGGTCGCGTCCGCCGTCGTTCAGCCGAATTTGACCGAGCATCATTTCGCGGTCGTCGTCAAACTGCAAGCCGAACCAATCCCACCCCAACGCATCGCTGCCGAGCGCGCTCGTGCTGAATTCGTGATCCATCCATGATGAACCGGAAACAGTGAATGTTTCGCCGTCAATCGTGATCGTTCCGCGTGTGGGCATCCGTGTCAGCGAATAATAATGGCTTGCGTTTCCCTCGTCTGAACTCTTGGCGCTCAAGCCATCTCCGTTTTCGCCTTGAAGTGCGGGCGGCTTGACGATGGACAGGATCAAATCGAGTGCTGCGCCTTCCTCGGTTGAGGTCATCGCGGCGGTAATCTGCCGCTCGGTTGCTTCGGCGTTCAGTCCGATCACCTGCCAGCCTTCGAGCCATGTCCGGTAGGTTGGTTCAACAACGGCTCCGGCGAGTTCCGCACCGCTGCGCGCGAAGCGTTCTTCGTGCAAGAAACGCGCGCCCGCCGCGTCGGTGATGGCGAAATGCGCCATATACAACTGTGTTGACCGCCATTCGGAATCGGCTGAGGTAGGGAATTCTGGCGCAATGCCGCGCCGAAAGATCGTGAACTGGTAGCCAAAACGCCGCCCGTCGTCAGTTTGCAGATTTCCGGTGTAATACCACCATTCGGTTTGATAATCCGGGTGCGCACCAAAATCGCGCGGGAATTCCCACGCCAGCGGGGTGACCGCCCGCGTGAATCCGGTAATATCCGTATTTGCCGCGCCCAACACAGCGCTCGCAGTTACAGGCGCGTCCCCGGTGCTGTTGACCAAACTGAAGCCAACCAGCACAATCGCCAGCGCGATCACGCCAAGAGTCATCCATCGCCACACAATGTTTACCCCAAAATTCGTTCGTGAAAAATTCTACAACATGGGTGTGAGAGAATGGTGAACGAATTGTGATGGCATTGTGCAACCCGCTCAACACGGTTACGTAAAATTATTGCAAACTATTGTGGGAACTTCAGGGGCATGGTCATACAATAGTCGTCAGCATTAAGGGGATGTAACCGAAAGTTAAGGGGTGATAATGACGCAACCTCTCAGTCCTCAGCCGCTCGATGTTGATGAGGATTTTCGTGCGCGCTGCGAAGATGTCTTTCGTCGATGGAGCAGCGGAAATCTTGCCTATAAAACCGCTATGGATTCACTCTTGCAGTTGGAGATGGAGGGTGCGAAAGAAGCCCAAGTTGCCAATCAAGGGTATGCGGAAAACACGATTGGGCTGTTGTACGCTTACCGGGGTGATTATGACCGCAGCATCCGTCATTTCGCCCGCTCTCGTGACTTGTTCGAGCGCGCCAACAGACCGGATCGCGTCTTGGCGTGCGTGCTGAACATCGGAGAAAGTCACCGCCAAAAAGGGGACTTTGTTCGTGCACGGCAGTTCTTCCGCACCGCGTTCGACCAAGCGATCTATTTCGGCAATCACGGTGTCGCTGCGATTTCAGCCGCAAACGAAGGTGATCTGCTGCTGTCGCAAGATCAACCCGATGGGGCGCGTGAACGTTTTGAAAAAGCCGAGGAGATCATCACTCGCGCCGATGTAACCGAGCAGCGGCGCTGGCAGGTGATCGCGCAAGTGAAGCAGGGGATGGTGACATACCATCTGGCGAAGCGCGATACCCAGTCGGCGTGGGAGTGCGCTCTTGAGTCGCTCAACGTCGCGCGTCAGGCAGATGTACCGTTCCTGCTTGGCGGCGCGTACCGCACGATGGGCGAAATCCTGACGGCGCTTGGCACAACGCCGGACAACGCCCCGCGAGAAACACCCGATATGTCTGATCCGGCGGCGACGAATGAATCGCTCGGCGATCCTGACATGTATTTCCAATTGTCGATTGACCAGTTCAGGAAGATCAGCGCGGAAGGCGAGATCGCGCGGACGATTTTTGTTCAAGGCAAGAGTTTGCTCGCACGCGGGCAAAAAGTCACCGCATCGCGCAAATTCCAGCAGGCAACCTTGATTTTCACCAAGCTGGGCATGAAAGACGATGCGACCAAATCCGCTCAAGCACAGATGAATTCAATCGCAGACTAGTTGAGCCGAGGCACTTGAAATCATGACGCAACCGACGATTGCTCAAGAACCGGATGAAGCGTTTAAAGAACGCTGCAATGCGGTTTATGACGGCTGGCACAATGGCAGTTTAGTATTTAAAACCGCCGTTGATACATTGCTCGATATGGAACGGGAGCAGGTCGGCAGCGCGCATTATGCCAATCAAGGTATCGTTGAAAATATGCTGGGGATGATGTACGGGTATCGCGGCGAGCTTGACTACAGCGTTCGCCACTTTGCCCGCGCCCGCGACTTATTCGAACGCGCGGGAAACCGTGCGCAAATCGTGCGGGCGATCATGAACTTAGGCGAAAGCTACCGCCAAAAGGGAGATTTTCCGCGCGCACGTCAGTTCTTTCGCACCGCCTATGAACAGGCGAATGCGATCAACGAATACAGCACGGCAGCATACGCCGCCGCGAATGAAGGACACCTGCTGCTGTCAATGAACCAACTGGCAAGCGCGAAAGAACGCTTTGAAAAGGCGATTGAGCTGGTCAAGCAAGAGTCGAAAGAAGAAACACGCGACGAGGTCACGAGCGACTGTGATCAAGGGTTGGCGACCTATTATCTGCGTGTGGATGAGAGAACCGCCGCATGGCGCTGCGCATTGGAGTCGCTTCAGCTTTCACAAAAGGCGCGTCAGCCGTTCATGTTGGGCTTCGCCTATCGGACGATGGGCGAGGTGCTGACCGCCGTCGGCTACACGCCAACCGGTACGCCGCGCATCCAGCCCATGCATCAAGATGACGCCGCTGCAACCAACGAGCATCTTGGCGATCCTGATATGTATTTTCAGCTTGCGGTGGATGCGTTCAGCGATATTAAAGCCGAAGGTGAAATGGCGCGGACGGTGTTTATGCAAGGGCAAAGCCTGATGGCGCGTGGACAGCGTGTGACAGCATCGCGCAAGTTTCATCAGGCGATGCTGATCTTCACCAAGTTGGGGATGCGCGACGACGCAAACAAAGCCGCTCAGGCGCAGATGAACGCAATCGCGCGGTAAGGAATCGGTGCGATTTTCAGCGTCAAAAATACAATCACATGTTTACAGGACAGGGTGACGCGCTCCTCCGGTCAATTCAATGCCCGTCACCCCCTGATTCCGATTTACGCACTTTCCGGGGGTGCGGGCTTTGAAAGCTGGCGTTTGCCGCGAATGCTCATAATACCCATCAGGATGACGAACACACCACCCACTGCAATCACCATGCCGGTTATCGACTGCGAACCACCTTGCGTGGTGGAAAACATGCCAAACCCGATTAGAACTGCCCCTAACCCTAACACAATTTCCACAAAACCTAAGTAAGAGACTGCGGACGCGTGACCTGTACTCACCTGTTGAATTTGTTCCGGAGACGCATTCAGCACGGCGAGCCGTTCGCTAATCGCTTCGGGCGTGATACCGTAATAGACGAGTGTGCGCACAGCCTGTTTGACCACCGAAGCATCATCAAATAGAAGGAGCGCCCACGCAGCTTGTTGGCGAATAAGTTTGTTGTACGCATTGCCAACCTGCTCATTTTTCAAAATATCGAGCAGCGGCTTGATCCCCGCTCTGCCGCTTTCGGCACACTTGACCGGATCATCACGCAGAAACCAATAGATGCCTGCTTCCTGCGGTGTCGTCGGCGTCCAATGCAGCGTGGTGAGCATTTCGGCAGCGCTGCGCGCTTTATTCAAGTAATCCTGCGATGCGCCAATGGTCGG
This sequence comes from Anaerolineae bacterium, assembly GCA_026645745.1. Lineage (GTDB taxonomy): Bacteria > Chloroflexota > Anaerolineae > Aggregatilineales > Phototrophicaceae > Flexifilum. The sequence continues at coordinate 22,938 of JAPKMU010000009.1, read as the reverse complement.
GGCAAGTTCAGCCAGATAACTCGCGATCAGGGCTGCCGCGCGCGGCTCACCCATCGCGGTGAGCAATCCAGCGGCGATATGTTTTGCTTCCCATTTCCGGTCAAAAAAACTACCGCTCGAAAAGACCTCGATCAATGGATCGGCGGCTTGGATTCCCAAAGCGGCAAGCGCTTTTTCTGCCGATGCACGCACTGTCGGGTCAAGGCTGTTGATTTGCTTAATGAGTTCAGGAACGGATGCGGAAGCAGGTTGACTGCTAGACATGAGGTAGCCTCCTAAAAGGTGGCATTCAGCGAGGGGATCAAGCGGCGGTGACGTGACAGCCGTCACCACCTAAAATGATCGTATCGGAAGATTGCATTACGCGCCATCAATCTTCAAACACTGCCGCGCAAATGCTAACCTTCTTCGTCCGCAAAGCGTGTGAGCCGCATAAACGCGCGCTCTTGCGGCGACATATCACGCGGGTAATCAGTATCGTCTTCGCTTTCGAGAATGCGATACGCTTCTTTGATATACGAACGGATTGTGTGCAAGCTGATCCCCATCTCATCGGCGGCAAGCTGCGCGGGCATTCCGTTCACGACGCATAACTCGACCGCTTGAAGGATGCGCGGGGTAAGGTGCGTATATTCGCGGCGCGGGGGCAGACGATGGGCGCGGCGCAGACGGGAATGCGCGGAATGTGCGATCGTATCCATCATATTGACCGTGACGATGAAATCGATCTTGTTGACGTAAGCGATCACGATTGCCCACGCGATTTGTGCACGAACATCGCCTTTGAGGAGATACCCGCGTGCGCCGCCATCTGCCGCCGCTTCTATCAAGCGAAGGTCAGCCGACTGCGCGACGCAGATCACAAGCACCTGTGGGATTTTGCCGCGCAGCCGCTCAATTTGAAGCTTGAGCATTTCCGGTCCACCCATATGATCCGCATCAAGGATGATCACATCGGGCAGCTCTGCCAACGGGGTGCTGTTCAAATACTCCCACATTGCGCGTTCGCTGTCGCAAAGCTGGGTCACCCGGGTGCGCCGATCCCATGCCAGATAACTATTGACGGCATGGCGCGCGTAAAAGTCCGTATCCATAAGCAGGACTTTCAGGTTCACATGAATGGTATTCGATGATGACATGTCCCAGTCCGAAAAAGTGATCCCCCTAATCCAGCGTACATTATACGCGGTTTTTACAAAGTGCGTTGTAAAAGAGAAGAGGCACGTGTGTCACCTTTTGCCCGCGATCTGGCTCTGATCTCCAGAGTGTGAAGGATCATCAAGGATGCAAGTCGAACCGCTGGTCAAGACTGCCCAGCACGCCCCGACACCCGCCGAGCGCCGCGCCGCCTTTGAAGTGCTGGCAGCGGAGTTCAGCGCGCAAGCGGAGCGATGGGCGTATCAGGTGTTAGGCGATCCGGCAGCGGCGCAGGATGCCGCGCAAGAAGCGCTGATCACCGCGTTTGAGCATCTCGGTGCGCTGCGCGATCCGGCGGCGTTTCCCGGTTGGCTCAAGCGGATCGTGAGTCGCCAGTGCAGCCGAATCACACGCGCGCGTGATTATGATGCACCCGCGCTCGAAGACGAAACGCTGGCGGAGGACGACGATGATCCGGCGGCGATTGCTGAGGCGCGCGAATTGGCACGCCGTCTGCGCGGCGCTTTGGATCGACTGCCGGAAGGGGAACGGCGTGTGACCGAACTGTTCTACCTCAGCGATTTATCGCAGCAGGAGATCGCAGAACGGATGGCACTGCCGCTCACAACGGTGAAGAAACGTTTGCAGTACGCCCGCGAACATCTGCGCGAGACGCTCGCCGGATTATCGATGAGTATGGGCGTGATGCGCATGGCGGGTGTGATGGATTCGGCGGATGATGTGATCCGCTGGCTGCTCTTGATTCCGGTCGGGAGCATCGAACCGATGGTATTAGTTTGAGAGGATTCAGAAACGATGTTCAACGTTATTCCGATGGTAATTGAGCGCTCCAGTCATATGGAGCGCGCTTACGACATCTATTCGCTTCTGCTCAAGGAGCGGTTGATCATTCTGGGACAGCAGATCGAAAGCCAGATGGCGAATTTGATCGTCGCGCAGCTTTTGTTCTTGAACCGTGAAGATCAGGAGCGTCCAATTCAGATGTACATCCATTCCCCCGGCGGTGAGGTTTACGCAGGGCTGGCGATCTACGACACGATTCAGGAGATCAGCGCCCCTGTTAGCACAACAGCGGTTGGCTTGACTGCCAGTTTTGGCACGGTGATCCTGACCAGCGGCGCGAAAGGGATGCGCTATGCCCTTCCGAATGCGACGGTTCACATGCACCAACCGCACGGTGGCGCACAGGGGCAGGCAAGCGATATCGTGATCGCCGCCAACGAAGCCAACCGCCTCAAGACGCGCATCCTTGATATCTTCGTCAAGCACACCGGGCAAACCCGTGAACGTCTTGAGCATGATCAAGATCGCGATATTTGGCTGGATGCGAAATCAGCGGTCGAGTACGGACTGATCGACTCGATTTTGGCGGGTGCGCCGAACAAAGCCGGAGCGCACGTCAACGGCGCGAACGGGAAACCTTAACACGTTTGTTGTATATTCCGTGAAACTTTTCACAACTCAACGCGCCGCTTGATCGTAATACGACTCAGGAACGGCGCGTTGTGGAGTGACGAGGATGCCCCACCTCCTTGAGCGCGCAGTCTGCCACCATGGGAGGATGAGGTTATGAAGTCATTCAGGACGGAGGATGGGTTGGCGTGGGCGGCGGCATTGCTCACGCTCATCGCCGCAGGTGCGGGGGTATTTGCGGGCGAAACACTGTACCGCGATACGCCCGAACTTCTGCGTTTGACGATTGCCAACGATGTCTTTGTGCTGTTCGCGGCGCTGCCCGCGCTCGTCATCGCGCTGATCCTTTCGGCGCGTGGGAATATACTCGCGCGGTTCGTCGTGATCGGCGCGCTTGCTTGTATCGCGTATCAATTCACCAATTCCGCGCTTGGGCTGACGATCAACACGCTGACTCTTGTTCATGCAGGCGCAACCGCTTTTGCAGTCTGGTCGCTGATCTTGATGATTCCGCGTGTGGATACGGATGCCGCCGAAACAGCGTTCGGCGGGCGCGTGTTTCGCCGCTTGACTGCCGCGTATCTGCTGTTCATGGCGGCGATCACCGCGCTGCACTGGATCGGCGTGGTCATTCCGGCAGTTTCGTCCGGTCAGCTCCCCGCTGATCTGCTCAGTTACGGATGGGCGACTAATCCCCTGATCATCGTTGAGTTCGTGTTTCTGCTGCCACCGTTGATCGTGGTCGGCGTAAGCATGCTGCGCGCCAGCGGCAGCACTGCGCACGCGCTCATGCTGCTGATGCTGTTCGCGCTGCTCAATTTCGGGTTAATTCTGCTGCCTGTGGTCACAGCGCTGCGGGGTGGCGCGTTCGACTTTGGGGTGTTCGTGTTTGGGCTGGTGTTCTTCATCCTGCCTGCCGCACTGCTCGTTCCGGTGGTTGCTCCCCGGCGTGAAACTGTCAGCGCGTAAATAAGAAGGACAGGGCATATTCACCCTGTCCTTTTTTATGTCGGATTATTGGCAGAACGGATCGATTGGCTCGCCGCCCGGCTGACCGTAGTTTTCCGCTACATCGCGGGTGGTGATCACCGGAATCCAGCCGCCCATCTGATACAGACGATACCATTCACCGTCAGCGCTGGTTTCGATCACGAATACGGTCTGGCAGCGGTGCATGACTGCGCCTGTGGGCGTGCCGTTCGGCGCAGTGTACACACCGTAGTCACCTGTGATCAGCACCAGATCACGCGCGCCCGGCGCGGGGAGTGCGGGACCTGTAAATGTTGTGCCTCTGTCCCCACGGGTGCTGCCGCCGTAATCGTCACCGAGTTCGATTTGAGGTGTCGCGTCGGGAGCATCACAGGTGATATCGAGCCACGATGACCCTAGAGGCACGCCGTCAACATACAGTGTGGCGCTAAAACTGAAGGTAATCGGTCCGGGCGCATCGATCGATTCAATATCGCCCGTCATGGTTCCATCTACGCCGGCACCCGGAGCACCCTGCGCACCAATCGAAAATGAACCCGACTCATCGCCGCCATACAAATTGATGTACTGGTAAGCGATTTCGTTATCAGCAGGAACGTAAGCAGTGCGCGTGACCTCGCCCACGTAGACGTAAACGCTGCCCTCGTAATCGACGCAGTAAACGCCTTCTGCGCCGGTAATGATATAGAAATAGCCGCTTGACGGCACGCCCGCGAAAACGGGGAAAGCCACAAACAGCAGCGACACCACCAGCAGAAATGCGGCGGTCACGAAAATGGAACGGTTGCGAAGGGTGTGTGCAGTGAAGGTCATGTTCCACTCCAGTATGAGATTATTGGCGGTACACGTGTGTGTACGCGCTTCCTAAATTGTATCTCAACTGGCGTGAGGAGTAGACACAAACAAATAAAAAAGCGGTAAAAATCACTTACGTTTCAAGTTCACTCGCTTCGATCACTTGTGCCTGAGCAAAAGGTTCTCGAGTCTTCATATCGCGCCAATTCGGCGGATTGGTGCGCATCCGCCACAATACGCCCGATGGATAACCAAGCATCTTGGCGAAATCGCCTACGATGCGGATTAGGGGGACGAGCGCGACCGCTTCGAGGTTACTCATCAGCGTTACACGAACCTGATTGGCAGCAGCGGTTTCGCGCAGTACGCCGCGCAGACGGCGGTACGGCTTGCGGGTGTAGATCGCCGCGCCGACAATGAATAACGTCCACAGCATCGGATGTACTTTGCGACCGAGCCAGAAAATTAGGGGGATGGCTCCCAAATAGGTTGCGTAGCGGATCGCGTGGCGCTTGCGCCACAGATCGGCTTTGCCGTCGCCGCGCGCATACAAGCGGTACTGTTTGAAATAGGATTTCAGGCTCGAACGCGGGCGAAAGTACGCGATTGCATCGGGCGCGTAACCGAACGCGCCAAAATTCTCTCGCAAACGCAGATCAAAGATCAGATCTTCGCAGTAATCGAGCCATTCCGGGTAGCCGCCCACTTCTTCCCACGCGCTCTTACGGAAAGCGACACTGCGGCTGCTCGGCAAAAATGTAACCGGATCGATATCATCTTGATCCGGCAGTACGGTTGCGCCCATCGCCGCTTCAAAGATCGTGTGCGGGTCTGGACGAAAAAAGCCGCTGACAACGTCAATACGCGGGAACTCCAACAGCGGGCGGGTAATCAAATCGACCCATTCTTGCGAAAGCGCAACCCCCGCATCGGTGACGCAGATGATATCGCCCTTCGCTTCGCGGATCGCCAGATTACGCCCCTGACTGATGTTGCACCCCGGTGCGACGATCACCTTGAGCGGAAGTTTGTTTTCGTAGCGGCGTAAAATCCCAACGGTGCGGTCGCGGCTGCCCCCATCCACGATGACGATCTCATCGGGGAGGATGGTTTGCATCAGGAGTGAATCCATCAAACGACGGATGGATTCACCTTCGTTGAGTACAGTCGCAATCAGGGAAATCACAGCGCACAATCCATTCTATCCGTGTTTAGTTGACCCTATTATACACGACTGTACCGCGCTGTTACATAAACCGATCACGGCGCGGGTGTGGGTGTATATAACAGGTAGCGTGTGATCACTTCGATGTTGTAGCGTCCCGGTCTGCCTTCTGCGATCCAGCCGTAATAATCCGTCGTCAGCACCCGCACATACCACCAGTTGTAGCCGCCGCTGCATTCCGGTCCGCTGATCACTTCCATGGCGATCTCATCCGGCATGAACAACACGATTTCGGCATTCACGTTCGGAGCGGCACGTAAACGACGCTCGACGCCATCCCGGTAATTCACGGCGATGCGCGAACCGGGACCCAACGTGAGCGGTACGACGCACGGAATTTCCAACGTGGCGTTGATTACCTGCTCGTCAGCGACGTAATAATTTTCGGGGAAGCCTTCCGCAATCCAGCCTTCAACCGGAACGGTGCTCGTTTGGAAGGCGGTGCTGACGCGCCACCAGTTGATCCCGTCGCGGCACGCGGGACCTTCCAGCACTTGCATCGACGCATCAACCGGCACGACGGTGATCGTATAGCTCGACTGCGTGGGAGCATTGCGCAAGCGCACGCCGTTGATGGCGATCAGCGTATCCCCTACTGCCAGCGGGAGCGGCGGATAACAGCCATCCCCAACCGGAACGGCGGCAGGTGCGATATACAACCGCCCATCGCGCGAACCTTCGATCAACCAGCCTGTGTTTGCTCCCGGCTGCCCGCCGAAGTCCCCGATCTGCCACCAGTTATGGGCATCGGCACAAACGGGTCCACCGATCAAGCGGACGAGGCGTTCTTCGGAAAAATACGTGATCAACGGCGCGGACAGTGACGGAGCAGAGCGGACGTTTAAGCCGCCCGTAATCACCACCATAATTCCCGGCGTTAGGTTGAGCGGTGTCGGGCATCCGGCGTTGGTTGACGCTGGAATCAGCGTGAACGTCGGCACAATCGTGGGCGTCGTCGGGAAAGGCGTATTCGTCTGAACGGGCAGAGTCGGAAATGCCGTCTGCGCCAAAACAGCGATGCTCGGCGGTGCAGACGCAATCAGCAGCGCCACCGCGATTAGCAATGTCAACGGGAGGATCAGGATTAACGGGCGGTTTCTCATCGCGCACACGCTCCTTGTTCTGTCCTAATTGTAGAAGCAAGGACGACGAACGCAAACTTGTGCCCCCGTACTTTAGGGCAAACGCAGCAAATCCAAGAGAAAAGGAAAAACTTAACGCAATGACGCTAAGTCGCAAGGGCGCAAAGATGCGTCCACACGTTGAGTCTCTTTGCGGCTTCGCGTCATTGCGCCTTTGCGTTGACTCTTTTCCTTGCCACTGGCATTTCGCCGCTTGACTATGATTTGATGCGTTTGCCCGACCCCGTACTTTTCAACCGCTTGCGCCGTGAGCGCTTTCCGACTACAAACATGAGCATCAATCTAAGGAGGGGCGCGATGTCTGCTGTAACACCTGATGAAAAGAACCGCTTAATCTTTCAATATCAATCATCACGCGCTCGCTACCGGGGGATTTTTATCCGCATGGTGCTTATCACGCTGGCGGCACTCGGCGCGTATCTGGCGCTTGGCGAAGCGGCGGGACGCGGACTCGCAGATCGCCTATTGATCGATATTGGCAAGCTGGTGGCGATTGTGCTTGGCGGGTTATCCGCGCTGCGCGGTTTGATCGCGTTTCTGCGCATGATCATCCGTCCAAACGAAGAAATCCGGTTTTATTCCAAAGGGTTTGTGTGGGTGCGCGGCAAAGAGTCGTTTAAGTATCCGTATCCTGAAATCGCGCATTTTCGGGAAGGCGGGCGCGGGTTTTACCTCGGTATGACGCCGATCATCCAATGGGGTGCACACATCATCGAGGTGGATGATGGGCATGTGTTCCGCGTGCTGCCGCGTCACGGCAGTTTGAAACGCTTCGTGGACCGCGTGCGTAACCCGATTGCGTACATCACAGCATCGAAGATTGCCGCGTCACTGCGGGCGGGTAAGCCTGTCAAACTGCATCCCAAACTGACGGTTTTCCCCGGTGGGGTGGAAGCGGGTAAAACAAAAGTGCGTTGGGGTGATATGGCGGTCTTGATTCAGCGCAGCCGCTTGACGATCCGTAAACTCGACGCAGAACGCGGACGCTTCCGTACCGCGAGGCGCTACTGGATTCCATCTGTGGATAATGTTGGCGGGTTTTACGATTTGGCACAGGGGACGATTCGCAATCATCGCGAACGCCGCCAAGATGTCACACGCGCCGCTGCGCAGCAAGCACCGTCGCGCTAAATGCTGGATTGTCGTGCGGATTTGAAAGTTATAGACTCTTGAGCTTGGCGATCAACCGTTTGAGCAAGTTCTGATCGGTCTTGACGATGTTCTGCCGCTGTATAAGATGCTGCAAACGCTGAATTTCTTCAATCAGCGTGGTGCGATGCACCGTCTCACCATTGACGTAATACCAGTGGTTGCCCATGTAGCGCACCATCGGCTCACGTTGATGCGCCTTTTCATAAACCTTGCGGAAATGTTCGACAAGGTATCGAGGAGGCAGCGACGGGTCTTCAACAGCCGACATAATGACTCCGTATGAACGGTCGCGCGTTCGTTCTGTTCGGACAGCCCCTGTATGGAGAGAGGATGCAGAACGACTCTCAGACGAATTGGTGTAAGTTCCTAGTGTCTGCATTATATCGACTCCGTGTACCGTATTCCGTAAAGATGTTACAGAATTGTCACGACCTCAAGGCTTGTGTAAATACGAGGATAACACATGTCTGTCCGTTTACTGCGTGGGCTACTTGTACCACTTTTCTTACTGTTCTCAATCGGAGCAGCGGCGCAAACTGAGCCACCCAACGCGCCTATTTTCTTGTGGGTACGCGGCGATCTCTGGCGGATCGATCCGGTTGATCTCACCGCCGCGCCGGAGCAAATCACCGAAGGCGGCACAATTTCTGCTCCGGTTCTCTCGCCGGATGGCGCGTGGATCGCCTACAAAGCCGCAGCGCAAGTCGGCATCGATGCGCTGGATCGATTGGAAACGGAAGGGCTGATCGCGGACTTTGATCTGCCCTCAGATTTGTTTGTTTTGAATACTGTAACAGGGGAATCGCGCCCGCTTGTGGGGCAGCCTGAAAGCCCGTCCCTGTTTGTTGAAGGCGTACCGGATCGTGCAGTCAGTCGATCCGCGCCTGTGTGGTCGCCCGATGGCGAATCACTCGCATGGACGCAGATCGATTTTGGGAGTTCTCAAGCGGCGCTGTTCATCTTGAACCGCGAGACGATGAACGGGATCAGCGTGCCGATCATGATGGAAGTATTCGGCATTCCCCCGGCGGTCATCTGGCAGGGAGAGACGATTACCGTCTGGTTGACCTTGCCCACAGGCGTGACTCACGTCGAGCAGTTCACAGCGGCGGGTATCCCAACCGCGCTGACCATGATCCCACAAGAGTCGATTGGCGGCAGCATCGAAGGTTTGTTTAGTTTGTCAAACCGCCTGATCATCTTGAACGATCAAGGTGAGTGGCTGGAGATTTTCAGCGATGGAAGTTCGGCATTTGTACCGTCGCTGATGATGACCATCAGTGGAGCGGAAAGCACTTACCGGATCGGGTTTGGGCATGTGGCGGATACCGGATTTTTCTGGGAGGCGTTCGATCCGCTCACCCCAGAGGCGACTTCGGTGGCGTTCCCCGGCGCACCGTCGCGGGTGACGCTCTCGCCCGATGGACGTTCTATCGCTTTTCTCGGTTTCCCGGATTTTGGCGCAGCAGCGATCTACCGTGACGGGGAACTGCTCACAATCCCGAATACGGGCGATGATGCGGACAAATTGAATGTCGGCGCGATCTTGTGGGGGTCACCCATTTGGGTAAGTCCTTAGGACACAAATTGGGGCAAAAAAGTTCCCAATTTCAGCAAAACGTATGTCAAGCGACTCATACTTTCGTTTGGTTGACGTTCAACCTACGATCCCATTGATCACGGCATAAAAGGACTATAATCCAAATACAGTGACTTTTGGGGATGTGTGAGGAGACTTCAAGATGAAGCGGACAATTGCGCTGACTGTGTTGGTGCTCGCGCTGTTCAGCCTTGGATTGATTGCGCCCGTGTCGGCTCAAGGTGCGACATGGTACGCCCAGTATTATAACAATCCCACCCTGAGCGGCACGCCCGCCCTTTCCCGTTATGAAGGAAACATCAACTTCAACTGGGGAACAGGCACGCCAGCGGCTGAAGTTCAGGCAGATAACTTTTCTGCACGTTTCGCGGCGGATATCGCGTTTCAGCCGGGGACGTATCGTTTCTTCCTGCTTGCGGATGATAATGCCCGCGTGACCTTTAACTTCGGGCAGCCGGTGATCGACACGTTTGCTAGTGGTCAAGTTGGGCAGACCATCAGCGCCGATGTCGTCGTGAGTGCGGCAGGTGTGTATCACATTCAGATCGACTACCGCGAAGTGGAAAGCCTCGCATACCTGTATTTCTCGTATGCCAATGCTGCGACGAACCCGCAGCCGCCGTTTGGCACCCCTCCACCAACAGGCGGTGGTTCAACCGTTGGCTTGCCGTCCCCGTGGACAGCGCAGTATTACGCCAATACCGCCCTTGCGGGTGATCCGGCGGCGATTGTTACGCTGCCTTCGCTCAATTTTAATGCGGGGACGAATTCTCCGATTGGCAGTGTTCCAGCGGATAACTGGTCGGCGCGGTTCACCAGCGTTCAGGGGCTTTCTGGCGGCTTGTACACGCTGCGCATCAATGTCGATGACGGTGTTCGCGTGTTCATCAACGGCGCATTGGTCATCAATCAGTTGACCGGCGCAGTCGGTCAAACGCTGCAAGCTCAGGTGACGCTCCCGGCAGGCGCGAACAACTTCCAAGTCGATTATGTCGAATACACGGCGAATGCTTTCCTTGATTTGCAACTGCTTGCTGCCACGCCGGTTGTGCCGACGACAGCCCCGATTACAGGCGCGTCGGCGATTGTGACGGCGTATCGCTTGAACGTGCGCCAAGCACCTGATCCATTTGCTGCGATTGTGACGCGCATCAACCGCAATGAGCAGTATCCGGTTTTGGGTCGTAACGCTGCGGGAACGTGGTATCTGCTTCAGGTGGGCGGCGTTCAGGGTTGGTCGAGCGCGGGTTACTTGAGCGTGGTCAACGGCGCGGGTGTGCCGGTTGTGGACGGTACGGTTGTGCAGCCGCCCCCGACCACCGCGCCGCCTGTGACGGGTATCACCGTGCTTGCGAACCCATACACGGTCAATATCCGCTCCGGTCCGGGCACGACGAGCAGTCGTATCGGTCGCCTTCCGGCAGGTCAGTCGGCGGTGCTGGTTGGACGCAACGCGGCGAACCAGTGGTGGCAGATCAACTATAACGGGATCGTCGGTTGGGTGACGGCGCAGTATACGGTGCTCGTTCCGGCAGGCGCGAACGTCGGCAGTATCCCGATCACGGGCTAGACAGCATTCAGCAGTTGAAAGAAAGTCGGGAAACCAGGCGGCGGCGCTGAGATGCGCCGCCGCTTTTGATTCCATGCGAGGTCTTGTCACAGTGTAACGATTCGTTTATGGATTTGTATACATTTGCTAAAAATGCTTGCGGAATTGTTTCATTTCGTGTTACGGTATCGGCGTGTCAGGAGTTCCATGTTTGCTTAAGTTGTTCAAGGGGTAAAAGCATCATGAAGAAAAAAGCACTTTTGTTAGTGCTGACAATCGCTGTCTTGATTGTCAGTGTGGGGGTGAGTGTTCACGCACAAAGTGTGCCATGCGGCACCGCCGGGGGACCCGACTGTACGCCTACTCCCGCGCCGTTCCAAGATCGTGACAGCGATACGATCGATGATGCGAACGACGCATGCCCGGACACGTTTGGCGATCCTGCTAATCGCGGCTGCCCGGTCGAAGGCGCAACATCCACGCCCGCGGCGTCCGCACCGCTTCCCGGCTTCCCGGCAGATAACGAACGCTGTCTGATCGCCACCTTCGGGGACGCGGTGAATATCCGCCAAGCGCCTGATCTGAATGCGCCTGTTGTTGGTCAGCTTCAGCCGGGTGAATTCGCGGTTGTCCTGCAAAAAGTCATCATCATCGATCAATTGTGGTATCGGATCGCGCTCGGCTATGTTGCAGGCAGCGTCGTCCGCTTCAATGAGCCGTGTGATCGTGTTGTGCCAACCGTGCAGACGTTCCCGCGCGCGGCGTACATAAAAATTGGCGACATCAAAGGAGATGTCGGCGCAAGCGAAGGCGCACCGCCGCCAGATTTTGACTGCTACCGTTATGTCATTATTGACGGGACGATGATGTGCTTGCAAACCCTCCCGCCGACGATCACGGGCATGGGCGGCAGCACCGAAGGCGCACCGCCGCCGGATACCTCGTGCTGGTACGGCGTCGTCGTCAATGGAAACTTCATCTGCTTGATGCGCACCGAACCGACGCTGACCGGACTCGCGCCTGTGGGTGGCACGGAAGGCGCACCGCCGCCGGATACCTCCTGCTATTATCAGGTGCTGGTAGATGGCTCATTCATCTGCTTGATCCCCACCCCGCCGGAATTCGGTTTGCCGCCGGGCAGTTCAGAAGCACCGCCGCCGCCCGAACCGGGAACATGCTATCACCTCGTGATCCATGAAGGTCAGGCGTACTGCCTCGTGACGATCCCGCCGGTGATCACGCTCGATCAAGGTGGCACGGAAGGCGCACCGCCGCCCGATCCGTTCGACTGCGCGTATTATGTCATCGTGGACGGATCACAGATTTGCCTCATCCCAGAAGATGTCGCGGATATCGCACAGCCCGGAACTGGTGACCCGATCCCGCAGACCCGCGAACACATTTTGCTGGCGTTTAACCCGCCCGCTGATCCCGACGCTTGCCCGCAGACCACCGGGCTGCTGCTGCCCGCTGTTCAGAAAGTCCGCGAAGCTGCCAGCCGTGCCAGCGCGAGCGAACTCGAACTGACGCCGCTCATGGTGCTGCCGCCCGCTGATCCGTGCGCGTTCGAGATCATGATCGCTGACCCGAATGTTCCGCCGACCCCGACTGATGACGGCGGGATGCAGTACGAAGTGGACATTATCCGCATCATCCCGCCGACCGATCCGCCGCCGCGTCCGCTGCCGTTTGGCGCACCGGAAGAAGAAGGCGCGAACGAAGGCGCGAAGTGCTACAGCGATGGCAACGGCTTCTTCGGCTGCACCGTCAGCGTAGGCGGTTACTCGTTCTCGGCATGGTACGACCCGGAAACGGGCGGTCACACGGAGACATGCGTGCCCGTCGGTGAAAACGGCGTTTCGTGCAGTTAGGTCGTACTCCTCATCCTGTCGCACCTGAGGTGCGACAGGATGAAAACAACCCTTACGATTGTTAACCTCTGCTCCGCTTTACAATGACGGTAGAAGATCGGCTAACACACCGTCGAGCGAACACCCGTGACCACTTCCCCTGCTGCTGCGCCTCTTGATCGCCTGATTCAAGCGTTGGTCTTGCTCAACGGGCTGACCGTCGAACAAGCGCAAGCTCTCTCACCTACGCAAATCGACCGTACTCAAGGATGGATTCAGATCAGCGGCGGCGCTGTCCCGTTGGTGAACCAAACGCGTACCGCGCTTGAGGCATTCGAGTCGGCATGGTTTGATCCGGCAGATGTCCCCGCCGCGCTCGAACGCATGAAGATGAACGAAGCTCAGGCACATCGCCAGCTTGCGGGCGCATTGTGGATCACGTCTGAAGATACGCGGTTAATCACCAATGCGGCAGGCTTGACCGAAGCGCCGATCCTGCCGCTGATGTACACCTTCCCGTTCTCAATTGTCGAGCGCCTTCAACCAGACGATGCGCATGAGATCGCGCATACCAGCCGCGCGACACTGCAAGCCGCCGCCGATTGGTTGGAGCGCGAACTGCTCACGCCCAAGCCGAGCTTGCGCCGTCGAATCACCGGAGCGCTTCTGGAAGGCAAAACGGTGTTTCTGCTCGCCAATACCGGTGTGAACGGGCTGAATCTGCTCTACAACCTCGTGATGGCACGTTTGCTTTCCCCTGCCGCGTACAGCCAACTCGCGCTGATGGTCACGCTTCAACTTTTGATCGGCTTGCTGCCGAGCGCATGGCAAACCACCGCCGCGCGTTATGGCGCGGCATACAACGCCCATGATGATCTCGCGGCGATTCACGCGCTGAAAGTATTCGGGCGGCGCTGGTGGAGCATCATCGGCGCGAGTCTGCTGGTGATCGGCTTGATCGCCGCGCCGTTTTTGGCGACCCTGTTCCAACTCTCAGGTGCGGGGCTGCTGCTGCCGCTCCTGCTTGCCGTACCGTTTTTCATCGTCGCCATGGCGGATCGCGGTGTGCTTCAAGGATTGAATGCCTTCTACTGGCTGACTGCCGCTTACGTCGGTGAAGCAGTCGCCCGTTTGGGGATCGGCGCACTGCTGGCGCTCCTCCTGATGGGCGCAGGTGCCGCGTTAGAGGGCGCGGTCTGGGGTGTCGGTCAGTCGATGCTGATTACGTGGATCATCGGCTGGTTGGCATTGCGGACACTGCGCCGCCTGCCGAATCGTTCTGCGTCTGCTGCGCGTCACCCGGATCAAGCAGCATGGGTGCGCTTAACCGGACTTACGCTGGCGGCGCTGATCGGTCAGGCGTTGATCACGAACAGCGATTTCTTGCTGGTCAAATCGCTGTTTTCGCCCGCCGAGTCCGGGTTGTATGCCGCTGTCAGTGTCTTGGGGCGCATCGCTTACTTCGGCGCGCTCCCGCTCACGATCATTATGGTTCCCTTGTTCGCACGCCGCCAAGCGCTTGATCAACCGACGCGCCCGTTGTTTTTTGTGATGCTGGCGGGTGGAGCGGTGTTCTGCACCGGTTTGGTTGGAACGGCGGCGCTGTTCCCCACGCCGATCTTGAGCCTGTTTTATGGGGATGCCTATCTTGAGGCTGCTTCTTTGCTGCCGATCTACACGCTTGCCGCGTCCCTGTATGTGATCGTCAATCTTGTGATCACCTACCGGGTGGCGCTTGGCAAGGCAAGCGAAACGATCCTGCCGATGATCGCCGGAATTGCTCAGGTGATCGGGATTCTGCTGTTCCATGAGAGTTTGCAGCAGGTGATCGCGGTGCAAATCGTGTTGATGAGTTTGCTGTTGGCGGCGGTGCTGTGGCGCGGATTACGCGTCGAGTGACTCGTTTTCGTTTGCTTTTTCCTATTAATCTCACGCAAGAGCGGCACATGTTCCGGGTATATACTCGCTTACAGAAGCGAGGTTAGAAGATCGTCATGCGCGCGCGCTCGTCGTGGTTTCAACGGAATCAACTGCTCATCCTTGCCATCGTCGCAACGCTCACGTTTCATGCGGTGCTGCTGCTGGCGGGGAGCTACCGCGCGACTTACGACGCGTATGTGCATATCTTCTTTGGCGATCACTATGCGCGCTCATGGTGGAATCCTTGGGAGCCGCGCTGGTATACCGGCTTCACGATGGTGAGCTATCCCCCGCTGACGCATCAATTGATCGCACTCCTTTCCAAAGTATTCACGCTTCCGGCGTCGTTTTCGCTGGTGATGCTCGTTTCTTCCGGCTTGACCACGCTCGGCGTGTACCGCTTCAGCCGTTTGTGGGTGGGTCAGCGCCCCGCGAGTTATGCCGCCTTGCTAACCGTGTTCAGCAGCAGCATCGCCGAGACGATTCATGTGTTCGGTCAGCTTCCGACGATGTTCGTGATGGGCGTGATGCTCAATGCGCTGCCGTTTGTCTGGGATTGGGTGCTGGAAGGCAAGCTGATCAACCTGTTCCGCGCATGGGCGCTGTTGATGGTCGCGGCGGCAGGGCATCATGTCACAACGCTGTTCGGGATGGTATTCTTCAGCGGACCGATCTTGGCGACGGCGCTTTTACGCTTGTTCCGCTCCCCGCGACCGCATGAACCCGAACTCGATAATCAGAAATTCAGCCTCAAATTCAGCGTACTGCGCCGCTTCGTGATGCGGCGAACGGCGCGTGTGTGGGGCGGCTTGATCCGCACTGGCGTTTTCGGCGTCGGCTTGATCGCCGTATTGGTGATCACCGTGCTGCCCTACTGGTTGTGGAGCAAAAGCGACCCGATCACGCAGATCACGATCCCGCACGCCAGCCGCGACAGTTTCATCACCAACAGCGCGGCAGGGTTAGTCTTTTTCGTCATCCCTTGGGGGATGATGGCAGTTATCCTGCCGTATGCACTGTATAAAGGCTATACCTCACGCAATTGGATTCTGGCGACTTCGCTGGCGGGGTTGGCATTTCTGGGCACGGGCGGCACAACACCGCTTCCGGCGCTGCTGCTCAAAGGCGCATTTTATATTCTAACGCTGGAGCGTTTCACGTTTTGGGCGACGATCGTGATTCTGCCGTTCGCGGGCTTGTTTATCGAAAGTCTGCTGCATGGGCGGCTCGGCGCATGGATCAGCGGGCACTTCGGCGCATGGCTGCGGAACGGACTCGCATGGGCATTCGTGATCGGCTTAATCGGCTTCGCGCTGTTCACGGCAAATCTGACCCAATTCCGCAAGTTTCAACCCGCGCCGATTGATATGCAGCCCATCGTCGAATTTTTGGCAAAGGATAACCACGACAACTGGCGTTTTATGACGCTCGGTTTTGGCGATCAAATGGCGTGGTTGAGCGCGCAAACGACGGCGCTCAATGTCGAAGGCAATTATCACAGCGCGCGGCGGCTTCCCGAACTCACCTCGACGCCGATTGAACGCTTGGACGGCGCGAAATACACCGCGATCCCCGGCTTGGGCAGTTTGCAAGCCTTCGTGACCAATCCGCAGCGCTACAACCTCAAGTATATTTTCGTGAACGATGCTTTTTACGAGCCTCTCCTTTACTTCGCGGGCTGGCATCGCTTGGGGCGGCTGGATAACGATGTGCAGGTGTGGGAGCGTGCCGACGTGCCCCCGCTCCCCGCCGCTGTTCCGGTTCAGGTATACCCGGCTTGGCAGCGCTTGATGTGGGGTGCGCTCCCGGTCGGGAGTTTGTTCGTCACGGCGTTCGTGTTCACCTTCACACTGATCGCACAGGCGCGCGGATGGAGCATGGCGAAACTGCCGCTGATCGGCGGATTGTTCCGCCGTAAATGGCTGGCGAATATCTTAATCGAGCCGCCGCGCACTGATAACCCGGCTCACGAAGCATGGCAGATATGGCGCTACCTGATCGACCGCTTTGCCCCCAAACTCCGCTTAAGCCCACTAGCGCGGCGCGGACTCTACGGCGCGGCAGTCGTGATCGTGATCGGAATTGCGGCGGCGGGCGTGATGATCTCGATGCGTCAACGGGCAGTTGCGCCGGAGACGATCCTCCTCAATTATTACGACGATCTCGACTTCAAGCGTTTTCGCAGCAGTTACACATGGCTTGTTACCAATCTGACCGAGGATGAGTATCTGCGCCATCTTTCGCTGCAAGGCGGAATTCTCGCCTCGTTCGCCAAACTCGAAAACCTGTACACCGAAATCGAGCCGACCGACGATCCCAACGTGATCACAGCGCATGTCACCGCCGAATGGCTGACCGCGCTCGGTACGTATCCGGTCGAAAATACGTACACGCTGCGTCAAACAAGCGCGGGGTGGCGGATCGTCTTTGACGCAGCGCCGCCGCCTGACCCGCGTGAAACCTTGATCGTCGGCGCGGAAACCACGTTTTATCTCGATGTGCCGATCAGTTCGCTTGATGAAGGCGCATTGACTCGCGGCGTGTTGGATCGGTCGCTGATGAGCATTACGTCTGTGCGCGTGCTGTACGATCCCGTCACGCCAATCAGTTTTACGCCGGAGAGCTACGACGCGGGGCGAATCGTCGGGCGTTTTGAAGGACGAATCAGCTTGGTCGGCGCGATCCGCAACATGGATGCATATCCGGTTCAGATCACGCTGACCGGAATTTTGCGCGACGCCGAAAACAACCGCCTTGCCGAAACGAACGCGATGGATGTGGTGATTCATCAACTGCTGCCGGGGGAGATTTCGCCGTTCCGCATCGACTTCACCGGATCGGACGCGGCGGCGATTCTTGACTTAACCGATATTGCTTCGGCTCAGGTGATTGTGCAGGGCGTCCCGACTGCTTACAACTTGGATCGCCCGCTGGTGATGCTCGACGATGCGACACTCTACAACGCGGGAACGGTGACGGTCGATATTCCGCGCGCGCTGTTCAGCTATTCCGACGAACGCGGGCTGTACTGGGTGAGTTCGGTCATTCTAGAAACAGCGCTTGAACCGGGCGCAAGTGCGTCAATCACCGCGCCGGATTTGCCCGCGCTGGTCGAACTGTATGTTCCGGTTGAGGTCGATGGACCGCGCTTGACCGATTGGGTGGGCGACGTGCCGCCGATCGCATTGAACGGCTACAGCCGATGACGCGCAAAATCACCCTCAATACTCCTCACCCCCCGACCCCCTCTCTATCGCAAGCGATAGAGAGGGGGAGCAGATCACCTGTTTTTCTCCCCTCTCTAACCAGAGGTTGGAGAGGGGCTGGGGGTGAGGAGCAGTACAGCAAGGGGGTGAGGATTCTCCTCCTTCTCCTCCCCCTCCTATTCGCCTTCTCCGGCAGTACGGCACAACAAGCCGCAGTCGTAATCGTGCGCGCTCCAGCGGCGGTGACGGCGGGTGCGGCGTGGTCGGCTGAAATCGAAGTCACGAGCGGGAGCGCGGGCGAAAAAGTCGATCTCGCCGTGTTCAGCGGCTTGCAGCACCTCACCGAGCAGGTGACCACCGGAACGGGCGGAGTCGCGCGTTGGGCGATTCCCGCAAATGTGATCACACAGGCGGGCGAAGGTGTTTTGATCGCGCGTTATGGGGGCGAAGAAACGCGCCGCTCCGTCCGGGTGATCCCCGGTCGCGCCGCGCAAGCCGATTTGATCACGACGGCAAACGCACTGCGCGCTTACGGCGAAGCACGCGGAACGCTGATCGTTTTGCTGCGTGATGAGTTTGGCAATCCGCCGCGCGAATCCGCCGAAGCCGCGCTGACGCTTACTTATCCCGGCGGCGATCAAACCACGTTTATGCTTGCTCATCGTACCGGGTTAGCATGGACTTGGTTCAGCAGCATGGGCGATCCGGGGCGGGTGCGGGTGCATGTCACGGCGGAGTCTGCGCTGGCTGATTTGGAAGTGCGCCAAGTCCCCGGCGAAGCCGCATCGATCACGCTGGCAATCACGCCTTCATGCGCTGCCCCGGACGGACGCGATGTGATCCGTTTGAGCGCGCAAGCGGTCGACTCGCACGGCGTTCCGGTCGTCGATGGCACGCTGATCCGCTTCGATCTTGGGGACGGATTCGGGTTCGGGCGTGTCGCCAACGGGAGCGCCACCTTGAGCATTCCCGCCCCACTGCAAGCCGGACTCTATCGCTATCACGCCTCCAGCGGGTCAGTACGCTCACGCTCGATTTTTTTGCGCGTGACCGACGAGGTGTGCCCATGAGTAAGGACAAAGTCAAATTCTGGATTTTCGCGTTCGGGATTGCGTTGCTGATTCCGGTAGGGTTGATCGGCTTCGCGCTGATGAGCAGTTTTATCGCGGAATTTAATACCGGCGCTGATCCGGCGTCGATCTTTCGCGGGCATTCGTTGTACGCGCCAAGCGTCGAAGAAGCGCAGTGGGTGAGTATTCAGCCGGAAGGGACGGCGGCAACCGAAGTCGAACTTGAAGAATTGATTTCGGCGTATTGGCTGGCGTGGGAAGCGCTTGAACAGGCGCATCTTACGGGCAATTTAGCCGATCTGCCAACCTATTGGGCGGGGGATGCGCTCGATGCGGCGCGGCGCTCTGCCGAAAGTGGGATCACCGTTACACACAGCGGACACCGTTTGCGGTTGGTATTTTTCAGCGATGATTCGAGCGTGGCAGTCGTCCGCGATCTTGGCTTTTCGTACACGGTGACAGATGCCAGCGGTGTGTATGCGCTTACGGCGACGACGGAGATCGTCTTAACGCTCGACAATGGTTTCTGGCGAATCCGTCAGTATAACGTTGATTTTTTATAACCAAAACGGCGTTTCACAACTTTTTCACAATTCACAAGGGTTCACAACTTCTTCACGCATTACAATGAGTTGAATAGGTGTAACACGTGCCTTCCTTTTTGATTTGACCGATTTTTCGCTGCTGCAAGTTCGACGCTGATCTGGGGAGGACAGCTTTATGGTTTATCACAATTACGAACACTGGAAAACAACGCCAAACACGGGAGAACCGTTTCTGTCGATTGTGATTCCGGCATACAACGAGGAGATTCGCATCATCCCGACGATCGGCGCAATTGCGTCGCACGTCTCTGATCTCGGCTTCCCATGGGAGCTGATCATCGCGGATGACGGATCAAAAGACAGCACGGTGAAGATCACCCAAGAACTCGGTTTCGTCAACATGCGCGTGCTGATCGCTGAAAAGAACGGTGGTAAAGGCAGCGCCGTCCGGCGCGGGATGCTCGCCGCGCGCGGAAAATATGTATTGTTTGCGGACGCGGATAATTCGACGCCGATTGAAGAAGTCACCAAGCTGATCGCCAAACTGGATACGGAAGGGTTTGATGTGGCGGTTGGATCGCGGGCGGCAGAAGGCGCATCTGAGGGCAAAAAGTCGCTGATGCGTCACATCCTCAGCGGCGGTTTGCGGACGATTGTCCGTTACGGGCTGCGGATCAAGGTGCGCGATACGCAGTGCGGTTTCAAGATGTATACCCGCGAAGCGGCGCGCAAGCTCCACACCGCGCAAACGATTGACGGTTTCTCATTCGACCTCGAAGTGCTGTATCTGGCGTTCAAGCTCGGTTACAAAGTCGCGGAAGTTCCGGTTTCGTGGATTGACGCACCCGGCTCGAAAGTGAACGCACGCAAAGAAGTTCAGCGTTTCGTCAAGGATATCTTCCGTATTCTTTCAAACGATCTCAAAGGCGTTTATACCCAGAGGCTAGCCGCCGATGCGCATAGCGATAGTGTCCACGTACCCGCCTAGCCGGGGGTCGCTCAACGAATACGCGTATTACTTTGTCGATCACATGCGGCAGAAGCCGGAAGTTGACGAGGTGATTCTGCTGGTGGACGAACTGCCCGACGGTGAGACATACCCTGAGCCGCCGGAGCATGTGCGGATCATCCCCGCGTGGAAGTTCGGTGCGCTCGATAATGCGATGCGCATCCGCCGCACCGTTCAAGAAGTCAACCCCGACGCGGTGCTGTTTAATGTGCAGTTCGCCACGTTTGCCGATACCCGTGTGGCGGGCGCGGTCGGGCTGACGGCTCCGGCGCTGGTCAAGCAGGCAGGTTATGTCGTCGTCGTGCTGCTGCACAACATCATGGAAACGGTTGATTTGAGCAAGGCGGGCTTCGGCGCGAATGCGTTAATGGAGCGGATCACGCGCACGGCGGGCGATGTCTTCACCCGTGCGATTTTGAGCGCTGATCTGGTCGCGGTGACGATCCCCAAGTATGTCGAAATTCTTGAGGCGAAGTACGGTGCGAAAAATGTGATCCTTGCTCCGCACGGCGCATTCCAAGATGCGCCGCCGCCCCAGTTTGATCCCAACCCGTCGGTGCTGCGGATCATGGCGTTCGGCAAGTTTGGGACGTACAAGCGAATCGAAGTCATGATCGAAGCGTTCAAGATTCTGCGTGAACAACTTCCGGGGACGGCGATGGAACTCGTGATCGCCGGAACGGACAGCCCGAACTCCGCTGGATACCTGAACTCGATGAAAGACAAATACGCCGATGTGCCGGGGATCGTGTACACGGGATATGTGGCGGAAGACGATGTGCCGCGCATCTTCACCGATTCGACGATTGTTGTGTTCCCGTACAACAGCACCACCGGAAGTTCTGGTGTGCTGCATCAGGCGGGGAATTATGCGCGTCCGGCAGTCCTGCCCGATCTCGGCGATTTTGCCGAATTAATCCGCGAGGAAGGTTACACGGGCGAATTCTTCGTGCCGGAAGACCCGGCGAGTTTAGCGGCGGCGATCCGCCGTTATTGGGAGAATCCAGACAAGCGGCAGGCAGATTCGATGCAGAATTATCTGTCGTCGGTTGGCATCCCGATCAGCGAAGTCGTTGATTGGTATCTACTGCACATCGACCGACTGCTTGCGGCGAAACAGCCGTCGTAGAGAAACACTACGCCCTATTTAACCCCTCCCCCGATCCCTCCCCGCTTGGCGCAGGGAGTGGGGGAGAGGTCATGAACTCAAACGCAGGTACACAAGGAGACTTTCACAGTGGATATGAATGTAAGTATGGTCAACGGCACGAACGTGATCACGCTGAATGGGCGTTTTGATGCGTTTGAAGCACCGCCGCTGATCAAATGGTTTGAAGACAATGTGACAAAAGAGCAGGCGGATGTCGTGGTTGATCTGGGCGGCGTGAACTTCCTTGATTCGGCGGCACTGGCATCGTTGGTCAAAGGGATGAAACGCTGCCGGGAACGCGGCGGCGATCTGGTCATTTGCAATCTTCAACAGGCTGTGCGAATCATTTTTGAACTGACCGGACTTCACAAAGCCTTTGTCATCGCCGAAACGCGGGAAGCGGCGTTAAGCGCGTAATACCATGACCAGCGGCAGACAGTCGCTCAAGGAACTCATACATCGCTGGAAACGCGAACTTAATGGTTTGGCGCAAGCGTGGTTGGATGCAGGCGCAGGACAGTTCGCAATCATTGAAGACGTCACGCCGGATGAACCACTGTGCGCGTTTCCAAAAAACGAATCGACCTCGGAATGGGCATTCTGTACGCGGATTCCTTTGCGTGCGTCGCTGGGAATCAACGTGAGTTTGTGTGTCCAGCGCATCCCGGCGGGCGGAATGGCGGGTTGGTTGGCGATGTTGGAGGCGAACGCGCGCTTGATTGCGGGCTTTTTTGAGCGAGAGCGCGAACTCGATACGCTCACACGGGAGATTGTTCACAATCAGGATTTGGTGCTGGCGCTTTATGACTTGAACAGCGCACTCAGCCGCCCGCACGATCTCCCGCATATGCTTGAAGCCCTGTTGGAACACCTATGCCATTTGACAGGAGCACGCGGCGCGGTCGGGCTGCTGCATCATCCGGTGCGGATCGAGATGCTGCGGAATGCGGCGATTCAGTCGGGAACGCTGGATGCGCATTTTGTCGCGCTCAATAAGAGCGGAAAACGGCTGTCGGCAGTGCTGGAGGACGGTTCATCGCTGCTCTTGCTGCCCCTGTCGATGCCGCAGACATTTGAACGTATCGACGGAATGGTTGGCTTGATCAGCACCGAACCGCTGCAATCGCCGCAGATCAAACTGGCGAAAGCCGTCATGGAACAGGC
>JAPKMU010000099.1 GCA_026645745.1 Anaerolineae bacterium | reverse complement strand
TGACGAGGTGCTCCGCAAGAATCGGCGCGGGCATACCGTCGCCGCTACGCGTCGAGCCGTCAAACTCCTGCGCGCGGGCGGTTTCAAAATCCATGCCCATTGGATGCCGAACCTGTACGGCTCTTCGCCCACGCTTGATGTCGAAGACTACCGCCGCATGTTTGACGACCCCGATTTTCGACCGGATGAACTCAAAATCTACCCGTGTTCGCTGATCGAAAGCGCCGAGCTGATGCAGCGCTATCAATCGGGCGAATGGAAGCCTTACACACATGATGAACTGCTCTCCATCTTGACCGAATGTTTTATGCTGACGCCGGAATACTGCCGTCTCACCCGTGTGATCCGCGATATTCCGGGGACAGATATCGTGGACGGTAATAAGGCGACGAACTTCCGCCAAATGGTCGAAACTTCGCTTGAAGCACGCGGCAAACGCTCACGCGATATTCGTGCGCGTGAGGTGCGGTTGCGTCCGATTCACGCTGATCAACTGCATCTCGAAGTTGAAAAGTATCCGACCTCGTGGGGGCGTGAAGTATTCATGCAGTTCATTGCGCCGGATCGTGCGATTGCGGGATTTCTGCGGCTCTCGCTGCCTGATCAGAAGAATCCGCCGCTGGTCGATGAATTGACGGGCGCGGCGATGATCCGCGAAGTGCATGTGTACGGGCAAGCCGTCGATATTGGCGATCAGCAGCCCGGTCACGCGCAGCACAGCGGACTTGGCACAGCCTTGATTGACCGCGCCGCCGAATATGCCCGTGATGCGGGATACAAACGGCTGGCAGTGATCAGCGCAGTCGGGACGCGTGCCTACTATCGCAAGCGCGGCTTCGTTGATGGGGAACTGTATCAGGTGCGGGAATTGCCATGGGGAAAGCATTGAGTCTTCGCTTTCCCCGTGAAGAAATCGCTTACTTGAGCTGCTGCATTGCCGTTCCCCAGTCTTCGAGGTGGTACACCTTGACGATTTGTCCATTTTCAACGGTGTGAATGTCAATCGTCATGATGTCAAATCGCTTTGTGCCGTCAGTCGGAACACCCATAAAATTCCCGTTCGGCGTTCCAGCCGCGCGGCTGCGGACGACCACCGTATTTCCTTCCTGAATCATCTCTTGAATTTCCCATTTCAGGTCGGGGACGAGCTGCCAGAAAAACTGAATCTGCCCGATCAATGCTGCTTTCGGCTTCACGTCGCTTGATCCGTGTGACTGGAAATTGTCTGCCAGCATACTGCCCATCAATGCTGCAACATCGGTATTTGGGTTAACGGTGAGGCATTGGGTGTAAAACGGTTGAACGATTGCTTTCAAGTCAGACATGATGCTCCTCGTGTCGGTTGTTTTATCATCGGTCTTGTCGCACATTCTACGAACACAGCAGAGTCAGCCGTAGGTCAATTTGCGCCGAATGATGGTCAAAGTGGGAGCACTTTTAGAGCGAGGGGAACTGCCGCCGAAACCCTGCCGGACTTACGCCCGTGTGTTTTTTGAAGAACTTCACCAGATTAGTCGTATCGTTGAATCCAAGCCGGAACGCGATCTCTTTGATCGGCACACTGCCGAGCGCTAACAACCTCTGCGCCTCAAGGATCACCTGTTCATCGATAAATTCTTTGGCGGTCTTGTTGATCACACGTCGCGTGATCTCGTTTAGTTTTTTGGGCGAAACCGCCATCATGCGCGCGTAATCCTGCACACTGCGCGACTCCGTATGATGGTGTTCGATCAAGCGTCGAAACTCGATGAGGTCTCGGTATTGCATCTCCCCCGTTTGGGTTATTTCGTTCGTCCGTTGGATGCGCGCAAGGTGCAAAATCAGCATATGCAGCCAATGGCGCAGCATTTCCCCCGAAAACTCCGCTTCCATTCGCTGATATTCACGTTCCATGTGCATACAAATGGCGATCAACTGCCGCCGCTGCGCTGCCACTTGAATACGCGGCGCGAACAGCGCATTCTCAAACACAGAGAGGCGGTGACGGACATCGGTTTCGGTCGTATTTTCGTAAAGGAATTCCGGCGTAAATCCGATCAAATACCCGCCGCTTGACGGATCAACCCGAAACTGTTGGACTTGTCCGGCGGAAATGAGCAGAAGTGTCTGCTGATCATAGGCATGCTGTGTGAAGTCAATCGTATGAATGCCCGATCCGTGCGTAAACACGAGGATGTGATAAAACCGGACGCGGTGAGGCGTCTCTAGCAGGTGATTGATCTTGCGCCTGAACAACCGCTCCAGCGTCATGATCTCCATGCCAAACTGAGGTGCGCGCCGGTTGAAAAAATGCACATCTTGGATTGGACTCGTTTCGGACATATCGCTTATGCCTGTTCTGGCGAATATGGTACAGGGTAGAATCTGTCGACATCTTTTGCAACTGCGACCACTCGGTTGAACGTGTTATACTGATGGCGTTTTCGTCTGCTCGACTGTGGGGACTGTATGGACTCGCTCACCGCTCTTGATCGCCGGCGGCGCACGCTGCGCATTGTCCTGTTTTCGATTATTCTGGGCACGCTGCCGCTGTATCTGCTCGGTTTTCTCCTGTGGGTATCCGCACCCCAGCGCCCCCAACAGCGCACCGCAACTGCGACGCTCGATCAGATCGTGGTGACGACTGCCGCGTTTGCGTCGAATACGCCGCTGTTCTTGACTCAAACGGCGGTTTTGCTGCCGACCCCGACCAATTTCCTTCCGGTGCAGCCAACCTATGTTTTCCCAACCTTGACGATTCCTCCGGTGATTTTCCCGCCGGTTTCGACCCTCGCGCCGACGCTGACCAGTCCGCCAACATGGACGCCGATCACGCCGAGTTGGACGCCGATCACGCCCACGCTGACCAATACGCCGCTGCCGATCCCAACGACTACACCGTCACCGACGATTTTCATTCTGCCGACGGATACGCCGTCGCCAACGTTGACCGAAACACCGACCATGACGCCAACCGAAACGCCGACTGAAACCGTTATTCCGATGTCGCCCTAAACTAGAGGTCATACGATGCCATTTGATCTAAAAACCCATCTCCGCACACTCGTCGAAGCCCATGCGCCAAGCGGACACGAAGCCCCTGTGCGCGAGATTGTCCGTGAAGCATGGGGCGGCTTGGTCGATGAATTCCAAAGCGATAAGCTCGGCAGCTTGATCGGGATCAAACGCGGGACGAAACGTGCTGATCCGCCGCGCAAAATCATGCTTGCCGCTCACATGGATGAGATCGGCATGATGGTGCGCGAAGTCGTGGATGGTTTCGTGTTCATCCACAACATCGGCGGGGTCGATAACCGCCAGTTGATCGCCCAGACGGTGCGCGTGCATGGGAAACGTCCGCTCGTAGGATTGGTGAGCAGTACGCCCCCTCATCTGCTGAAAGCGAAGGATCGCACACGCTACCCAACCTTTAATGAACTGGTGGTCGATCTTGGACTGCCCGCTGATGAAGTCGCGGAACTTGTCGCCATCGGCGATTTGATCACGGTTGAAGCGTCGATGATCGAATTGGGTGCGAATCGTGTCGCGGGGAAGGCGATGGATGACCGCGCCTGTGTTGCTGCCGTGACTGCCTGTTTGAACGAACTTCAACGCCTGACTCACACATGGGATGTCTATGCCGCTGCGACCGTTCAAGAAGAAGTCGGGTTGATCGGCGCGAAAACCGGGGCGAACTTCATCGCGCCAGATATTGCCATCGCGCTTGACGTGACGTTTGCGCCGCAGCCGGGCGTCGATCAAGACGCGACATGCGAACTCGGCGGAGGACCGGGGCTAGGTGTGGGTCCGAATTTCCACCCCCGGCTTGTCGAGCGTATCCGCGAATCCGCCAAACGAGCCGAAATCAAGCTGCAAGACGATATTATCCCCGGTGCAAGCGGCACGGACGCATGGGCGATTCAGGTTGCGCTTCAGGGCGTTCCTACCGCACTGCTTGAGATTCCACTCAAAAATATGCACTCATCCATCGAAACCGCTGATATCCGCGACATCGAACGGTTAGGTCGCGTGCTGGCGCTGTTTATCGCTGATCTCGACGCCGATTTCCTCGCCAGCATTGCATGGCAGCCCGCCACCAGCACAACCCCCTAAAAATTTGGTGATCTCTGTCTCGTCTTCGTTCAACGAAGACGAGACAGATTTGCGTTTACCCTCAAACCCCATTATGCTGTAGGACAAGTGTTCTATCATCAATGGGGGGATACCGCTGTGACACTCGCACATAACATGACCACTGCATTACAACGGGCGTTTGCAGGCATGGGCGCACTGAATCCACTGACGGGCAAACCGTTTACCGAAGCCATGCTGCTTGGCGTCGGGGGCGGACTTGGCATCGGTTATATCTTGTGGGAGTTCAAAGCACACGGCTCTGCCAACATTGTGATGGGATTCCGTCATCGCTGGAACTATACGGCGGAATCGGCAAAGCGCATTTGTGATCGCTTGAATGCACCGACGGATGTTCTCGAAGCGGGCGGGGCAAAAGCCGCCGCCGCCAATCTTGAGTCAGCGCTTGCGCGAGGGTATCCCGTGCCCATCTGGGCGGACAAAGCGAGTTTGCCATACCAACAGATGCCAGAGCGCTTGAAAGGCTACGGCGTTCATGTCATCACCGTTCACGAACTACGCGCCGATGCCGCCGTTGTTGGTGATCTCTCCGATTACATGCGTGAGATTCCTCTCAATGACCTTGCCGCCGCCCGCGCGCGCATCGGCAGCGATAAACAGCGCGTGCTTCGCATCACCGCGCCGACAATGATCGATCTGCCCGCCGCGATTCGCGCCGGAGTTACCGACTGTGTTGAGCATTTGAGCAGCCCCAGCGAATCATTCTCGCTCCCTGTGTTGGTCAAGTGGGCGAAGCTGCTCACGGATAAGCGAAATAAAAAGGGCTGGCACAACGTGTTTGCTGCCCGCGTTGGGCTTTTTGAAACGCTTTCATCGGTGTATGAGGCGGTCTGCTTAGATAACACCGAAGGCGCAGGACTGCGCACGCTTTATGCGGATTTTCTGGATGAATCTGCTGCCGTGCTCCCGACCGCCGAGGCTGCCGCCGCTTATCGCCAAGCCGCCGCGCGTTGGAAAGCATTCGCCCTGTCCGCACTGCCGGACAGCGTGCCTACATTGGCGAAAGCCCGCGCACTTTTGGACAAGCGTTATGCGGCGTTTAAACGCGGTGATTCCGCTGAGGTTGCCAGCGCAATCCATGAATGGGAACAACTGCGCGAAGCGTCGAACGCAGACTTTCCGATGGATGAGGCGGCTGTGACCGCGCTGTTTGAGTCAATGCAGGCACATCTCAACACGGTGTACGACGCGGAGACTGCCGCGCTGGATGCGCTTCGCCCGCTTGCTCAACCAAACGGTTAGCGTTTTCCCCGTCCGCGTCGTCCCAACCGTGAACCGATCACGATTCCGCCGATTCCCGCCGCGCCGAGCAAGCCAAAAATCAGGAGCGGGGATCGGTTCGGCTCAGGCTCTGGGGCGCGCACGACCGGATCGATCACGGGTGTTGGCGTGCCAACGCCCGGAATGATTACCATGATTGTCCGCGCATCCGGGATGCCAATATCCATATGTTCCGACGTGCCAAGATTGGCGCAGATTTGATGTTCTCCCGGTGGCAGATTCAAGACGGTGCGCGGCTCATAGACCATGCCGTACAGCATCCCGTCAACCCACACATGCCAATGGTTGCCTTCGGTAATCTCCATATTGTCGGCTTCAATGGCGATCTCAACCGGAGCGACAACTTCCGCACCATCTTCGGGGTAAAGAATGCGAATGGTGGGTGAGGCTTCGCCAAGCGGCGGTGGATTAATCATCAGGGCGCGGCACGCATCAATACGCGGATCAGGGGTGGCTTCTTGCGCGACTGCCGCACCCGTGCTGAAGCACAGCAGCAGCAGCAGTATGAAAAGGGTTCTCAAGGTGAATCAGTTCTCCATGTCTCGACACGGATAAAGGGGAGATTTATCCCCATTTATCCGGTGAGTTCGAAGCTAGCTTGGGCAGCAGCCTCATGATTTCTATACGTCAAAGTTTGGCTTGAGTTGCGCTACAGTGCGCGCTCTAATATTTCATTCATTTCTACGGCAGTCAGCGCAATCGGATTTCCTTTCATGCTGTTCGACTGCGCAGCTTTTTCGACAATGGCGCGGAAGTGGGAGCGCGTGATCTTGAACGCACTCAAGCGCGGAATACGCAGCATCATCGCTAATTCTGCGATCCACTGTGCGCCTTCTTCGGCGGTTGCCTTCATGTGCCCGGTCAGCAGGGTTGCGACGTGCTTGTATCGCCGCAGCGCCGGGTGATTGGGGCTGCGCTGTTTCATCGCCGCCAAGTTTACATTGACGACATGCGGCAGCAGCGCCGCGACGAGTGCCCCGTGCGGCGCGTCAAACATACCACCGAGCGGACCTGCCAATCCATGCGCTGCACCCAAGCGAGCATTTGCCAGCGCCATCCCGCCGAACAAGGCGACCAGCGCCATTTCTTCGCGCGCTTCGGCGTCGCGTCCGTTGACAAACACTGCCGGAAGTGAACGTGCCGCGCGCGGTATCGCTTCACGCGCCAGCGCATCCGTGATGGGGTTGGCGGCAGTGCTGACAAACGGTTCGATCACCTGCGCCAGCGCATCCATGCCGCTGAAGGCGGTCACGGTGGGCGGGGTTGAGTAGGTGAGTTCAGGATCAATGAGCGCGAGTCGCGGCAGCATCAGCGGGCTGCGCAGACTGACTTTCACACGCGCTTCGGGGGAGGCGACAACCGCATTCCGCGTGACCTCTGAACCTGTCCCCGCTGTCGTTGGAATGGCAATATAGGGGATCGGCATATTCCTAAGCGGCTTCGCGCCGCCGATCCCCTCTAGATAGTCGAGCGGATCGCCGGGATTGGTCGCCAGTGCCGCGATCGCTTTTCCGGCATCAAGCGCACTGCCGCCGCCAAACCCGATAATCAGGTCACAGGCGGTTTCACGCACCCGCTTGACCCCCG
This sequence comes from Anaerolineae bacterium, assembly GCA_026645745.1. Lineage (GTDB taxonomy): Bacteria > Chloroflexota > Anaerolineae > Aggregatilineales > Phototrophicaceae > Flexifilum. The sequence continues at coordinate 7,967 of JAPKMU010000099.1, read as the reverse complement.
CCGCAACCATGCCGATCGTGGGTTCTCCGTCGATGACATGCGTCGAAGCATCAATAAAGGCTTTATCGAGCAGGTCGATTAGGGGCGTGGATCGACTCGGATCACGCCCTGTCACAACGAGCGCTCGTCTGCCTAATCCTGCGGCAAGGTCGCCAATTTCGGCAAGGCGACCCACACCGAAGATGATCTGTCCTGCACTTGCAAACTCGAAATTCATCCGTTTAGCCTATTGGCTCCACGAAATACTCGCTGCCTGTTCCTTCAACCGTGTAGCCGATCAACCCGTTGTAGTTGACCTGCCGCCAAATAAATCCTTCGGCGCAGATCGGATCGCTTAACACGAGGAACATTCCCCCACCGGGGATTTGACCGAGTAAGCCGCCGCTGCGGCTTGGTGCGGATCGCAGATTGTTCGGTGCGCCGGGGGTAACGCGCCCATTTCCGTTGAGCGTCAAACGCGGCACAATCTGAACACCATCGCACACAAAAGCAGCCCCCCCACTTGGCGGTTGAACCGCGCCTTGTGGCGCAATCGTCGCAAACGGAAGCGGCGGGACGCTCAAGTTCGTGCCAAGTTCAGCGGATTCCGCCAGCAGCAGCCTACCGCTCACTTGGGTGATCACCTGCTGCATGTAAACGCCGCCGACCAGTGTATACGACTGGATCAATGAACCCCCGCCGATTTCTTGGGCGGCAAGCCAACCGTTCGTTGTTCCGGTCAAGACGCGCGTGCCAGTGGCAATTTCAATTTGCTGCGTGCTGCCGCCGCGTTCGACAATCGTCCATGTCGTGCTCGTCGGGTTGGTGACAAGGAAGCGCTGCCCATCATTGATCCAATATACCGACTCGCCATCGCTCAAATCAATATTAGCGGGATCAAAGAACACGACAGGAGCGGCATCGCGGGCGGATTCTTCCCCAAAAGAGGGGATCGCACCCGCGAAGTACTGTACCACATTCGAACGCCCAAACATCGAAGGCTCGGTGCTGTACGGGAAGCTCATCACTTCGTTCAGAACGAGCGTTTCGCGGGTGGCGGGCAGTGTATCGCCAAAGAAGCTGAACCATTCGCCTGAGTTCGTATTCAACATCCCGGTGAGTGGATTCCATACCCACCACTCGCCCTCGATCACGCCTTCGCACGCGTAGCAGTTTGGATGAAGGCGGATACCATCGTCTAGCCAGTCGCCCATCAGCGTCCACACGCCTTCGCCGCCGAGCAAGTCAGTCGCGGAGTTCACGCTGAACATGCCTGTTTCCGTATCCAGCACGACGAGTTCCCCGACCTGCGTCGCAGTGCCATCGACGGTTTGCCCGACCCGCGAATAGGCGAGATAGCGCCCGGACGGATCAAATCCTGCAATACTATTTGCTTGAAGCTCTGCTAACCCCATTTCAAGGAATTGGCAGCAGGTTTGCAGTGTTAGATCAGCGACGAGGACGGGATAAGCCGTATACGTTTCCGGGTTCATCATCGAAAATGCGCCGTAGCGTAAATCCGGCGACACACTGACTTCGACCATATCATAACTTCCCACCGGGTAGATGCTGGCAGGAACCGGGATGATCTGCTCGATTGCCGTTTCGCTTACGACATACAGAAAACCCTGTACACCTGTTCCGGTCATCTGCTCGGCATAAACGACTGCTTGATAGGATCCGCCCGCCTGCACACTCACGCCAGCAGTCAGCGTGAGAAGTAAAATCGCCGTCAATACCGCCAACCCTTGCGTTCTGCGCATTGTCTTCCCCTGTTGGGTTAAGTCCGCAGTCCCGCCTGATCCACTTCCCAGCGCATGGTCTCGACAAAGCCTTCGCGCACCGTGCGCGGCTGATAGCCCAATTCGCGCCGCGCTTTAGCGTTCGTGCCAATGTACGTGGATGCACCCACGCGCAAGAATTCACCTGTGTATAAGGGCGGGACTGGGATAGCCTTGTCCACAACTCCCATGATAGCACCAAACGCCCGTATCAACCCGCCTGAGACGGTGAGCGCTGGCAGTTTGACCCCCGTGATTTCCGATGCAATCTTCATCGCGTCGGTGAGTTTCATCGTTTCGCCGCCAATAATATAACTTTCTCCAATGCGCCCTTTTTCCATTGCGAGAATATGCGCCTCAACGATGTCGTCAATATAGCCCCATGTGTACGCCGTGCTGCTCACCAACATCGGGAGCTGTCCCTTCAGCCACATCTGAAAAGTGTCGTGGCTCGGTCCCTCGTCGCCGGGACCGTAGACCAACCCCGGTTGGACGATCACCAGCGGCAGTCCTTGGGCGATAAACTCGTCCGCGACCTTATGCGCGTTGGCTTTGGTGCGGTCATACACCGAGATGTGTTCCCCATTGAACTGAAATGACTCATCGGCTTCAATGCCGCGCGTATCGCTGTTGATCGCCAACGTGCTCGTGTACACACCTTTGGGGATCGCCAATTCCTGCATCATGGAAAGCACATTGCGCGTGCCATCCACGTTAATCGCCTGTGCTTGTGACGTATCGCGCACGCCAACTTTGTACCACCCCGCCACATGATAAACCCCGTCCGCGCCCGTCATCGGTGCGCGCATGGTTTCTCGTTCGGTGATGTCGCCTTTAAAGACCTCCGCACCCAACGCTTTCAGGTCTGCCGCCTTTTCGGGCGTGCGCGCCAAAATCACAACCTGATGCCCACGTTTGAGCAGGTCTTTCGTTAACGCTTTACCGATAAATCCGGTTGCTCCCGTCACAAAATAGCGCATGCTTGATCCTTTACACATGTTCGTTTGTTGACACTTGTACGTTTACAGCGTAGGATACTTATGAATTGATGTCAAGGCGTTTATTGACGTGTGTACGTTTTCTTAGTCAACAAGGATTCAGCATCTTGGATCGACGGGTTATCCGCACGCGCCGCTTACTGGGTGATGCTTTGCTGGCGCTGATCACCGAAACAGGCGATTACGACTCCATTACCGTTGATGCGCTCACGACACGGGCGGAACTCCGCCGCGCGACGTTTTATCTGCATTACAAATCGATGGACGAAGTGCTGCTTGACGCGCTGCAAACACGGTTTGATCAACTGGCGGCGCAAAGCGCACCGAACGCCGAACGCGATGCCATCGGCGGCAAGACGGGCATTGAGGCATTCCGCATCACATTTCAACACGCGGCGGATCACCGGGCGTTGTATCGCATCTTATTCGCCAGCAAGAGCGCGGCAGCGATCAACCGGCGCGTGCGTGACACGATTGTAGGCTTGGTGATGGCGGGATTGCAGAAGCTACCACCGGGCAGCCTCCCGTTAGCACCGGAGATCATCGCTCAGTCGATTGCCGCCGCCGAAACGGGTTTGTTGGGATGGTGGCTCGAAACAGATGCGCCGTATACGCCAGATCAAATGGCGGAGAGCGCACACCGCCTGATCAATGATGGGATTCGGGCGCTCCTGCCGGATGTGAGATTAGCGCCGCCCGATGGAGGTTAGGATCAACCATCCGGCGATGATCACGAGTGCGACCGCGACCCAGTTAATTTGAAGCACGGAGACGAGGAATAAGCGCACGCCGATTCCGCCGAGCGTGAGGACGATTCCCGTGATCCATGTGATCAAGCTGACATGCCAGCGGCGTGACGTTTGATAGATACCTGATCCGAGCAGGATCACGCCGCCCGCCAGCATCGCCAGCGGTTCGTTCACATTCCCGAACAAAAACAGCGCCAGCACGATCAGCAGCAGCGCGGCGGTGACGACTTCGACAAATGTTTCTTGTTGATTGACGCTCTGGTTCATCGATTCACCACGATTGGCTATCAGTCGGCTATAATCAGGATAACACGAGAGAGGAAATTGTGTATGCTGACGCGGCTTCGCTTCAAGAATTGGCGCAGTTTGAGGGATGTCGAAATCGCGGACTTAACCCCGCTGACGGTATTCATTGGCGCGAATGCGTCCGGCAAGACGAATATTGTGGACGCGCTGGCATTTTTGAGACGACTGCTCACTGAACGTTCGCGCGATGCCGTATTTTTCGCGGAGAACGTGCGCCCGATTCGCACGGTTGGGGTCACGGATGAACCGATTGAGATTGAGGTAGAGTACAAATCCCCTCCACAGCATACCAATATCGCATATTCACTGACCATTGATCCGCAGGAACTTTCCCAGATGGATGAGATGTTCTTTGAACGGATCGACGATGAACTGAAACTGGTTGGGCGTGGCAAAACCGGAATGGGCAGGTTCAAAAGCGGATTCTTTGTTGAAGGTGACGGAGTTGGTAATCTGTTTTTGCAAATGCTGACAATACCGTTTGAAAGGATAACAACGGGTGAGTTTCCATTCGAATTTCGCACTTTAGCTCAGTTTCTATCGCCGCACTCTCAATTTCTGAATGAATCCGCCTCTGCCCCGGAGCGCAGCCCGATTACCCCATCGACCGATTACTTGAACATTGACCAAGACGGCTCAAATACGCTCGATGTGCTTAACTTCATGCAGCAGAACCATCCTGCTGTTTTTGCCGAATTGATGAACGATTTCCGCTGGTTGCTCGCTCATGTTGAGGATGCGTCGATCACGTTTGATGGACGCGAGACACGGCTGACGGTGAAAGAACGTCCGCTAAGTGGACAAACTGCCCCAACAGTATCCGGCGGCACACTGCGTTTGCTTGCGATGTTGACCGCATATTACGCGCTCGATATGCAGTTGCCGGAACTCCCCGGACTTGTGGTGATCGAAGAACCGGATACCGGACTCAACCCCGGATTGCTGAAGCGCTTCGTGGAACAGCTTCGAGAATACACGCGGCGCACGGATCGCCCTCGCCAATTCATTCTGACGACGCATAACCCCGCTTTCTTGGATTATTTCCAACCGGAGGAGGTGCGCGTCGTGAGCCGTGATGACAAGGGTGAAACGCATGTCGAAAGAGTCCCTGATTCCATCAAGGAAATCTGGTTGGATGAATACGGTTTAGGCGAGGTCTGGAAAACACGCGCATTCGGAGGGCTGCCGGAATAATGGCGCGTATCTGGTTCATCGCTGAGGACGACTCTGGTTTTCAGATCGCTCGCAGAATTCTTGAGAAGCGTGGAATTCGTGTGCAAGTTGAAAGGCTCTTGCCGACGGGTAGCAACCCCAATATCTTTCAGCTTGCTAAACAGATTGATCGCTTAATCGCAACAGTACGTCAAGACAAACGCTGGAGTCCGCAGGACTGTATCGCCGTGTTACACGATTGGGATATTCATAAGCAGCCTGATCGCACGGCTTACGACACGATCAGAGCAGCATGTGAGCGTCATAAGCAGGAAGGACTGCCGATCAAAGAGGTCACCGCTAAAGATGAGGTTGAAGCATGGTTGTTGGCGGATTCTGGTGTATGTGCGTGGCTCGCTCAGAAACCAGATAAGAAGTGTGATACCCGTCCCAAGCCAAAAGATATGCTGGACAACTGGTGCAAAGATGCAAGGAAGCCACCTTATAAGTCTGAAAAAGGGCTGAAAGAAGTGGTAAATCACATCGCGGGAGACGGAGATAGATACAGCCCATCTCTACGCGAAGCGCTCACACACTTGAAAAATGCGCCCTGCATCCAACCATAGTCGCACTGCCTTTTGCGCTCTTGCGTCACTCCGCCCTTAACGCCCGCGCCGTTTCAAGCCTGCTCAACGCCCGCGCCGGATAGATGCCCGCCAGCAGCGCCGCCGCGACTGCGACCAGAAACGCCAGCGCGAAATCTTCCGGCGGCAGCGCGATCTGCATCGTCCAGCCGAATGAGCGCACATTGATCACCGTGATTAAAATGATCGCCAGCGCGACGCCGATTGGCATTGCCAGCGCCCCCGCCGTGATCCCCATCAACCCCGTTTGAATCAGCGTGTAATCCCACAACTGCCGCCCGGTTAAGCCGACGGCGCGCATCACGCCGTACTGCCGTGTGCCTTCTAACTGGAGTGCCATGAGTGCGCTCAGGATGCCAATAAACGCGACAAGCACCGACAAAAGCTGTAATGCATCGGTGATCGCAAAGGTTCGTTCGAATACGTCAAACACGCCCGCCCGCAGTGCGCGATTGCTTTGTACGGTGAGTTCTGTCCCCGCCGTGAGCCTTCGCAGACTCTCCGCCGCTGTGTTGAGGTCTGTTTCAGGCTCAAGAAACACGGCAATGGACGTAATGTATGGATCATCGAACAAGCGGCGGTACACGCTGTCCGCCATGATCGACGTGCCTTGATCACTGGAATAATCGTAGTACACGCCTAACACCGAAAACGTCGTCACCCCGCGATCCGTCGCTAGGCGAATCGTGTTGTTATCCGGCGTGATCCCGCGCCGAAACGCCAGTGATTCACTGACGACGAGATATTCCCCGTCCGCCAGCACCTCCGGCGAATATTCCGGCGCGATGCGTGCATCCCACCATGCGAATACACGTTCGGTGCTGACGACTTCATCCGAGGCGGCAGTGACCGTGATTGGCGGCAGATCAGGAAAATCCGGTGCGGCGATTTGCACCGTTCGTCCGGTAACAACACGCTCGATGCCTGCGACACGCTCGCGGATCTGTTCCGCGATCACCGGATCAACGTTTGCCGTTGCGCGGTTCGCCAGCAGCAGCGGAGCGCTCACATAAATATCCGCGCCGAGCGTGGTATCGAGCCAACTGCTCACCGTGCCGCGAAACGAACTGATCATCACACTGACCCCAACGATCACGCTGACGGCAATCGTGAGCGCGGCGACTGCGACCGAAGTTCGGCTGAGTGACCGTGAGACGGCGCGCGGAGCCATGCGTCCAAGAATCCCAAAGATGCGCCCGGTGATTGGCGTTGAAATGCGCATCGCCGTGATCAACACGATGGGCGTGAACAATGCGCCGCCAAGGATGACCGCGAACAAGGCTCCAAAGCTGATAATCAAGCTGTCGGTGCGGATTTGTAAAAGCAGCACACCCAAACCGATCATCCCCGCCGCGCCGAGAGTCACAACCGGGAGCAAGCGGCGCGTACTGAGTTCGACATCACTGCGGCGCATTGATCCAGCGGGCGGGACGCGTGTCGCCTCAAACGACGGGATGACTGCCGCCGCCAAACTCGCCAATATCCCGATAGCCGCCCCTTTGATCAACGTGAACGAATCAACGCTGATACGCTGCACATTCACCGTGAAATACAGGTCGCTGATCGTCTGGCTGACCAACCCAACCGCCGCGCGCCCGAATACGATCCCCAAACCTAAGCCGATGATCGTTCCGACGGCTGCAAGTGCCACCGCTTCGCCAAGAATGAGCGTGAAGATCTGCCGCCGCGTCGCGCCAACCGAACGGAGAATCCCCAAGACAGGGCGGCGCTGAACGACGGAGAATGTCACCGTGTTGTAGATCAAGAAAATGCCGACGACGAGCGCCAGCAAACTAAGCGCCTGCAAATTGAGTTCAAAAGCATCGGTCATTTGACCGAGCGCGCTGTTGGCGTTCCGAGTGCTGGCGATTCGAGCGCCAGCAGGGAGAATCGATTCTATTTGAGAGAGATCATAGGCTTCGGGCAGAATCAGGTCGATCCGGCTGATCCGTCCTTCCAGTCCGGCGGCTTCTTGAGCGGTTGCAATATCGGTCAGCACCAGATCGTTGAGCGCCTCCGCGCTGACTTGATCCGCCGGATGCAAAACGCCGACGATCCGCAGTGCTGTCTCATGAGCATTGGCGAGCACGGTAATGCTGTCACCCACACGGAGTCCGAATCGTTCCGCCAGCGGCTGACTGATCAACGCGGTGTTTGGCTGCGCGATGAACTGATTCAGCGCCTCGAAAGCGTTGAGCGCTTCCCCCTCGACTTCAATAGCCGTCAGGTAATCGCGGAAGGGTGGCTCTGCAAACGGATCAACGCCGAGTAAGCGCAAAAGCTGATCGTTCAAATCTTGCGCCCGCACATACATTTCAATGATGGGCGCGGTACTGCGCAGATCAAGATCAAGGCGAA
>JAPKMU010000098.1 GCA_026645745.1 Anaerolineae bacterium | reverse complement strand
ATTTAACACGTTTGAGGGGAGAATCCACAAGGTCGCATCGGTCAGGGCGATAGCGTTGGCGGGATTCACATCGCCATCAAGTGCGCCAATATCATTAAACAAGTTGCCTTCGCCCATCAAGCGGAGGATCAATTCTTCGCCGTCCGGGTTGATCTTGGTGATCTTCACTCGCCCGCGCTCGATGATCCACATCCCTACGGTGGGTGTTCCCTCAACGAAGATCGTTTCGTTTGCCGAAAAACGACGGCGGATCATCTGTGCCGTAAGTTGGTGGATCGCCGTGTCGTCCAGCATGTCAAAGTAAGGTACGGTGCGGAGAAATTCGGTGATGAACGTCGTCGTCATGCCAATTCTCCTTGAACAAAAACCGCCCTACACCGAAGATCGGCGAAGGGCGGCAGAATGGTTGGGTCAGGGCAATCTAAAGTGAATCGCGGGTTTGCAGGAACAGCGCACGTTTCGCACCGGGGAGCGTGTAGTCAAAGCCGCACGCTTGAAAGAACGAGTCGGATGACGTGATCGCCATCACTTCCAGAATGCCGCGCTCTTTTGCCAATTCAACACAGGCATCCACAAGCAGCTTACCAATGCCGCGCCCCTGAGCCGATGCCTTGACCGCAAGACTGCGAATTTCTGCCAGCTTGCGCGAGTAAATTTCCAACGCAGCACAGCCGATCACCTCACCGTCTTCTTCAGCGACGGCAACGAAGAACGTTGGCAGAAGTTCCTCAAATTCGGCATAGGTACGCTCAAGCAGTGTTCCGGTTTGAACAAAAGGGCGGATCAGCTCCGCGATGGCGGGGATTTCTTCGCGCTGGGCGAGTCGAACGAGAACGTCAGTCTGGATCATCGCTGCTTCCAATACGGTCATCTTGGTGACTTGTTGCACCTCTTTTTTAAAGATACTCGGAACGGTCGAAAAGTGGAACGGGGGGTGTTATACAATGGTTCTGCCCCCACGTCTACGCTGAATTTTGCACGGATTTTGACCTGATCAATTGCGCCGCCAGATCAAGAAGTTCCCGATCTGTGTTTCGTAGGTGTAATTGAAGATCAGCCAGTCGTTCAACTCCTCGTATTCCTGCAAAAGCATATTCGAATCGGTATCGGTGCGCCCTGTCACCCAATCGAGATAATCCGCTTGCAGCACCAGTACATAAGGCGGAAGTGCTGCCCACAAAATCTCAACCGTTTCTTCGCGCCACTCTGGCGGATACCAACTCGCCGTGAGTGGGTACTGAAAGATGAAGCGCACCGCCGGATTCAAACGGCTGGTGTAGTATACCTCCGGGCGAAACCCCCAAATGAACAAGGAATCACCCGGAAGCACCCGCGCTTGCAGGAATTCCGTCACGCGCAGTGTTTCATCGGCGACGAACTCCCCGGCTTGAAAGCGCGCAAAATAAGCGGTTTGATCTTCCGCGCCCGTCAAGTAAGCGGCGGTGCGCGATCCAATCCCGATCACCGGAATGGCGAGGAATAGTGCGGCGGTTATTCCTCGCGCAAGTCCAGCGGCAGGTGATCCGGTCATGCGAACCCGCGCGATCAGGCGTTCTACCGTCGCCGCGCCGTACATAGCCAGCGGCGGCAGCATGGGCAGCCAGTGATAGTCATACCCTTTTGCCTGTATCAGCAGGATCACCGTTCCTGCGATCAACCAGCATCCAATGATCCACCCGATTCGTGGTTGAGATTCACCCAAATTTTCGGTACTTGCGCGGCGCGGAATCAACGCAAACGCCGCTAATGCGAACAATACGCCCCAATACAGCAGCCGTGACCCGATCCCGATGCTGAATCCGCGAATGAATTCATCCGGGCTGAATCCGAGTGCGGTGTAACCCGTCGTCACCCGTACCGATTCGATTAAAGCATCCCACGCGCCAATGGCAATCAAATATGCTGCGCCGCCGCCCACCGTGAGCAGCCACCCGACAACAAACAGCAGCACTGGGCGGATCGCTTTACGCCAATTCCGTAAGCCAAGCGCCAGCACGAACCCGATCACAAGCGCCGCCGCGAACAGTGCGAACGGATATTTGAACCAGAATACCCACCCGCTCAACATGCCTGCCGCGAACGTCCATGCGCTTGCGCGCTTCTGGAAAACTGCTTCGATCATGCACACTGCTGCAAGGCTCATCGGCAGCAGAACGAGTCCATCATTTTGGGTGAGCGTCCAGAATGTTTCAGTGAAGTAGAATACGCCGAACAAGAGCACTGCCCATTCGCCCACACGCGGACTCGCCAACCGCCGCCCAATCTGCCACAGCGCGGCAGCGATCACCGGGTAGGCGAGTAGATCGAGTGCGCGCAGTGCCGGAACGGTCTGCCCGAACAACGCCATCGCTGCCGCGTAAACGTAAAACACGGCGGGCGGCTTGGGATTCCATAAGTCAACATAAGGAATCCTCCCATTGAGGATGCCGCGCCCGATGGTCGCAAACTCACCTTGATCACGCCCCAATGGATAGGTGATCGTCGGCAGTGCGATGAGCAGCACAATTCCGATCACGACGATCAGGCGGATAACATCACGGCGCGTTACAGCCATCCGACCGCCCGCGCCAGCAGTACAGCGATTACCAAGCTGAGGAACAGCAGCATGAGCGCTACCATGCGCCCGACCTGCTGCGCCGGATTGATCGGTGTTTCGGTCACGGTGACTTCACCGAGCAGATCGACATAAAAATCCAAGTTGATGCCGCCGCGCGTCAGCCGCGCCATGTAATCATGTCCAGTCACGTACACCCAAGCCGAGTCTTCATCGCGCCAGTCATCGCCGCAGCGCTCACGGATGGCGCGTTCGAGCAGGAGGCGCGCTTGTTCTGCCGGGATAGGTTCAATGGGATCGCTCACGGTTTCCCCTTATCAATGATTGATTACGGCGATTCTACCGCAGCGTTACGCCAGCGGAAAACTTGCCAGCGTGGTATAGCGTGCCCCTTGCGGGGTGAGCGTGCTGCTAAACAGGTGAAATGCGTCCGCGTGGAAGGGTTCAGGACGAAAATCGCCCTGTTTGCTCAAGAACGCATCGACGCTCGCTTCAGGTTTGAAGTGTTTCAAGCGTGCCAGCGTGATATGCCCGCTGAAGTCGTGATCATCGGGTGGAAAATTCAATCCGGTAACAGTGGTTTCGACGGCGCGATACAATGCGATCAGCGGGGGATTCGGCGCAATTCCTACCCAGAGCACGCGCGCAGGTTTCTTCGCTCCCGGTGGAAAACGTCCAACACCTTGCAGCGTCACATCAAACGCGGGCAGTTGGATTTGTGACAGCGCATTTTTCAAATCAGGCACACGCGAATCCGCGATGTCATCGCCCAAAAATCGCAGTGTGATGTGATACGTCTCGCGCCGCGTCCATGAGGCATCGGGAATATCCATTTTCAGCCGCGCAATCTGGTCTTTCAGCGCGTCGGGGAGTTCAACCGCGATAAATAAGCGCATATGAGTCTCTAGTTCAAAATCTGATACTCGAACGAGAACGGACCCAGTAACCCATCTTCATCAATCGCGGAGACCGCAACACCCGCATAGCGTGACGGGATGAATTGATCCCACTGCACAAACGGATCGGCGATCACGAACGTATCCACATAGCTGGTCGCACCAACCGGACGGAGCGCGATCAGATACCCCGCTGCTTCCGGTCGTTCTTCCCATCGCAGCGTGCGCATCCCGTTTCCGTCATCGCGTAAAACGATGTTTTGCGGTGGGCGTATCCCGTCCGCCAGCGCAGTTGCGGCGGCAAGTACCGCTTGTGTCGAGCGCGTCAAGTACAGCGCTTGAATATCGTCGCTCGTATCCCGGTCGTTGTGAACGCGTGAAACATCCTCGTTCATTTCGATAAAGCGCATTGCCGGAAAGCCAAGCTCACTGAAACTCAAGTGGTCGCCATAACGTCCTTCGCGATCACCAAGTGGGATCAGGACAGCGGTCATGTCCGGCACATGCCGGTTGACAATGATCTGAAGCGCACGGGCAAGCTGGCGCGATTCCGAACCGGCTCCTTCGTTCGGGTCAGTGCTGAACAGGCGTATCTCACGCTCATTGATTGAGCCGTCTGCGCCGGTGCTGCTGCCCATAATGTCCATGTTGATCATCCAATTGACATCGAAGTTTTGATCGCGCAGGTACTCCGCAAACGCGATGCTCCCCGCGCGCTGAATCTCTTCGGCGCTGAAGGCGACAAACATCACCGTTGCGCGGTGCTGGCGCTGGCTCATCACACGGGCGATTTCAAGCAGTGACGCCATCCCACTGGCGTTATCATTCGCGCCGGGAGCGTAGGCGTTTCCGTCCTCCCATGCGATTGAGATGCTGTCATAATGCGAACCGATCACGAGGATGCCCGCGCCGGTCTCTGTGCCGGGGATCACGGCGACGATATTGCGACCCGTGCCTTGAACACCCGCCCACTCAAACGAAAATTCATGATCTGCGCCCAAGACCAGATTGCCGCGTGATTGGTCGCGGATCTGTTCAAATTGACTGCGCACATACGTGTACGCCGCGCCGATCCCCATCGTCGGGTTATTCTGTACCGACAGCACATGGCGCGTGTACATATTGACGAGCGCATTCACATGCAAAATCAGGCGATCTGGCTCGACTTGAGACAATAAGCTGATCAATCGCGCATCAATGCGCGGCGCAGATGTGGGAATTCCCGGAGGCAGTTCGGTAACGGATAGAGTCGCATAACCGATGGTGGGCGGCGGCGTGCTGGTTGCGCGCGGCACAATCGTCGGGGCAGGTTCACTGCTTAGGGTACATGCGATTGCGATCAATGCGCCGTACACAAGCAGACTCAGAGCAGTTAGGCGGGTGCGATCAGTCTTCATGCGCGGAATTTTACCACAGTGATTTTTCTCCGCACGTTAAAAATTGTTCTGCCGGAGGGGAAACGCGGGTGTTTGTGAATGCCGCTGACTTTTGTGCTAAAGTTTGCGCCATGATTACGCTGACACGCGCCGCTTGGCGGCATCACCTCCTCATCCTTTTGATCGCCGCCGCGCTGGTACGTGTCGCGGTTTATCTGCTGTTTCCTGCGACTTTTGCGTTTGAGCAGACTGGCGCGATTCACGGCTCGTCGTCGTTCGATGTTTATGCCGTCAACCTGATCAACACAGGCGTATACGGGTTAACTCCCGGTGTGCCGGACGCGGTGCTGCCGCCGCTATACAGCGTTTTCGTCGCGGGTGTTTACGCCCTGTTTGGGCGCAGTTCATTAGCGATTGCGCTGATGCACACCCTCCTTGACCTAATCAGCATTACCCTCTTGGTCATGATCACACGGCGGTTGTTTGCCGTGCGTGGTCAGGTAATCGGCGTGCTCGCGGGGGCGTTTTATGCCGCCTATCCTTATTTGATCTTTCAAAACCTGACGCTGATCGATACCCCGTTATTCATCACCCTGCTGCATGCGTTTGTTTATCTCGTTATGCTGCTTCGCCAACGCGAACGTCTGGACGGAATTACATGGGTTATTGCGGCGGCGGCAGGCATCACGCTCGGAGCGGGAGCAATGGTGCGTCCGGTGATCGTCTTTCTCGCACTCCCCCTGCCGCTCTGGTTTTGGGCGCGTCTGCCGCTGACCCAAACTATTCTGCGCTTGATTCCGGTTGCCGTGCTGAGTTTGCTACCGCTCCTCCCTTGGACGGTGCGCAATTATGGCGTTTACGGTGAATTTGTCGCTATGAGTGTGACGGCTGGCTCGAATTTCTATCAGGGAAACAACCCTGATGTAATTCCACTCATGCGCGCTGGATATGATGTGCAGTGGACAGCCCCCGATCCCGCGTTAATCCACAATCCGCCAGCCAGCCCCGCTGCTGACCGCGAACGATCCGCGCTGGCATTGGATTGGCTGCGCGAAAATCCGGCAATCATCCCGGAACTGATCTGGGTGAAGTTCCTCACGCATTGGAGCATCGACATTTTCCCGTCGCTCAATCCAACCGAAGGTGCTGATCCGAGCGCGATCACATCGGGCGATGCAGCGATCACGGCTGCACCAGATGGCGGGGTCACGATCACCGGGCTGCCGCAGGGCGATCCGGTGGCGGAATACAGCGGCGGCGCGTTCGCGCTCGGTCGCGTGATTCATCGTTACTACGTTGGCGTGCTGCTTCTGTTTGCGTTGATCGGCGTGGTTGTGACGGCACGACAGTGGCGCGAGATTTCGCTGCTGTGGATTGTGCAGATCAGCATGACCCTCGCGTATGTAATTTTCCATCCGTCAACGCGCTATCGTGTGCCGACCGATCCGCTTCTGTTCGTTTTGTCGGCGGCAGCGTTCGTTTCGTTAGCCGACGTGCTAATCCGCCGCAGGCGCTTATGAAGTAATTTATACACTTCGTTCTGAAACCAGTGGTTAACCTGATGCAAAAGGGTTGTTTTTCTCGTAATCACACGAACACATTTTTTATAGCTTTTTAGGTGCGTTGGTCTTGCCAGTGTGCTATTCTTGTAACGTCCGCCTGTTATTCTGAAACTAGCTGCCATGATTGGACGCATTCTCAAACAACGTTACGAAATACGAGACCTGCTGGGAGAGGGATCGACCGCTGCTGTTTATAAAGCGCTCGATCGCAAGCTCGGAAGAACCGTTGCGCTTAAGATTCTCCTGCCACACGTAAAAGAAACCACGCGACGGCGGTTTTTTCAGGAAGCACAGGCGGTTGCTCAACTTAATCATCCCAACATCATGGCGATCTATGACAGTGATGAGGACGACGGTGCGCAGTTCTTGATCGTCGAATACGTCGAGGGTGATCCCCTCACGAAGTTCATCCCGTCTTCGCCTGATAAAGTTGTTGATCTTGCCCGCCAGATCGCGTTGGCGCTTGGTTACGCGCATGAGCGCCAGATCATTCACCGTGATGTGAAGCCCGCCAACATCATGGTGACGCCGAATGGTCAGGTCAAAATCATGGACTTAGGGTTAGCGCTCCCGCGTGAAGCGAAGCGTGTCACCGCTGATGGGATGATCATCGGAACACCCGCCTATCTTTCGCCGGAACAAGCGCAGGGCATGGCGCTGGATCACCGCACGGATATTTATTCGCTCGGCGTGGTGATCTACGAAATGGCGACGGGGCAGCTTCCGTTTTCGACCGATGATATTCCGGCGCTTTTGCTTCAGCATGTCAAGCAGCCGCCGCCGCCGCCGCGTTTGCACAGCCCGAATTTGTCTGTGCAGCTTGAAGCTGTCATCCTCAAAGCGCTGGAAAAGAACCCCGCGCGCCGTTTCCAGTCAATGGAAGCGCTTGCGTCGGCATTGTCCGATAAGATGATCACGGGCGAGGCTGTCCCGGTCAACGCGACCCAGCCTGCGCGCCAAATTCCGGCGGATCAACGGATTTCCACCAAGACGCTCCGCGTGGTGCTGGCGGACGATCACACGATTTTGCGCCGCGCCTTGATGAGTATGCTCGCTGAACGTGACGATGTTTTGGTGATCGGCGAAGCGAGTGATGGCGAAGCAGCGCTCCAAAAAGTGAATGAAACCAAGCCGGATGTGCTGATCCTTGACCTCAACATGCCGGGTAAAGGCGGGCTTGATGTGCTGCCGGAAATCCGCGAACAGTCCCCCGCGACAAAAGTCCTCGTCCTGACGGGACGCGATGAAGATTGGTACATCATGCAAGCCCTTCGTGCTGGTGCGCATGGGTACATCCTCAAGAGCGCCGATGAAGCAGATTTGATTGACGCGATTGGCAAAGTCGTCGCTGGAAATATCGTGTTGGGGAAAGGCGTCGCGGAAAAAGTCGTGACGGGCATGATCGGCAACCGGGGCGATAAGAAGCTCACCGATACCGAACGTGCGATTGTGCTGAATATCGCGCTGGGTCTGGATAACGAACAGATCAGCCAGCGCATGAATATTAGCATGATGACTTTGATGGAATCACTTGCGCAAGCGATGAGCAAGCTTGGCGCGAAGAACCGCGATCAAGCCGCACTGCAAGCGCTCCGGCGCGGGGATATTTTGCTCGACGAGCTTCAAGGTTATTAGAGACGCAGAGGGCGCAGAGAAACCGGGTTCTCCGCGCCCTCTGCGGTTTTTCTTTTGCTGCGATAGGAGGCGCGATATGCTCCCCGTCCACAAACGTGACTTTCATGTGTTTCTGAGCCATGCCAGCGCGGACAAAGCTGCGATTGTCGAGCCGCTCTATCACTGGCTGACAAATGTCGCGGGGTGGCGTGTGTGGTATGACGCCGCATCGTTGAGCGGCGGCGATCAGTTTGGCTCGGAACTTCCGAAAGCAATCGGACAGTGCCGCGCGCTCCTCTTAATCATCTCAAAATCGTCTCTCAGTTCCGGGTGGGTGCAGCAGGAGTTTCAATTTGCCCTGATGCATCAAAATCAGTTTAGAGACTTTCGCATTATTCCGGTGGTCTTGGATGACAGTCAGCCGACCGGCTTTATGGCGACCGTCACTCATATCAAGATGCCAGCGTTTACGATTGAGACGGCGGATGCGCTGCTCAAGGCGCTTGGCGGTGTGAATACTACGCTTCAAGCAAAAGTCAAATATGGGCGCGTGCGTGATATTTACCTCAGCCGCACATGGCGCGAACACGAAGCAGCGTTTGCGGAGCATGTTTCAATGGCGTTCGCGGACGCGGACTTTCGTCTGATCGGTGATTCGCAAGATCAGAATGTCGAGAGCAAACGGCGCGTTACACAGATCATGGAAAGCTGCGGAGGACTGCTGGCGATCCTGCCGCACCGAACCGATGAGCCGTCCGGCACATCGCCGCACATGATCGACGAAATTCACTGGGCAGCGGAGATGGGACTGCCGTTCGCGGTAATCTGCGAAAATGACGCGATTGCCGTGCCTGAAGCGTTGGAAGATCAGGCGGTCGAAGTCCTTACCATTGATCCGACGCTCGCCCCGGAGCAGATTGCGGCGGCGGCGCAAGCAACAGCAGCAAAGCTCAACGTGGAGTGGCGCGAACCCAAAAAGCGGCAGTACGTATTCTTTGCCACCGATTTTGATGCAGAACATCAGCGGCGTAAAGAGATCATTCGTGGGCTAATCGAACGTGTGACGGCGATGCCATGTCTCATCGGTGATGAGATCGAAGGCGCAGGGGCGATCTCCGTGCAGCAGCGCATCACCCACTTAATCCAAGGGGCGCATGTCGTCGTCGCGGACATCACCGCCGATAATTTGAATACGATTTATGAGGCGGGGATCGCGCGCGGCGCAGGCGTAACGACGCTGTTGATCAGCGGCGATGAACGCCACAATCCGCCCTATATGCTGACCGATCAGCAGGTGTTCTTTTATCGCGACGACGTCGAAATGTTGGGTCGCGTGAATAAGTTGATCTACCCATTCCGGCGGCGCGTGTTGAACAAACCGTGAGGGAAAAATACCTGTTTCTACAGGGACGGTACACCCGCTCCGAGTCCTACTGCGATAGCCTAAGGATGAGACGGGTTAATAAATAAGTATACATTTTATTATTGTAACATGTGATGTATGTCATATATAGATGGCACAATACCACTCTGCTTTCTCCTGAAAATGGCATGATGATATAAGAGGAGGTTACATTCACCGCTTCTGCTTGCAGAAGATTAGTGGGGGTACCCTTTAAAGCAAGCCATCAAAAGGAGAAGTAGTATGTTCAGGCGTGTACTGAATTACGGAAGTTTGATTATTGCTGGCATACTTTTTCTTGTTACATTCCTGGTTTCTGCTCAACAACCTTTCGATCTCACAATATTTAGGGACGAAAACAATCTCACAATTTACCTTCCCGGTAGTGGGGCAGTATCGATATTAGACATGACCCTTGAAGCCGATGGAATTGCTCACACGCTTGCCACTTATCCTTCGGTACGATCTTTTCATGCCAACAGCATTCCACGCCCGATTTGTTTTCGTCTTCAGCGCAGTGGAGATACGACACCTCTAACCGGTGCTTGCCCGCCAGCACTGACTATTACCGAAATTTTGCCAAACGCCGAGGTGTTCTGGCACAATCAAACTACGGGGACTGACTCTACAATTCTGGTGACAAACAGCGTCGAAACACTCGGCTTTTGTCCTGCCGGGCAATCCGAGTGCCACCTTACTTTTGTCGCACTGACCCCAACGCCACCCCCACCAACCGTAACCCCGACCTCCCTTCCCCCTCCAACCCCCACGGAAGGGATCGACCAGTGCTTCTTGTATGGTCTAGGGGTAAACTATCCATGGCGGAATTATGGTCATGACTTCGGAGAAGCTTGGACGCCCCATGACGGAGCCGGAACCTACCAGCAGCAGCTTGACGCCGATTTTGCCTACCTGAAGGAACATGGAGTCGAGACAGTTCGCTGGTTTCTTTTTGCCGATGGCAGAGCCGCGCCAGAATTCAACGATGATGGGGATGTTACGGGATTTGATGAATACTTCTTCGTCGATGTGGACACGGTAATCGCCGTAGCTCAGAAATATGATATTTACCTGATCTTCGTCTTGTTTGACTTTCATCTTGCGGAGTCGGCACAAGTCATCAGCGGCGTACAAACCGGTGGTCGTGCGAATTTAATCACCGATTCGCATGTGCAAGACACCTTTATTGAAAATGCGCTCCGACCTTTAATCGAACGGTATGGAGGTTACCGGCATATCTTTGCGTGGGAAGTCATCAATGAACCAGAATGGGTCATGCGAATTCCCGGACGCGAGACGGTAGAGGGTTTTGATATGGTCAGCGTCTCGCAGATGCAGTCATTTGTGACACGTCTCGCTGATTTCATCAATGCGAACACCAATCAATGGGTGACGTTGGGCAGTGCGTCGCGTAACAGCATGATTGAATACTGGACGAACAGCGGTCTGGACTTCTACCAGTTTCATTACTATGAGGCAATGGAAGACCAGAATCCTATCGATTATCCTGCATTGGCGCTTGGTTTGGATCAACCCATTGTAGTCGGAGAATTTCCAACCGCCCAAACATCTCGCTCTATGGCGGACTATCTGTATACAATCGCACGCAACAACTATGCGGGTGCGTGGGCATGGAGCTATAACGCAGGTGATGAGTTCTCGGATTTTTCTACCGCAGCTTCGGAATACGCTTCCGCCAATTATCACTGCCCTCACATGAACTTACCAGCGCTCGAAAACACAACTCTATTTGATTTCGAAGATGGTACAGATATGGGATGGGGTGTTTATGCAGATACGGTGATTCATCCGTTAAGTTCCAGCGAAACTAACGTGAACGGCACGCAACCAGTACTTGGAACGCCAACGGCTGTCGGTTCATCAGAGCCAACCGTTGTCCCCCTCGCGCTAGGCGAAATCAGTGAGGAAGTGGCACACGACTCGCGATATTCGCTTCAGAGTCGGGTGATCCAAACATCACCCGACCACCCAAATGCCCGCAAGATTCTACTTGCAGTACCCTTTAGCGAGGATCTATCGGGCGCAACAATAAGTGCTTGGGTATATCTGCCAGAAGGCGATCCTACGATCTATTTTGCAGATACGAAACTGTTCCTTTTCAATGATCGATGGTGTTGGTTTGAAAGTGCAACCCCCCGTATCGATTATGAAAGCTGTGATCCCCGTGTTCCGTTCGTCGGTCGTGAAGGCATCCACCTCCGACCGGGAAGTTGGGTGCAGGTCACATGGCAGCTGGGAAATGTAGAGTGGACGCGTTCTTGGCAAGATATTGTGGGCATACAGATATGGATTGAAAGCACTTTCCCCTATGACGGTGTGATCTATGTTGACGACATCATGATCGAGCATCCGTAGCCATTCACACTTGCCCCCTCTATCAATATTCGAGAGGGGGTATGCAATTTTTCTACAGCAGCATCCCCCGCCGTTTTTCGAGCGCATCAATCACCGCCCGATCCGCCTTGCCAAAGGCATAAGTCCGCAGTTCGTCCGGCGTAACCCAGCGCCACGCCTGCACACCGAGCGCTTGCGGCTCACCGCTTATATAGCGGCAGGTGAAGGCGTGCAGCGTGATCCGAAAATGGGTGAACGCGTGCTTGACCACCGCGAACACTTCCCCGACGCTGACCTCAATCGCCAATTCTTCGCGCAGTTCACGCTGCAAACAGGCTTCGAGCGTTTCGCCGGATTCCTGCTTGCCGCCGGGGAACTCCCATAAGCCGCCGAGCAGTCCTTCGGCGGGGCGCTGCGCGATCAACAGCCGCCCGCTGTCATCCCAGATCATGCCCGCCGCGACATCGTAATGCGGCGTTTTCGCTTTCGCCGCCTTGACCGGACGCTCCGACTGTGTGCCGTGCGCGTAAGCGGCGCAGCCCGCGCGGATCGGGCAGTCACCGCAAACTGGACTGCGCGGCTTACAGATCACCCGCCCCAATTCCATGAGCGCTTGATTGTAATCACCGGGGCGCGTTTGCGGCGTCCACTGTTCCGCCACCTCCCACAAATACGCAATGGTGCGCGGCTTAGTCACATCATCAGGCAGATCAAGCAGGCGCGCAAACACGCGGATCACATTGCCATCGAGTACAGGCGCGGGGATGTCATACGCGATACTGGCGATCGCGCCCGCCGTGTAACGTCCAATTCCCGGCAGTGCCAGCAAGCCTTCGACCGTGTTAGGGAAAATGCCGCCGTGCTGCTCGGTGACAATCTGCGCGGTGCGGTGCAAACTGCGGGCACGGCTGTAATAGCCGAGTCCTTCCCACTTTTTCAGCACCTCATCAAGCGGGGCGGCGGCGAGATCGCGCACGGTCGGGTACGCGCTGGTGAACGTTTCAAAGTACGGTTTGACGGTCTCGACCTGCGTCTGCTGAAGCATGATTTCGCTCAACCATATACGGTAGGGATCGCGGTTGGCGCGCCAAGGCAGCGGGTGACGATTTGCGTCATACCAGTGCAGCAGGTCAGCGGCGAATGGATGGTCGTTCATCGTGTACGTCATGCTTGAGTCAACTCGTTCTCTCAGTTGAATATCCGTGCGATTTTATCAGAATCCCGCGTTGACCCGGCGCATGGATTATTGCATCCCAAACGAGTAGTGTATGGTATAATATAATCGTCTGGGAAGTACTCATGAAGGAGATAATACCTGCCATGACACTGCGTAAGCTTTCTCCTCTCTTCATGGTCGCAATTTTCGCTCTCAGCGTGGTAGTTTTTGCGGCGACCAGCGCGACAATCGGTTTCGATACAAGTTATGATCCAGATCAACCGGCTTATCCCATCGCCGGATCGGGCGTAATTTCTGAGGATACCTGCTATTTCGGCGAATCGGAGACAGAAGGTCCGGGCGACATCGTTACGATGCTCATGACGGATGCCAATGGTTTGATCACAGACATCGATACGTTCTGCCTTGATGCGGCGACGGGGGCGGGCATGAACTGGACGGATTGGTGGTCTTATTCAGGCGCAACTGACTATCCCCAACTCGGTCCCATCACCTATTCACTGTATGATACCAGCCCCGGCGACCCCTGCTACAACGACGAAAACTCAGTTGCCTGTGCGAATTATCTGGCGAGCGGCGCGGTTCGCTGCATCGCGGAGGACTACTTCCAACCTGCATCGCTTCCGGCTGGCGCACGTTTCCCGGTCTGCAATCCGAACGGTGCCGCTTGCAATCTGGTCATTCCAGAAGGCTCTGTCGTCGGCGAAGCACCGTTTGGCGCGCAGGCATATTACAGCCCCGGCAATGCTTCCCCCGGTGTCGTCTTGAACCCCGGCACATACGTCGTCATTGGTCAGGATTCGACCGAAACGTATTACAAGGTCGTTTTGGCGTGCAGTTTCCTGTGGGTGCGTAAAGACACGATGCAGCCGAGCTACCTGCCGCCGCAGAACGGCGCGCCGCTGCCTACGCGCATCGTCAGCTAACCGCTGTTTGACAGTCAATCAAAACGGGTGGGGGATTGACTGCTCCCCCGCCCGTTTTGATTCTTGTAAAAAAGTGTATAGCGGGCTTGCACGGGTCACAAAAGTCTGTTATAGTCTTACTATTCGCTCAAAAACGCCTCTGTGAGACGCATGTAATTTCTACCCCTTCACCCGTTCTTGATAGTCTGCCGCTGAACGTTCCTACACAGGAATAATTCACGGCGCGGTTTCGCTTTTCCACCCCTCAACAACTGAATAAACGAACGGAAGGAGACCCTTGTATGTTACGCCTACAGGGAATTTCCAAAACTTACGGCGCGAACCAAATCCTGAAAGACATTTCGCTGACCGCAGCATGGGGACAGCGGATCGGTCTGGTCGGCGCAAACGGCGCAGGCAAATCCACCCTGCTCAAGATTGCGGCGGGTGAAGTCGAACCGGATACGGGTTTAATCGCGCTTGATCCCGACGAAACGCTCGGCTATCTGCCGCAAATCATGACGGGAATCGAACATCAAACGCTTGACACCATGATCCGCGAATCGCTTACCGAACTGCGCCATATTGAAGCGCGTATGCGTGCGCTCGAAACGGCGATGGCAGTCCCGGCGGGAGATGTCAGCGGCGCACTCGACGAATATGGCGAGCTTGCCGATCAGTTTGAGCGGCGCGGCGGTTATGACCTCGATCATCGGATCGATCTTGTGATTGAAGGGTTGGGGATCGCGCATCTGCCGCGTGATCAGCAGATGATGACGCTGAGCGGCGGCGAAAAGACGCGGGCGGCACTGGCGGCGCTGCTGCTTCGTCAGCCGGATGTGCTGCTGTTGGATGAGCCAACAAATCACCTTGACGCGGCGGCGCTCGAATGGCTGGAAAGCTATCTCGCGGCGTATCCGGGTGCGGCGGTGATCGTCAGCCATGACCGCGAATTCTTGAACCGCACCGTGAATGTGATCATCGAAATCGATGAATTCTCGCACGGCTCAAAGCGTTACACGGGCGATTATGATGCGTATCGTCACGCCAAGACGCTCGAACGCGCCGCGTGGGAAGAAGCATTTTGGGCAGAGCAGGACGAGATCAAGCTGCTGCGGCGGGCAATCAA
>JAPKMU010000097.1 GCA_026645745.1 Anaerolineae bacterium | reverse complement strand
GCGGAACAGGATTACCCGTATTTGGGCGTGATGTTCTACTGGTTCTTCAAGCGGGCGGGCGAAAGCGAACGCAATCAAAGCTGGTATTACTTCCGCATGGTTGAGCCGGACTTTACGCCGCGTCCGGTTTATGACGCGATGCGTGAATACATCACCGCTCAGACACCGACACTGTATCGCGGCACACATGAGCCTTACGGATGGGGAAGCTGGCATGATACCGGAGTCGAGCGCGTGAACCTGCCGGATTCGCCGTATGGTTATGCGATGGCGCTTCAGCAGGGGTATTCAAGTCACTTCCGCATACACGGCACAGACGTAATCCTGCACATGCGTGCCGCGTTTGGCACGGCAGCCGTGATCGTTAACATCGGAGGAGAGGAGCACCACTTAACCATAAGCGATCAACCCGCCGACTACCCGATACCATTGGGATTATCCGCAGCAACCGCCGACATCAGGGTTCAGGTTATAGAGGGGGGAAACCCGCTCTATATTGAATCGGTGCAGGTGAACGATCACACATTGGAGAACGTCCTGCCGTTCTTCATCGTGATCGTGCTTCCAGTCGTGATCATCCTCATCCTCTCGATCTTTGTGCGGCTTGAGCACCGGAGAAAAGCATGAATCCGCGCCGACTCTCTGCGTCTTTGCACCTTAGCGCCTTTGTGTTGGCGCTCTTGATCGCCTTTGCGCTGCGTTTTCACCTGTTGGGCGCGCAGTCGCTCTGGCACGATGAAGGCATCAGCTACACCAACGCCACCCGATCCTTTGACGCAATTACCTCTGCTTCCGCCGGGGATATTCACCCGCCGGGGTATTACTTCGCGCTGCGCGCTTGGGTAACGTTCGCGGGCGAAAGCGAGTTCGCGCTGCGTGCCTTATCCGCGTTTGCGAGTGTGCTCACCGTCGCAGTCGCCTACGCCATCGGGCGGCGGATCATGCCCGCGTGGGCGGCGGCGCTCGGCGCGAGTTTTGCGGCGCTCAACACGTTTAACCTGTATTACGCGCAAGAAACGCGCATGTATGCATTGCTCGCACTGTGGAGCGCGGCGTCGATTCTGCTTGTGATGGCGTTGATGAAGCGTCCGACATGGCGTCGAGCGGCGGTGCTTGGCGTGATCAACGCGGCGGGCATGTGGACGCATTATGCGTTTGCGTTCGTGATCGCGGCGCAAGTCGTCACCGTCTTGATTGCGCTCATCATGCCGGAACAGCGCGGCAAGCGCGGGGGAATAATTAGGGCATATCTTGGCGCGGCGGCGCTGACGTTTGTGCTGTTTCTCGCGTGGTTACCAACTGCGATCAACCAGCTTTCAGGGTGGCAGCAGGCAGGCGGAGTCATCCCTACTGTTGAAGCCGGGGCGCGGCTGGCGCAGTGGTTGATCTTCGGCGTGACGGCGGACAATATCACGCTGGCGATCCCGATTCTGCTGCTGATCGCCGGATTGATCGCACCCGTGCGCGGGAATCGCATGTGGGTCGCGCCGGTCATGCTGGCGGCTGTCCCGGTGAGCTTGTTCTTGATTTTGGGAGTCACCCGCGAAAGCAATCTCAAATTCCTGCTTCCAGCGCAGATCGGCGCGGCGGTGTGGATGGCGCGCGGCGTGTGGGTGATCGGGAAAGCATTAACGCAAAGACGCAAAGACGCAGAGGCGCAAAGACGTTTACAAGTCGTGACCGTTCTCCTTAGTGCGGCGATCGCGGCGTGGATGCTGGTCAATTTAGTAACGATCATTCCGCCGCTGTACACCGATCCACGCTGGCAGCGGGCGGATTATCGCAGTGTGGCGGCGCGCATGGAGTCAGAACTTGATGCGAATGATGCGATTGTGCTTGTCTCACCAAGTCAGCGCGAAGTATTTGAGTATTACTTTGGCGGCGAAACACGGGTACATGCGCTTCCGGTAAATTTCGACTTTGATGTCGAAACAACGGTTGCGCTCGCTTATATTTTGAGCAGTGCCGACCGGATCGACGCACTTTTCTGGGGTGAACGTGAGCGCGATCCACAAGGATATATCGAAAACGGATTGAACATCGAAGCATATCAGATCGATCAAAGTTGGATCGGTGATCTACGACTGGCGCGCTATGTTGTTAACCCAGATTTACCGCGTGAATGCCCGCTAGCGAGTTTCGACGACATCCGCTTGACCGAATGTTACATGAGCAGCGCAACTGCCGCCCCCGAAGACGCCATCGCCTTCGATTTTATGTGGGAAACGAACAGACCCCTCCCGCGAGACTACAAAATCTTCGTGCAAGTGTTGAATGCCGAAGGGGTGCTCGTCACACAGCGGGACAGCTACCCACAAGGGGGATCAAATCAGACGACAGCATGGCGTTCACGCCAACCTGTCAGCGATCATCATGCCATTCTGCTTCCGGCGGATCTAGCACCGGGAACGTATACCGTTATCATGGGCTGGTACGATGCGTCTGATCCGATGCGCCGCCTAGCCGTTGATGGCACAGATGCGGATTATCACACGCTCGGCACAATCACCGTCGAATCACCGGAATAGAAACAGGGAAAAATGACAGCAGGTGCAGCAAACTGGGGCGCGCCCAAAGGGACGACCGCCTTTATCATCACGACGGCGTTTCTCAATTTAGTGGGGGTGGGCATCGTCGCGCCCGTCCTGAATTTTCTCGCGGGGCGCTATGTGAGCGATCCGACCCAGCATGCATGGACGGTCTCCCTCCTGTTCGCATCGTTTTCGCTTTTTCAGTTTATCGCTACGCCCACACTCGGCGCATTGAGTGACCGTTATGGTCGCCGCCCTATCCTCTTGATCAGCTTGTTTGGTTCAGCGGTCGGCTACGTGCTGATCGGTGCGGCAGGTGCGTTGTGGGTGATGTTCTTAGGGCGCATCATTGACGGGATTACAGGCGGGAATATCGGCACGATCTACGCCTACGCAGCCGACATCACCGAACCGAAAGACCGCACCCGCTTTTTCGGCTTGGTAGGATCGGCGGCAGGGATGGGTTTCGTGATCGGTCCAGCAATCGGCGCGTTGATCTACCGCGTGACCGGGGCGCTTGAAGCGCCAATGGTTCTCGCCGCTGTTGTGACGCTGCTCAATGTCGCATGGGGCTACTTCGCCATGCCGGAAAGTCTCGCCCCAGAACGGCGCGAACACGAAATCGCCCTCAGACGGTTAAATCCGTTCACCCAATTGATCAACGTGTTCCGCGTCCCGCAAATCCGACTGTTTCTCGCGGCAATTCTGCTGTGGACGATCAGCTTTGCCGTTTTGCAATCGAATATCGCATTCTTGACCGAAGATCGGCTTGGATGGACGCCCGATCAAACGAATGCGCTGTTCTTCTTGATCGGCATCATTCAGGTGATCACACAGGGATTCTTGATTCGGCGGGTGGTAGCGCGATTTGGCGAACTACGAGTCGCGATTGTCGGGTTAATCATGATCGCGATCGGCTTTGTGATCATCGGCATCACATCGATCACGCTGTTTGCGCCGTTGGTCTTTGTCGCGTCGCTGTTCAATGCGGGTGGCAACGGCTTGGTGATTCCGACCTCCGCCGCGCTCCTTTCTAAAGCAGTGACCGTGCGCGAACAAGGGCGTATTCAGGGCGGGAATCAATCGGTGCAAGCGCTTGGGCGTGTGATCGGTCCGCTGTACGGCGGGTGGGCGTACACCACGTTCAGCGCGGCGGCAGCATATTTCAGTCTATCCGGGCTGCTGCTTGCGGCGGCGGGGATCGCGTATGTCAGCGGGCGGGTGCTGGTTGCGGAAAAAGCGAAACTGCCTACAACAAAGACAGAAGCCTAATCACACCGAGGAACTGTTGATATGCGCCGCATCGTGTTTTTGATTTCGCTTGCATGCTTCGCCGTCTTGAGCGTGAGCGCACAGGACAGCCCCAACACCTCAACCGCAGCGCTCCGCGCGATGCTGGCGATCACGCCGGATACCCCGGAAGCACGTGCTTACTGGCAGTTCGCGGACTTTGCGGCGGCACGCGCAGCGACCGCTGATTATGCTTATGATTCGATTGAGGCGTTTCTTGCCGATCTGGATGCGAACCCAGATCAAGCAAGGACGGCGCTGGCGGCACTGCCGCTGAGTGACAGCCTACGGCGGCTCGATCCCGATACGCTGCCTGATTTCGCAGCGATCAATGGATTTGACTTCTTCGCGCTCGATCAAGTGGTGAATACCGGTGTTCCTCCGGCACATGGGTTCATCATACGCGGCGATCTTGAACGCGAAAGCCTCGACAGCGCGTTAAGTGCGTGGGAGGATGTCGAGCAGTTTGGATTCAGCGGTTGGTGCAGCCCGGATGGATGCGACGCGGGCATGATGTCCGATCTGCGCGGTGTGATTGCGGGAAGTTTTTACGACAATATCGGGCGTAAACCGCCAATGCTGTTCAACGACGAGACACGCACCCTGTTCTATGCCTACAGCAATCTCATACTGGAAACGCTGGCGGACGCGCAAAGCGGCGCGGATACCCTTGCAGACGCCCCCGAATTTGAAGCGATGGCAGCGGGGCTTGATGATTACGCCAAATCGGGGGCGCTGATCCGCACGGCGCTGAGTTTTGATCCGGCGATGCTGACGGAAGTTGACGTTCCTCTTGAAGGCACACGGATTCCTATTCCTCAAGCCGTGATGCTGGTGGATTCGAGCGACTCGGCGGCACAGGTCACTGCGATTGTGCTGGCGTATGCGGATCAAGCGTCGGCGGTGGAGGCAGGTGATGTGGTGCTTAGCAACCTGCAAACGCTGATCTCACCCCGCACCGAACAAACCTACGAAGCGGTGTTTCAAGCACACGGCGGAATACTGACCGATCCGACGATCGTGCAGGGTACAGCGGGCGCATGGGCGGTGTTGATTCCGATTGTGTATCCGCTGCCCCAAGACTTGACGACGCCGTTTGATGTATTCCGCGCCGTTTACGACATGTTTGCGTCAGATGATCTGGCGTTTTTGGCGGCAGAATAACCGCTAGTACCTCAGCGAACCGATAATCAAGAGCGCCATCAGGGCGGTCACATACAGGCTAACCGCCCGCACATTGGCGCGCAGTGGATTAATATCCTCCGCGATCAGCGAGTCCGGGCGGGTGGGATCACGGCGCGGGAGAAAGAATGGCGCGATCATCCATGCAAGCGCCGCTCCCCCGATTGCGCCGCCGATATGCCCCCAATTGTCGATCCGTGCGCCGCCTAAACTGAACGTAGACAAAATGCCCAGCAGCAGGTTCATAACGCCTAAACTGATCAGTCCGCCCATTTGCGCGCGACCGCGCTCCCCCAATAGGCGGCGGTGCTTGTATAAGTACACAAATTCCCCGCCCAAAATGGCGAATGCCGCGCCGCTTGCCCCAACCGAATACACGCTCGACGGGCTGAGTAAGGCGCTGGCAATGCTCCCCGCCAAGCCACCGAGCAGGTACACGAGCGCGAAACGTAAATGACCAAACAGCGGCTCGATCCCGCGACCGGTGACGTAGATAATGTACGCGTTCAGGATCAGGTGGATAGCATTTTGGAAAGCAAACCCGCCTAAATCATCACGAATGCTGGCGTGCAAAAACATCGACGTAAGCAGGCGGTGAAGTTCGCCCTGCTCAAACACGGCGACCGGATTATTCGCGCCCCAATCCAACAGCGCGCGATTAATATCCACCGAAACGGCACGCGCGATGAACACCAACACATTGATCGCAATCAGCACATACGTCACGGTCGGCGCAACCGCCGGAATCCGTAAAGTGACAGGTGTTCGCGTGGGGGTATTCTGTGAAGGCGGCGCAGGGGGCGCACTCGGTTCTTCAAGTGGGTGCGGGCGGCGTTCGGGCGGCTGCTCCGGTAGCATATTTACGACTTTCTAACTGATTTTGTGAGATAGAATAGAGTGTTGAGTGACAAGTTTAGGTGCATTATGCCAAGTTACGAGTTCAGGTGCAATACGTGTGGGCGAGCGATCACGCTGTTTTACAAACGCGTGGCAGATTACGAAGCAGCGCAAGCCGAACGCGCTTGCCCACACTGCGGCAGTGCGAGCCTAACACGCCAGATTCGGCGCGTCGCATTTGCGAAACCGACGAAAGACTATACACGCATGTCATCCGGCGAAATGCTGTCCGTGTTTGAAAACGGAGACTCACGCGAAGTTGGGCGCATGATTCATGAGGTGGGCGGAGATGCCGCCCTCAACGATGCGGCAATGCAGGACGCGGCAAAACGGCTGATGAACGGCGAAGCCCCCGCGAAAGTCGAGCGCGACTTGAGTGCGGCGGATACAGCTAAACCATGAACGCCCACAAAAGCGCGCATCAAGGGGATATACGCGCCTTTGTGGTTTAAGGCTGCCTACCACACCTTTACTTTGACATCGTTTTCCATCATCGCTTTGAGCGTATCCATGTCGCTCTGGAATTGGCGTCCAGCGGCATTCATTACCATTGGTAGAAGCGTCTGCGCGAACATATTCGGGATCGGATCGGCTTCCATTTGAATCGTCATCTTGGTGCCGCCGCTCACTTCTTCAAACGTAAATGTGACATCCATATGAGCAGTGGGAGTCCGGCTCTGGTAGGCGAAACGATGCGGCGGTTCTAGCAGCGTGACCACAGGGTGCGATTCGACCGAAACTCCCATGAACTTGGCGATGTGGCGGTACTCTGTACCAACGGCGGTCGGACCTTGGGAGACCTTTTTCGCTTCTTTGATCATCGTCCACCAGTTGATACAGCTTTCCATACAGGTCGCTGTTTCAAAAACCTCCTGAATCGGACGGTTGATGACGATCTCTTTCACAATAGTGATCTTGTCCATCTGTCATGCTCCAATGGGCTTCTTGATTGAATGCGAACAGGTGGATACACATGCTCCCCCCTCCGGCGCAGTTTGTACCCATAGTTGAGTTTATTCAAATCAAGTTTTTGCGCTGGCAAAGCGCTAGGGTTAGGTTTCTTCGGTGCGAACGCGCGGCAGAATGATCTGAAATGTGCTGCCTTGTTCTTCGACACTGCTGACGTGGATCGTGCCGCCGTGCAGCTCAACCAAGCGGCGCACAATCGCCAACCCTAACCCGCTGCCGCCGATGTTCATCGTGCGCGCTTTGTTGACGCGGTAGAAGCGCTGGAAGATCTGCTCTAGTTGATCGTTGGGAATGCCGATGCCTGTATCGCTCACACTGAGCGCAATCTCATCGTCGGTGCTGTTTAATTCGATGTGAATTGCACCGTTTTCCGGCGTGTAATTGACCGCGTTGCCGATTAAGTTATCGACAATCGAGCGGAATTCCTCAATGCTGATGGCGGCATATACCGCTTCAGGCGCGGGCGTGAAGCTGATCGTTTGCTCCTTCAGGATGGCACGGTCAGCGTAGCCGGTCACAATTTCATTCACGAATACGTTCAAGTCATAGGGCGAAAGCGTCAACTGCGTGATCTGATCCGCCTTGACCATATGCAGCATCGAATCAATGATCCGCTCCAAACGATCCCGATCCGAATTAATCTGCGCGATTCGGTCGGTGATGCGCAGTACATCACGCAGCAGCGGTTCAGGATCGGGATATTGAGCGACATTGCGGCGCAAACTTTCGGTATAGCGTTCAAGTAAATACAGCGATGTGCTGAGGGCACTCAGCGGTGTCCTCAAGTCGTGCGAAGCATCACTGATAAATGTTTCGAGCATACCGCGCCGTATCCGATCCACTTCGGCGGCGGCGGCGGCGCGTTCACTGCGCGCTCGTTTAATCGTGTTTTCGACAACTACAGGTAGAAGTTTTAAGTAGTGGCGCTCAGAGTCTTTGGTGAGGTAATCGTAAGCCCCCGCCTTCATCGCTTTCACGGCGAGTTCCTCACTCCCCATCCCTGTAACCATGATCAACGGCGTTTCGCCCACAGCATCGAGAATATCAAAGCCCGTGCCATCACTCAGCAAATAGTCCGCAATGATCAAATCAAATTCACTGCCGGCGACTGCTTGTAATGCAGCAGAAACGCAGTTGACCAGCAGTGGATCGTAAGGAAGCGACTCCGAATCGATTAGACGAAGAAACGCACGCTGATCGATCGGGTCATCCTCAACGAGTAAGATTCGGAGGCGGTCAGTCATGGCACATTGCTCACTGTCAACTCGATGATGCAGACGATGGATGCACTTCTGGCAGCGTAATCGTGAAGGTGCTGCCCTTGCCAACTTCCGAACTCAAATGAACTGCGCCACCATAATAATCGACAATTCGTTTAAGGATTGCTAAACCGATTCCCGTACTGCTTTCTGAATCGCGCGGCGCAAGCGTCTGAAATACTTGAAACACCCGTTCGTGAAATTGTTCTGGGATTCCGCGACCATTGTCCGAGACGCTGAACGACCACCCAAACGGAAGTTGTACAGCCCCGATTCGGATTTCGGTCATCGGTTTATCGCCGTATTTAATCGCATTGTCGATCAAGTTCTGAAAAATCTGGCGGACGCGCGTCGGATCGCTGTAGATGGTCGGCAGAGGCGTTTCGATGATCAGACACGCACGATCATGCGGCACAATCGACGTTTCAATCTCGCGGATCACTTCGCTCACGTCAACCGGCTGAATCGTCTCTTGACGTCCGATGCGCGAATACTCCAGAACCCCGTTGATCATGGCATCCATGATGCGCACGCGCCCCTGAAGCATGTCCACTAATTCACGCCCTTTGTCATCAAATTTATCCGCATAGTCTTCAACCAGCCAACCCGCAACGGTAATGATCCCCCGCAGCGGGGCTTTGAGGTCATGCGAAATGATGTAGGCGAAATCCTGTAGATCGCGGGCGGTGCTGCGCTGTGATTCCTCTGCCCGTTTGCGGCGCGTGATCTCCAGCGCGATCAACACCGTGCGCCGTACCCTGCCGCGCTCTACCACAGGCGCAGCGGATACCTCGTACCAGCGGTGCTCCTCCCAACCGGGGAGTTCAAAGCTCACGGGTCGCCCAAGCGCGGCAACCCGTTCCATCTGCGACATAATCATGGGGAACTGTGCCGGAGTGAAATGATCCTTGATGGGCGACCCTACAATTGGAGTGATGAGGGATGGGGGCACAACCGTCGGAGCGGCGCGAAATGTGATCAGGTTTAAATTCTGGTCATAGACGAGGATTAAGCCGGGAAAATTCTCTAAAATCGAACGGAGCTGTTGTTCTGATGTTTCAATCGCGCGTGATTGTTGATGAATTTGAGCACGATCAGCACGCGCCACCAATGCCATCATCGTAATCATAATAATCGTCATGAAAAGGAACAAGAAAAGATCGGCGTGGATGAGCGCAGCGTAGCGGGGAATCCCGCTCGTCACAAATCCAGTGATAGCAATGCCGACACCGAGCGAGAGTCCATAAGCGACAATTGTGCGCTGATCACGGATGAACAAACTCACCGCCAAATACGAGGGGATGAGATATGCCATCGCGTTTAGATCGAGCATCGGCAGCGTGATAAAACCAAGCCCGGGCTGAAGCAGCACAAACAACCGCACCCCAAGTTGATATCTTTTGTTCAGAATGAGAACAACAATCGTCAGGTTTAAGGCGACATTTAGCGTAATCGGCAGCAGTTGATCGATGTAGAAGCTCGTGTACAGATAAAACAGCACCGAACCGAACATCATCAGTAGATTGATCGCCACCAAGTAAAGAGCGCGCCGCTGTTCCTCTGGCGAACTCAAGTACATCAAGCGGCGCTGCACCTGTGTGATCAGCGTATTCATCCCTCACCCTGTTCCAGCAGCGGTTCACGGCGGATCAGCCAAAAACTGAGCAGCCACAGCACCGCCATAATCCCTCCACCCACGAAAAATGGTGCGGATGCGCCGTAGCTTTGGAATAACAACCCACCCAACAGCGGCGCAGCAGAATCGGCGGCACTGACGAATGACGCACTCACGCCGAGAACTGCCCCGCGTTCATCCGATTGAACGCGGCGGATCATCAAAGAATTGAGCGCCGGGCGGATCAAGCCTGCGCCGAGTGTGAGCGGCACAAGCGCAGCCGCTAACCAGAGCAGCCCGCCAAATCCGCGCCCGCTTTCGCTTGGGAGCGTAATCGCAATGTCACCGATGACAGTTTCGGTGGCAGTCGGCGCGAGATCACGGAGTTCGTTGCGAACGATGCGCTCGACGTAAAAAGGATGTGGAGCATCAGGGGACGCGGCGACAAGCACTAGCCCAACTGCCAGCAGCGCCAGCGCGATCTGCACAACACGCCGTTCACCGTAGCGGCGGCTCCACTGCCCGATGAGACGTCCTTGTGCCATGACCAATATCACGCCCACGTACAAGAAGATCAACGCGCTCCCTTGCCCAAGTATCCCGAATCGGCTGAGAAGGAACAAACCTAACAAAGTTTCAAAAGCGAAAAAGATGATTTGCTGAAAGAACATCAGTACCAGAAGCGGCTTAACTGCCGGACGGCGAATGATCGAAAATCCGCTGAATAGGACACCGCGCCCGCTTTTTCCCTGCTTACGTCGATCCCGCGAGAGTGTTTCGCGGAAACTGAACACCGTCAGCCCAATCGAAAACGCTGAATAGGCTGCGGCGACCAATGCAGGCATCGAAAGGCTGTTATTGATCTCCAATGCGAACAGCGCGATTGCTGGACCGAACAAAAAGCCAATGCCGAATGCCGCGCCCGCCAACCCCAGACCACGCGCCCGATTGCTGTCATCGGTCAAATCGGTGATCGCCGCCTGAGCGGTCGCGTAATTCGCACCGAATACACCGTCAATCACGCGTGAGAGGATGACCATTTCTAACGAGGTTGCGGCGGCAAGCATCAAAAAGCCGATCAACGTGGAAATCTGGCTGATCAACAGCAGGGGTTTGCGTCCAAAACGGTCGGACAGCGCCCCCATAAGCGGCACACCGATCAACTGACTGAGTGGGAACGCCGCCGCAACCAGCCCGATTTGCAGCGGAGTCGCATTATAGGCGGCGGCATAGAGGTGAAGAATCGGGATGATTACCGTCAAGCCGAGGACATCCACAAATGTCAAAACGAGGATCGGCAGCATTCGGTCAAACGGCAGAGGTTTAGGGTCTGAAGTCGTCATCGCCATGATGTATTTTGTCCATCGCCTAGGATGATCGCCCCCAACATGGCATTCGCAAACCGGGCAACATGGCACATGCGGGGAACGGACGGTCATGATACACCCGATACACAGTAAACAGGAGATTGGAACTGAGGATAGACGATGACTCTACGACAAGCGGTATGGCTCGGCGGGATCAGTGGACTGCGCAGTATGGCAGGAATCGCCGCGTTGGTGAATTATGTGCAGCGGAATCCGCTGGAAGCAGAGCAGTACCCGGAAATTCTTCGAAGTCCGGCTGCTGCCGCTTTGTTGAGAGCGGCGCAAGTCGGAGAAACAATCGGCGATAAACTGCCATTCACGCCGTCGCGTCTTACGCTGTTTCCGCTGTTTGGGCGGCTGATGGTGGGTGGTGTGGTTGGCGCGCTGACATACCGCGAAGATCGCTTAATGGGCGGGGTGTACGGTGCAGGTGCAGCATTGATCGGGTCGTACTTGGGGAATCGCATTCGCAAGCAGATTGTCGAAGAAACGGGGATTCCCGACCCGCTGATCGCCTTGATTGAGGATGCAGTTGCCGTAACAACCGCCGAGGCAGTCGTCAGCGAATAAAGCGATCACTCGTTAATGCAGGATACAGGAATATAGTGGCATAATAGCATTGTCTCGCCAACACGATTGCGACTGCGAACCCGAGGACGGACATGCTCGATTCACTCATCACCCAGCTTAACAGCACTGAACCCGCCGCTCGGCGTCAAGCCATCATCGGGCTGGGACGTACCAAAGACCTTGCGGCAATTCCAGCGTTAGCGCGAATATTCAGCAGTGACCCTGAACCGGAACTGCGCGAACTTGCCCGCAAAGCTGCACAATATATCCGCCAGCAAAATGAAGCGGCTGGCGGAATCATTTCTACCGCCGATTCTGAACTGCCCGACCGTGTCGACATGAGCGGCGCTGCCGGAGAAATCACACTTCGTGTTTATGAAACTCCCAAACCCGAAGAATCGACAAAGTCGAGTGATATTCCGGTGCGTGGGCGCGAGTATGTCGTATCGTTTGCCAATCGCCAGCGTGCAAAAGCACTGGTCGAATCGGCGCTGGGTGCGAATATGCGCGGCACGAATGCCGCCGCAATGAAAAACCTCGCACAAGCCCTAACACTTGACCCGAATTTGATCAATGATCCGTACTTCGGCAATGTCGCCGGAAGCGTCACTGGCGTCGGCGGTGATGAAGCGGTGCGCATGATCCTTGACGGCAAGATGCGAACGGAATTCGTCAAAAGCGAAGTTACGAAAGTCAAAGAGGATGTTCGCTCCAAGCAGTGGGAGCGTGCACACAGTTCGAAATGGGGCGATGTCGGCTTTGAAGCCGTGATTTATGTCGTGATCAATACTGTGTTCCCGATCTTGTTCCTTGTCGTGATGTTTGAACTCATCCGGCAAAATATCTTACCCATCATCCAGAATATGAGTCCCCGTGAACTGCGGGAGTTATTCGGGACGGACTCCGGCTCACTCGCACTGCTTAATGCAGGCAGCTTGCCGTTCGTTCCGCTGCTCGTCACTGGATTGATCTCGACTGTAATTTCGCTGCTCGCGTTCGTATTACAAATGCTGTTCGTTCATGTGTCGGCGACTTTGCTCGGCGGCAACGGAACCTTGGTTCACCTACTCAATAAGATGCTGATGTTCTACAACCGCTATGTGCCAATCGGCTATGTGGTGTTTAGCATTGCCTTCGCAATCATCATCGTTACCCTTGATCCTGTGTCTCTCACGCCAAGCCCACTGGCGGCGTGCGGTTCGCTGTTTATCATTGGTTTCGCAGGTTCGTTCGTCTTCAAGATGATCAACAAAATCGGTGAAGCCTACGATTTTGGCGTCGCAATGGGTTGTTTCTCCATCCTTCTAGCAACGGTTATCATCGCCATGATTAACGTGCTGCTCGCTGGGTTGTTCGGCAGTGCAATCGGTAACTTGATCAATGAAGCGCTTCTTAGCGCGGCGCAGCTTTAGATCAAAGCAAGAAATCCCTGAGAAGGTGCGATTTTTGCCTTCTCAGGGGATGCAAAAACATCCCACTGATTACCCCCCTTGTGTAATGTGAACAAACACGATATAAGAATCGTCATGTAGTTATTTCACAACCCGTCTGTTAAAAAGATTAAACTACAGTACTACTACGACTGAGCAGCCGGGAATCCGTACTTCCGCTGACGGAGTTCTTTATGACACAAGTTTCTGAAGATGTGAGTGACGCAGCGCTCATCGAACGGCTGCGAACGGGCGACCTCGGCGCGCTGGGGCTGCTATTTGACCGTTACTATTATCAAGTGTTCCGTACCGCAGCGGCAATCACACGCGACGACGATGTTGCCAAAGACCTCACACAAGACTGTTTCCTCAAGCTCCTGCAATACGCGAATAACATTGATACAAGTCTCCCGCTTGCTCCTTGGCTCTATCGTGTGACGGTGAACCTGAGCTATACTTGGATTTCGAGACGACAAAAACGCCGCATCTCGCTGGAGACACTCGTTGATCGTTTGATGAGTCCCGCGTGGTACGCCCCTGATGTCCAAGCGGAAATCGGCGAAACACAGCGGGCGATTCGTCGCGCGATTGGTGAACTACCCTTCAACCAGCGCGTAGTGATTGTCCTTCATTACTTGTGCGGGCTGAATCTCGACGAGATAGGCGAAATTCTTGGTTGCCCGGTGGGCACGGTGAAAAGCCGCCTCTATTATGCCCGCGAAAACCTACGCCCCCGATTAGGGGATGTTCATCGTTCGTGGATAGAAGGTATTCCCAGCTATGCCGAATCTCTCGGATAAACGGCTTGAACAGCTTCTGGGAGAAGCGATCAAGCCTGATACCACTCCGTCAAATGCGCTGAAGGCGGAAATCTGGAATGGGTTGCTGGTAAAGCTCGAAGAGCGCACTGCACAGCAGCCCATTCAAACGGAAATCGTCAATGTTTCTGTTCGTGCCGAAAAAATCACGTTCGTGCAGCGAATTACGGAATTTTTGTTTGCCACTCTTGAACACTCAGGCACGTTCCTTTTTGCCGATGTCATCCCATTTGAACGTGCCCGCCAACAAATGCCCCCTCAGTCTTATTACTGGGTACGTTGGCATGGACATATTGCGGTCGCGTAGGGCAACCGCTGACTTTCTCAATACCTGACTTGATCTTTTCGCGCTATACTCAAATCAGTTCAGCGTCGGATTCTCCGCGCTTTGAGCGATTCGTAGCACACAGCTAATCAAGGAAATGGCGCATGATCCCTTTGCCCCGTATCATGACCGTAGATCCTTCCGGGGGAGCGGCGCGGCTTGTCCGTGCAGCCGTGGATCTCCTTCATCGTCCTGCCATGCTGTTCGATGTCCCTTCGTCATTGGATGCTCTTGACGAGACAGCGCGCACGTCGCTTGATGTTGTGGTTGTTGCAATGATGCTCGATGACGCCATGAACGGGGTTGATTTCGCGCACCGCATCAAACAGGCACGCCCGGAAACCTCGCTCATTGTGATCACGGACGAGGAGAGTGCTTCCCAACTTGATCCTCAGACTCGTTCGAATTCCCCATTCTTGATCGTGAAGCACCCTGATGATGCGGAATTATTCTTACGCGCCATCATTGCCGGTCTGGATGGACGCGACGTGCTGACCGCTCAGTTTGAATCTGCATCCCGTAATCGCGAAAAGAGTGATATCGGTGCTGTACCGCTCATCGACGTGAAAGCGGCGACGCGATTTGTGGATCAAGTGCTGCAAGATGTCGGCGCGATGGCGGTTGTCCTTAGCAATCGCGGCGGCGAAGTGCTGCTCGAACGCGGCGCGGTCGGCTACATTGACCGTGAACAACTCACAGGGGCACTGCTGCCCAGTGTGATGACGACGTTCGAAATGACA
>JAPKMU010000096.1 GCA_026645745.1 Anaerolineae bacterium | reverse complement strand
CTTTTCGTCAAGAGCGCGACCGCGCCTTTCGTGGCGCTGTACGCCGCCGCACCGTGACCGCCGACCACCGCCCAATCCGACGCATTGTTGAGAATCACGCCGCCGCCTTGCGCGATCATGTGCGGCAGCACCGCGCGCGCCATATAAAACGTACCGTGTACGTTGGTCGCAAACACATCGAGCCACACTTCATCGCTGGTTTCGATCACTGTGCCGAGCGGGACGATCCCCGCGTTGTTGAACAGAATATCGATTCGACCGTGCTGTTTGATCGTCTCCGCGACGGCATGATCGCACTGCTCGCGCTGGCGCACGTCGCACACCGTGAAGGCGGCATCCCCGCCCGCCGCACGAATCAGAGCGACTGTTTCGGCGGCTTTGTCCTCGCGCCGCGCCGTGATCATCACCCGCGCGCCTTCCGCCGCAAACGCGAGCGCCGCCGCCCGCCCGATTCCGCTGCTGCCGCCCGTGATAAGCGCGATTTTCTGGTTCAGTCTCATATCATCCCCGCTGATTGGTCTTAACGCCCTCATGCTACAATCAACGCATCGTGAGTGGATAGGATACGCTGCGATGGCGAAGGTTTTTGACCAGATATCGGACGATGTACAGACATTTATTCGTGACCAGCATGTCTTTTTTGTTGCCACTGCGCCGCTGAACGGACATGTCAATGTATCGCCAAAGGGGATGGACTGCTTTCGCATTCTTTCGCCCAACCGCGTCGCTTATCTCGATATGACCGGAAGCGGCAACGAAACATCAGCACACATCACCGAAAATGGACGGATCACGTTCATGTTTTGCGCCTTCAAAGGGGAGCCGAACATCGTTCGTCTGTACGGCAAAGGTCAAACCGTTCTTCCCGGATCGGCGGAGTGGGACAGCTTGATCGAGCGCTTTCCAGAGTACGTGGGCATGCGCCAGATCATCACCGCCGACATTGACCGCGTTTCGACCTCATGCGGCTACGCCGTGCCCTTCTTTGATTACCGGGGGGAGCGCGAAACGCTGATCAAGTATTGGCGGGCGAAAGGGAACGCGGAAGCCTCGGTTTATCAACGTAAAAATAATACTGCCAGTATTGATGGACTCCCGACTCCGCTGCGGGATGTTCAGCCTGAGAAAGAAACCGACTCATGACGATTGCCGGAATTGGTCAGCAGCCTGTTGTCGTACAGGTTGCATTGATCGTGCGCGATGCTGAAGCGATGGCACGCCGTTACGCTGAAATATTCGGCTTCACCCAGTCTGATTTTCAGACCACGCTCACGCATGAGCATACCGACGCGACGTATCACGGGCAGCCGACGGATGCACGCGCGTCGATTGCCTTCTTCAATGTGGGTCAAATTCAGTTTGAGATGATTCAACCGCTTGATGCGCCGAGCGTGTGGAAGGATCACCTTGATCAGCACGGCGAAGGCATCCATCACATCGCATTTTTCAGCGACAACACCCGCGCCAGCGTCGAGTCGTTCGCCGCGCAGGGGTACGCTGTGACTCAACAGGGGTTGTATAGCGGGCGGGGCGGGATGTACACCTATCTGAACACCGAGCGCGATATGGGCATCACGCTCGAACTGCTGGATAATTTCAGCGGCAACCCGAGGTTTAATGCGCCGCCGTTTGATTCCGCGCTTGGTTTGGGGACGGATCGCATCGTGCAGGTTGGCTTGATCGTGCGTGACATCGACGCGACCGCCAAGCGCTTTGTCGATGTGTTGGGACTGCCGCCGCCGGGGATCATGGTCACGCCGGGATATGAACAGGTTGAGACGACATTTCACGGTCAGCCAAGCGATGCAACGGCGAAACTGGCGTTTTTCAACTGCGGTCAGGTGACGATTGAATTGATCGAACCGGACGAAAAGCCGAGCACATGGCGTGAATTTCTCGATCAGAACGGGGAAGGCGCGCATCATCTCGCGTTCGTGGTCGAAAACACCCAGCGCGCACTCGATCACCTTGCGAAGTTCGGGATTCCGCTGGCGCAGCAGGGCTTATACACGGATCGCAGCGGGATTTATTCGTATGTAGACAGCGCTCCCGTACTAGGGACGACGCTCGAACTGCTGGAGAGCTTTAAGAAGTAGGGGAAAGTGCAGCCCCCTTTATCCGCTATGATAAAGGGGGTTAGCGATAGATGGAGATGGAGTAACAATGGCGGATCAGGTGATATCTGATCGGATCGTCGTATCTCGTGATGTGGTGCATGGTAAGCCCCGCATCGCTGGCACGCGGATCATGGTCTATCAAGTGTTGGACTTACTGGCGGCGGGCAAAACTCCAGCCGAAGTGATCTCTCCCGATTATTTCCCGGATTTGACGCTGGATGATGTGCGCGCCTGCATCGCCTACGCGAATTAGATATACACCCATCTTTCAGGGGCAAAGCCTCGAATAAAAACCACACGTTTATCCACACAACCATGAATCTCGTTTGGTTTGGGTTACCGCAAGTAGATTGCGCTTCGGATGAACAGAGATGCCTTTTCGCTCACGTTCGAGCAAGCGGATCACCCCTCTCTATCGCGTGCGATGGAGAGGGGTTGGGGGTGAGGAGTTCTACCCGTTCTGGTGGATTCCGCATTCGGTCTTGCCAATTCCACTCCAACGTCCGGCGCGAATATCCTCGCCGGGGGCGACTGCCCGTGTACACGGGAAACAGCCGATGCTCGTATACCCTTGATCATGCAGCGTGTTATACGGGAGATGATGCGCGTGGATGTACGTCCACACCTGTGATTCCGTCCATCCTGCCATCGGCGCGATCTTCACCGTGTCATATTTTGAATCCCACCGGAACAGCGGAGTCTCGCGCCGTGACGTGCTTTGATCGCGGCGCACGCCGGTAATCCACGCCTCGAATGGGCGCAGCGCATCCCCTAGCGGGATCGTCTTGCGCAGATGACAGCATTGATCAGGATCGCGCTCCCACAGCGCCGCACCGTGAGCGTCCGCCTGTTCTGTTAGCGTTTGCGTGGGCGTGACTCGTGTTAGGTTGAGGTGATACATCCCCGCCCAACAATCGATCAACGCCTCGGTTTCTGGGAAAAGCAGTCCGGTATCCAGCGTTAGAATCGCCAATTCTGGCGCGATCTCGCGCAGCATGTGGAGCATGACCAAACCGCTTGGTTGAAAGCTTGTCACCATCGCCAGCCGGTCGCCGTAGCGCTCGACTGCCCAACGGAGGATTGTCTCCGGCTCAGCGCCTTCGAACTCACGGTTCAGGCGCACTAGCTCCTCCATAAACACCTCGTTTCACGCGGAAAGTTGTGCCAATTTTCACGAAGGCTGACTCACATGCGATAACACCACACAAATCGAGACGGTGCGCCAGTTCGTGACGTTAGATGACTATTATCATCAGCTTACTCGGTTGATCACGCGCAAAGCGTTAACAATTGCGCGGCGTTATTTTTCTTGCCGTGTGACTCCGCGTTCACCGCTGATCAATGCGGTCGCGCGCCGCCAACTGTCGCCTTCCGCGCCGATTGTTTCGTGCGCGTATTGGAAATCACTGCGGCGCATGAAGGTTTCCAGTTCGGCTTTCAAGCGCTCCCAGATCGGGCGCTGAAGCGTCATGAACTGCTGCGCGACGGCGGGTGCTGACTTTACGAGTTCGGTCACATGCGGCAGACACAACCCGCTTGATGCGCTGTAGGTTTCGCGGAATTCGTTTTCGTGGATGTGGACGGGAATCAGCGCCAGCAGACGGGCGGCGGTTTCGTCGCGGTACACGCACACCGAACACGGCGCTTTCGGATCAAGTGGCGTGGCACGATCCCCGCCGAACAAGCGCGGCGCGCGGATGGGCGTCCGTTCGGTGTCCGCCAGCAGATCATACAGAACCGCGTGATACAGCGTGGCAATTCCGAGCGCATTCCCACGCTCAGTGAGCAGATAGCCGTGTTCGCTGCACAGCCCACGTGATTCGCGGAATCGCCCGGATACGCTGTGATCAAGCACGAATTCGTAGAGAATCGCGCCTAAATGCCGTTCAATATCCCGCTTGAGCAACCGGCAGACCGCGCACCCCGGTTCCCGAAGCGCCTCAAGCAGATCAAAATAACCATACGTCGTGATTTTGGTCATGTGAAATCCAATGCAAAAAAGAAGAAGAAGCATAACGCAGAGGCGCAAAGGCGCTAAGAAACCGTCTGAAAAATCCCCTCACCCCCTGACCCCCTCTCCCACGTAAACGAGGAGAGGGGGAACCGCGCGCCTGTTTTTGTCCCTCTCCCCGCCTGCGTGGGAGAGGGACGGCTTGCGCAGCAAGCAGGGTGAGGGGCATAAAGCGAATATTCAAACGGCTTCTAACCGGAGGTTGGAGAGGAGCAGTACCGCAAGCGAGACGTGTCGTCCCGTGAACCACTTCCGGTAGAACGAGTAATTTTATGTCGGTGGATGTCAGTGTTGCGTTACGAATGACATGACATTGAAACCATCGGCAAACCCCTGTTTAACCCGCCCGCGCTTGATTCAACATGAGCAGCGCTTCGAGCATCGCTTCTTCGTCGTTGAGGATCGCCGCATCCCATCCATACGCCGCGCACACGGCTTGATCGAGCGCGGTATGGAGTTCATGCAGACGCGGCGCGAAGGCGGCGGCAGCGGGCTTGATCCGTCCGCCGTCTTGACCGCGATGGGTCATGAGGGCGTTATACACATTCGTGAGCGTACGATCTTTTTGATCGCCGTATGTGTTGTCGTCGAGCCATGCCTGACGTTCGTCGTGTAACTGCTTCGCCGCCGCGCTGACCGCCATGACGCGCGGATCGGTGAAGTCTTCCTGACCGGGGACGAAGGGGAACGGGAAGGTTTCAAAGGTGCTGGTCGGCGTGTAGCGCGGGCGATCTTCAAGGCTTGTCCCCATGCGGAGCGACCAGCGCTCATGAAAGATCGAATGCAGCACGCCGAAGAAGTAATCATCGTCGCGGGCGATCACAAAACAGGCGTGATCAACCAAGATACTTGGGGGAAGCCAAGTGAACACACGATGTTTT
The DNA here is from genome assembly GCA_026645745.1 of Anaerolineae bacterium. Classification (GTDB taxonomy): domain Bacteria; phylum Chloroflexota; class Anaerolineae; order Aggregatilineales; family Phototrophicaceae; genus Flexifilum. Next base: position 9,995 of record JAPKMU010000096.1, on the reverse strand, counting down.
GATACTGCTGGTGTAACAATAAAACGAGTCAAAGGCTGAATCGCTTTGCGCATTTCAGGGCGCGTTCTAGTGAAAAGCCACCATTGATCTTTCTCGCGTTGCGGTTGCTTACTTTTCAAGCGAGATGGCAGAACAATAGTTTTGACATACTCGAATGGAGCTTCAAATTGCGCCGCATCTTGTTGTGCTGTGTCCACTCCAAAGTCAACAATCCAAACATTACGCCGTGCTTGAACAACATCTTCAGCATTCCAATAGGGGTGAACCACTTCCTTGTTCGAGACACCGCTTATGTTAGGGCTTTCTAGGAAACTCGATGCGATTTCTTGCGAAATATCAAAAGGACCCGCCGGGGTTATGCCCATAAACGCACAATTTGCGTTTTCCCTAAGTTTTTTCGATTTCGTTAGATCAATTTTCGCAGTCAAATCAGAGTTGATTGTGTTGACAGGTTTTCCGTCAAGCGTGCGCTCGGTTTCCTGTTTCGCGTCGAATCCGACCATCGAGACGCGCACCGCCGCCTCTTCGAGTACCCATGCCCGATCCGCCCACGCCATAAAAATCTCACCGCTCTCCTTTATGCGATTTAGCACAACGCGATTTGCACCGCCGCGAATCGAGTTGGTCGCAAGCAGTCCGGCGCGTTTCGCCTTGCCCGCTTTGATGTGCGCCCGTGCCCGTTCAAACCAGTAGGTGACTAAATCCGCCTCATGCGGCACACGTCCATCGTACAGCGCGAACAAATCATCAAGGTATTTGTCGCCTAACTCGGTACGCTGCCGCTTGCCGCCCAAAAACGGCGGATTGCCGATGATCACGTCCGCCGTCACCCATTCCGGCTCGGTCGGTTTGCCGTCCGCGTCGTAGCTCAAAATCGCATCCATGCGCTTGATGTTGGCGCGGTTCAGGTCATGCAAAATCGGCGGATCGACCGTGAGCGGCATGCGGTGTTCGTACTTCCACTGCAAGAAGCCGATCCAGACGACGATACTCGCCAGCTTGTGCGCCGTCGGGTCGATCTCCATGCCGTACAACTGCTTCGGATTGACGCGGATGTCTTCGCGCGCCAGCCCTTCCCATAAGGCGCTGCTGACGATCTCCGCTTCGAGATCAAGCAGTGAGCGCAAACTGACATATAAAAAGTTGCCGCTCCCGCACGCCGGATCAAGCACGCGGATTTCGCGCACCTGCTTGAGCACCGCTTTACGGATGCGGTCAAGTTTGTTCCCCAAGCGCTGGCGCTGGTGATCGGTGGCGGCGTCGTCGTACTGCGCGCGGATCGGCGCGGCTTCGGTTTGTGCCGCCTCCCATGCCCGCCGCAAAGGGCGCATCAGCACGGGATCAACAATCGCTTTGATGTCCGCCGCGCTGGTGTAATGCGCGCCCAGTTTGCGCCGCTTCGCCTTATCGAGCACGCGCTCGAACAGCGTGCCGAAGATCGACGGCTCGACGGTTGACCAGTCCAAGCGGCTCACGTCGGCAAGCTGGCGCAGAATATCCGCGTCTACGTCAAAAACATCGATCTCGTTAAACAAACTGCCGTTGAAATATTCAATTTTCGCCGTGTGGTATGTGCCGCCGTGCCGCATCGCCTCGAATAAAGCCCGGATCGCGCTGACCGCCTGCATGGGACGACCGGAGGCGAGAATATCCGTCAGGATGCCTTTTTCGTCACCAAACCCCGGCGGCAGCAGACGCACATCTTCGGCAAACATGCTGAAGACAAGCTGCGTGATGAAGTTGGCGATGCGCGCCGTCTCCGCCTGCTTGCGCTTCTCTAAGTATTCCGCCACATCGCGGAATTTCGCCGCCGCCGTATTCGTGATCGCTTCGCTGTGCTGGTTGGGGTGGAGTCGATTCGGCGCGTGGAACAGATCATGCAGCGTGCGGTAAATCTCCGGTCGGCGGATGTCCTCATGCGTGAAGGCGTAGACTTTTTTCTGCCCTTCAAACTGCGTATGAATTTCCCAATGGGCAATATCGCACACGACGAGCAGCGGCGGATTATTCAAGCCTTCGCGGTAGTCGTTCAACTGCACATACGCCTGACCGAGCGTTTTGTACTTGTCGCGCTGTTTGTATTCCATGCCAAAGCGACCGCGCAAAAACGCATCGACAAAGCCGGTGCTCCCGTCGATCTTCTTGACGGTGTATTCAAAGGCGAAGTCGTCAGCGCTGATGCCGGGATCGTAAGGTTCGGCAAAGCCGACCAAACGGCAGACATCTTTAAAATGCGACTGGGACACCGCTTTTTCAGTTGCGTAGGTGTTCTGCCACTTGGCAATAAAGTCTTCAACACGCATATGGAATAACTCTCACAGACGGCGAAAATTAACCTTGATTATGTATTCAATTTTGGTTTTCGGGTAGGGGCGGCTCACGCGAAGACCCGGAACACGCCGCGCTGCTGCTCAAGGAGGGCTGGACGAACTGCGGCTTAGGTGAGAATTGGCGTGAAGTGTGGGAGAAGTGCACCCCGGCAGAGTTGCTAACATCGTATAATGGATATGGGTATTTGCTGCTGAGAAGTGTCAACGCATTGCAACGCCTTCGCACCGACTCCGGTGCTGCGAACATCTGGTAACAGAAAGAACCTTTGGCTCTCTGTGTGAACATACCAATAACAAAAGCGGCTTAACTATGGAATGAGCGGTAACCAGCATCTCGAGTTGTGCAATGTGCTTAATGCCAAGTAAATGGTGAATAAAGAGTCCTGTACCAAATCTAAGCCACTTTACGGTGGCTCGTTGAGTTGATCTGCCAGCGGACCGTACACCCTCGAGACAGCAAGTTCCCCCGGCGGAAAGTAGGTAATGCCCATCAGCGGCATCCGTTCCCGAAGGCGCGGCATATCATAGCCTTCGATGAGGTGCAGACGCGCATCAGGACGGTTGATATCAAGCATCGGTGTGTAAAAGTAACGATATTGGCGCACAACACCTTCAAGCAGTTCCAACCCGGCGCGATTAATCCATGTATTCGTTGTGGCGTCGAACAATTCCCAGTGATCATCGACATAGACTTCTAACCACGCATGTTCTCCGACAAATTCAATCGTGCGTGTGGTCAAGCCGAGCGCGATAGCAATCTGCTGCTGTGGGATGATATATGTCCCGCAGTGAGCATTATCGTTCGATATATAATCTGTAAGAGTCACCGTGAGAGGGGTCGACCCGTAAGGGCGGCTGATATGGCTGATGTACATGGCGAAGATGCCTGCCAACCGGGTGGGGTTATCTTCGCGCCACAACAGCGCCAGCCGTTCAGCATTCGCCTGATAGTAAGCAACCACGTTCGCCACAATTTCAGCATCGTCAGCCGCATTGAGGGCAAACTCATCCAGCATTGGCACATCGGGTCCCGGTTGCGCATCAAAGACGAGCGTAAATTCTGGTATCGCTGTCGGTTCCTGTGCTGTAACGACTGTGACTGTCATAAGAATAAATAGACATACTACCAACATGCGCCAGTACTGTCGTGCCATTTTGAATCCTACTATCAAAGATTTGCGCTTAGTTTGCACAAGTCTCAGACAAACTTTCTAACTGATCTTCGGGTTGAGTAACGCGGCGACGATGCGCTCAGCCGCGTGTCCATCTCCAAACGGATTCTTGCCTTGGCTCATGATGCGATACGCCTCAGCGTCGTAAAGCAACCGCTGTACCGTCGCTACAATCAAATCGGCGTTGGTACCAACCAATCGCGCGACGCCCGCTTCTACAGCTTCCGGGCGCTCGGTCACCTCGCGCATCACCAGCACCGGTTTGCCCAGTCCCGGCGCTTCTTCCTGAATGCCGCCGGAGTCGGTCAAAATTAGATATACACGTTTCATTACCGCTACCAGCGTAAAATAATCAAGGGGCGGCAGCAAATAGACATTCGGCACATCCTTGAGCGCTTGGTAAACAGGTTCTTGTACCTGCGGGTTCGGATGTACGGGAAAAACGATGCGAATCGTACTGTCACTTTCCACAATCTGCCGGAGTGCGCTGCATACATCCAACACGGGCTGACCGAAGTTTTCTCGGCGGTGAAGCGTCACGAGTATCCAGCGGAGCGCCGCATTCTCCAAATCGGACAAAGAGATTGGCAAATCTGCGGGGTTGATGGGCTGCTGTGCCACGTAATTGAGCGCATCAATGATGGTATTCCCCGTCACGACGATGCGTTCTGTGGGAATATTCTCCCGCAGCAGATTCAGCCGCGCTCGTTCAGTCGGCGCGAAATGCAAATCGGCGACCGCGCTGGCGACCAAACGATTGATTTCTTCGGGGAACGGCTGTGTTTTGTCATACGTTCGCAGTCCTGCTTCGACATGCCCAACCTTGACGCCGCAGTATACTCCGGCGAGCGCCGCCGCCATAACCGTCGTCGTATCGCCTTGAATCAGCATCCAGTCGGGGCGTTCCGCTTTGAAGATGGGATCAAGTTCACGCATCACTGCCGATGCGACTTGCAGCGGTGTCTGGTTGTGCTGCATCAGGTTCAGGTCAATATCTGGCTGAATATCGAACAGATTTAGAACCTGATCCAGCAATCCCCGGTGCTGTCCCGTCACACACACCCGCGACACAACGCGATGAGGCTGCGCGTTGAGCAGTTTGATCACAGGCATCAACTTGATCGCTTCCGGGCGCGTGCCGAATACCGATAAGACTTTGAGCATTAGCCGTTCTCTCCTAGAGCGTCAACAACCAGTCGTGCAGCGGCGCAGCGGATCGGCGCATTTCGTAGCGAGCGATTCCCTGCTTCTGCTGGTCGCTAAGCCGCACGCCGCTGTTCCGCCACCGCTCGATCCACACGGTCAGTTCGCGCGCAATCGCTTCAGCATCGCTTGGGGAGGCGATGGGAAAATCGAGCGCCCGCAGCGCATCGGCGGTTGCACCCTGTAACGGCGTGATCCCGAATACGGGCTTACCCACAGCAAAGTAATCCGCAATTTTGCTTGGAAGGAACAAATTCACGTCGTCGCTGGCGGCGTCGATGATCAGCGCGACATCCGCCTCAGCGACCGCTTGCAGGGTTTCACGGTACGGGCGCGGCGGCAGCACACTGACTACATCTTCCAACTGCATGGCGCGCACTTGATCGACATACTGCGGCGGTATGATCCCAATGAGCCGAATGTCGAGCGAAGCGCGCAGCTTGGGTGGAAGCAGGGTCAACGCCTTGAACAACGGTTCTGGCGTGCGCAGACCATAAAACGTCCCCGTGTAGATCAGGCGCAGTCTCGATGCGGGCGCGGTTTCGACGCGAAAACGATCCGCGACAGCGGAATCGTAGCCGTGCGCGATCACACGGGTTTTATTCAACCACGTCGATGGATACTTGGACATCACGCGATGGCGCGTCGGCTCATTGGTGAAGAACACCGCGTCCGCATCCTCTATATACGCCGCTTCCAGCCGTTCAACATGCGCTTTAACCTGCGGCGTCCATTGGATATACGGACTATCCACCCAAGGATCGCAGAAGTGCGCCGCCCAGGGCAGTTCAAAATTCTTCTTGATGAAATTTCCGACCGCGTGATCCGACCAAGGATGACCGAACGAGATCACCGCGCCGAACTGCTCACGTCGGATAACTTCCCGAACGCGCCAGTTCGCCCACGCTGCCCACAGCGTCTTGCTGTCGACGCGCAGCGGATTCTTGTTCAATCGGCGGTAGACTCGCCCGATCAGCGTTTCGTCGATGGGCAGCACATCGATTTGACGATAGCGCCTCCCCATCACCTCGCCCAGACTCGGATCGAGCGTCTCGTAGCGGGCGGTGTGCTGCGCCGCCGCCGCGACCACCGTCACATCCCAACCGAGATGGACCAACGCGTTACAGATGTACCCCACCTGAATCGACTGCGGCGCGAGGATCGGCGGCATGTACCATGAAATCGCCAGAATCTTCTTGTTCATGTGCGTGCCAGAAGGTCGTCGTAAGACCACACGGTGACATGCTGCCGGATGACGTCGATAGCACGAGTGAACGTCTCGGTTTTATGGACGTGCGCCGGATCGACGTAGTAATTCAGCACAGCATTGAGATTCTTGCGGCGCAGCGTCGTCACCGTGTTGATCAGCCGACGCTCGTAAACATCGGTCACGACGCGCCGTGTTGGGCTTTCGATCAGCGTGAACGAATCGAGCAGGTTGAGCGGTTGCTCGTACCAGCCCGACAGCGGCAGTTCGGTCAACGCGCCGTTCTGCCACACTGGATTATGGTTGAGCGCAGTTCTCGGCATAGTCGAAGTTGAATAACGGTACCCCATCGATTTCAACAGATCATGCAAAAAACGAAGCTGCTCCGGTGCTTGAAAATATCCGAAGTGCGGTGTTCGGAATCCGGTCGGAGTTTTACCGATGACCCGCGTTACGATCTCGTGTCCGCGCCGAACATCAGCACTCACATCGTCGAGCGTCATCTCGTTATAAAAAGTGCTGCTGACGTACGTGCTGCCCTGCTGGAGCGTGTGCGGAAGCGCGCCGTGATTGAGGAATATTCCGCCCATCTCCGCGATTTGACGGTAGATCGCCGCGCCGCGCTCCAACTGCGCGCCGGGGACGGCATACGCGGCAGGGATACTTCGCTCTGTCAGCCACCGATGCAGCATCAGTGCAGCATCGGCATCCTCATCGGTATCGCAGTCGAAAGACAAGATCATATATACGCCACGAAGACCACGCTGCGCCAGCTTGCGACTGGTAACTTCCCAGAAGAAATCAGGCACCAAACGGTTAAAGATTAGGGTTTGAGCTTTCCGCAGCGCGATCATCATTTTAGAAACGACCTATAAATCGAGGCGAACACGGCTTCCGTTTTGGCAGGGGCATAATGTTCCTGTGCATGAACATAGGCGCGTTGTCCAAGCGCTTCCCGCGCTTGATGATCGGTCAGCAGGTGCCTGAGTGTCGCATAATAGCCTTCAGGGGTGTTTTCAACCAGCATCATCCAGTCTCCCTGATACTCCGGCACGGGATGATCGGGGATGGTATTCAGGATGGTGGGTAATCCGGTCAGGAGCGGTTCAAGCACGCTTTTGCTGATTTCGGGATAATCGCTGTGGGTCGCAAAAATGTCGTATTCAGGCAGCATGGCGCACAGCCGATCATTTTCGATGGACGGAATGAAGCGTACACGGTCAGAGACGCCGCATTCGCGCGCTGTTTGCACTAAATGATCGTGGTACTCGCCATCCCCGATCATCGTCAGTTCGGCATCTAGCCGCGCAACCGCTCGAATCAACTGATCCGGATTTTTCTCGCGGAACTGCCGCCCCACCGACAAGATACGCGCCGGTGTGTGCAGCCGATAATCGTCTTTGCGCCGCAGATTTGACGGGCTGATTACATTATAGGCAACCTGAATGCGCCGTGCGCCGCGCCTTTTTGCATACCCCACAATCGATTCGTACACAGGCAGCACAAGATCAGCCGCGCGAAGCGTGGTTTTTTCCAGCACAAGTGATCGTTCTGCCATTAATCGCTGTTTCCACGTTGGATACCAAGGTTTCACACGGCGGTAGGTGTAATCGCGCTCCACATGAAGGGACACAATCAGCGGGATACCCGTCCGCCGTCGAATGTGCGCGCCAAGATAGCCATTTTCGTAATTTCCGTAGGTGCGGATCACATCCGGTCTGATCTGCTGTGCCAATTCGACGCCGCGCCGCACCCAGTCGCGCATCAGGATGGGCTGCCACGCGAGTGTTTCGCGGTAGCTCGGCGCGGGCAGGTGATGAAGCGTCAATGCCGAGTTCCCCACCATACGCTGCATCTGCGTCATATCTGGCTGATCATCGTTGGTCAGCAGGATATGGACATGATCGAACACTTCGCCGGGGTTGTAATAGCGTTCGATCACCTCACCCTTGTTGACAAAAGCGCTGATGCGATCAGAGACGATAATCAGCAGCGCTGCCATTAGGTGCGTTCTCCTATGACGAAGATTCCTGCTTGGAGTGGATACCAGTAACGAAGCATCAATGCCAGTCTCAGCGCGCCAACTAGATGCAAGCGCCGCGCAAGGTGGATCACTTGGCGTGCTTTACCCGACATGTGAATATCCGGGTGCGCAAGTTTTTCTCGCGGTGGTAAAACCGATGCGCTGCATGGCGCGCATGACACCCAACCGGGTTACATAGAAGATGCCATTCTGGAAGAATGCCGGGTTTTTACCGAGCGCCCGCAGATAGGTGACTGCCAGCGGTCGATACATCAACGGCAGCCAAGGAACGTGATAATGCGCTTCCTGACGGAACGCCAAATAGTTTGGCGCAACTCCGATGAAAAAGCCTCCCGGTTTCAAGACGCGGTGGACTTCGCGCAGCATCTGTACATAATCCGGCACATGTTCCAGCACGTTCCACGCGGTCACCACGTCGAAACTGGCATCGGGGAAGTTCATCGACTGCGCGTTCATCTGCATATAAACTTGATCCGCAGTTGGGGAGCCGTAATCCCGCGCCCAACGCTGGCGTGCGTAGTCAAGGTCGAATGGAGCAATATCGATCCCAACCGCCTGCACACCCTGTTCTCGGCACGCGATCACGAATGAGCCGTAGCCGCTCCCCACATCCAGCAGATGACCGCCTGCTTGAATGCCCGTTAGGTGGGCTGTTTGGGTGAACAAATCACGACTGGTCTCGAGTCCCACATACGTTTCGATAAACTCGTTGATGAACTGGTGCGTGAATACGCCCTGATATTCTTCGATCAAATGGGCTTTTAACTGCGTCGTATCAGGGATCATGCCCGCACTCCCGAAAGCGCCGTCAACAGGCGCTTGGTATTCGCCCGAAAAATGAACAGCAGAGCCGCGCCGTAAACTGCTCCACCTATGGCGATCAACGCAAGCAGATAGACCACGCTGTCGCCTATCCACGTTTGCCGGAGCAGCACAAGGACAATTCCCATAATCGCAGCCGCAATCATTACATTTCTGATCCAATTGACATCATACAATTGGCGAAGCGCATAGCCATACTTGATGATACGCCGGAACAGCAGCACATCCAGAATCACATAGGCGACCATCGTCGAAATCGCCGCGCCGAGTATACCGAACCTCGGCACGAGGATGAGGTTCAACAGGATATTGGCAGTACCCCCGATGATCGTCAAATCACGCATGAACGACGGCTGATCGTGCAGGTAGACGAGATAATGCGCGTTGGTTGAGAAGTTGTCCATGAATATCGCCAGCGCGATCAACCCGAAGGCGAGCGGCGCAATATGAAAGGATTCGGAGCCGAAAATCCGCAGCAGATCGTTTGAGAGCACCGTCAAGCCGACGACGGCGGGAATGCCCAACGCGATAAAGCTGTTCATGAAGCGGCGGCAGGCAAGATACAGCGACGGCAGATCACCACGATTTTTGTGCATCGACATCAGCGGGTAAAGCAGATTCCAGAAGGGACCGCCGAGCAGCGCCCCGACTATCATGGCAAGCGTATACGCCGCGCCGTAAATGCCGACTTCGCTCACGGGTAAATAGTAGCCAAGCACGGCGCGATCACCGAAGATCATGATCCACGAACTGAGTCCCATGACGATAACGGGAAAACCACTGGCGACCATCGCCCGCAAATCCGCCCGTGACATCCAACTGGCGCTCAGGCGCACCTCACCGAGACGGTAGAACAGGATCACCCATGTGAGGACGACTGCGGCGGAAGTTATGATATTGAGCAGCACGATTTCGCGCAGCCCGCCGCCGTTCGTCAAAATCAAGACCATGCCGCCGATTTGAACGAGCGTCAACACAATTTGCAGCATGAGCGTGTAGAGTAAGCGAACCCTAGCACGGTAGTAATCCTGCACAATCGTGCTAACCGCACCCACAACGATCAACAGGCTCGAAAGCCGGATGATTTCCACCGCCCAATCGACGCGAATGAACAGGTCGTTGAGCAGCGGCGCAGCGAGGAATTGGATACCAGCGAAGGCGCTGGCGACGACGGTCACGAGCAGCACGGTTGATGCGAACCGCTGGCTGACATAATC
>JAPKMU010000095.1 GCA_026645745.1 Anaerolineae bacterium | reverse complement strand
TTGTGAGTACTTTCACAAGCATCAAAATCGCCAAACAACCGCCGAGTTCTTTGGCGATTTTGATGATTTGGCGAATCTCCACAATTGTTTATACAATATGACTTCGTCTGCAACATTTGTTAAAACTCGCCGATCGCTTTTCCCAGAGATCACACACTGAGCGTTATGGCTGCAAATACAGCACAGTCCGCTTCACCGCGCCCTGCCTCGCCCCGTATTCAAGGGGGGCAGCTTCGTGTTTTCTTCTTCTCTCTCATCATCATTGCTGTAATTGGAATTCTGTGGGAAGGCGGGAAGGCGTTCGCTTCTGCGAACGGCTACGCGCTGACTATCGGCGGCACGACGATTGATCTGACGCTGTTTAACGATGCACAGCTCCCACATTTGGCGGATATTCTCCGTGCCTTTGGTGAACCTGCTCAACGCAACGGAGAACCGCTTTACCAAATGTTGATCAGCGCGGGATGGTTTACGCTTTGGTCAGCGGTGCAGGGGTTCTTCTTCGGCGGGATCATCGGCTTCATCCTCGCGTTGATCTTCGCGCATTCGCGCTTGATGCAGCGCGGCTTGCTGCCGTATGTCGTCGCATCGCAAACCGTTCCCATCTTAGCGATTGCGCCGATGATCGTGATCTGGATGGGGCGGGTGGGCAATGTCGAACTGGCGGTGCCGATCATCGCTGCGTATTTGACCTTCTTTCCGGTCACGATTTACACACTGCGCGGCTTAACCTCGGTTTCTGCCAATGCGCTCGAACTCATGCAAACGTATGCTGCATCACCTGTGCAAATCTTGATCAAACTGCGGCTGCCGAATGCGCTGCCGCAGATTTTTACCGCGCTCAAGATCAGTGCAACCAGCAGTGTCGTCGGCGCAATCATTGGGGAACTGCCGTCGGGCATTCAAAACGGGCTGGGGATCGCCATTCTCAACTTCGCGCGTTATTACAACCAATCGCCGCCTCGTTTGTATGCGACCATCGTCGCCGCCGGTTTGATTGGTATCTTGTTCTTCGCCGCCGTTGCGCTGGTGGAACGCTTCGTGATCCGCTGGCACGTAAACGAAAGCCCATAGAAAGACCGACGCCTGTGACGACCATCATCTCGCTCAAGAATGTCTCCAAGACTTTTCGCATCAAGGACGGGACGACCGTCCATGCACTCGATAACATCACCTTGGACGTGAAGGAAGGCGAATTCGTTTCCCTTATTGGACCGTCCGGCTGTGGAAAAAGCACCCTCCTCCGGCTGATCGCTGATCTCGTGCCGCCAACAGAAGGTCTTGTGATGGTGAACGGGAAATCTGCCGCGCAAGCCCGCAAAACGCGCGACTCTGGATTTGTCTTTCAGAATGCGACGCTTTACGACTGGCGCACGGTGATCAAGAATGTCGAACTTCCGCTCGAAATCATGGGCTTTTCGCGCGAAGAACGCGAACACCGCGCCCGCGAGATGCTTGCACTCGTTGAACTCAAGGGATTTGAGAACAAATATCCTTGGCAGCTTTCCGGCGGGATGCAGCAGCGCGTGAGCATCGCCCGCGCGCTGGCATTTAAACCACGCATCCTCTTAATGGATGAGCCGTTTGGCGCGCTCGACGAAATGACGCGCGAACGCATGAATAATGAACTCCTGAGCATCTACACCGAGTTCAAAGAAATGTCGGTCATTTTTGTGACGCACAGCATCGCGGAAGCGGTGTACTTGTCCACCAAAGTGATCGTACTTTCGCCGCGACCGGGCAGGATCGCGGAGGAGATCGAGATTCATCTACCGCAGCCGCGCGGACCCGAAACCCGCGAACACGACGATTATTTTCACTTGACGGCTCAAGTCCGTCATGCGCTGCGCGGGCATATGGCACATCACGGATTTGACGAATAAGCATCATGGCGAACATCCTCAACCTTAATTCGCCGTCTGCTCAGGCGATGCCCGCCGTCCACGACGATACTCACCCGCCCTCGTTAGGGGTGGATATGATCGCGCTGGTGACGATCCTCTTGATTGCGGCGGCGTATCATATTCAAAACCCGATCATGCAGTTTGAAACGCAGTTTGGCTCGGCGTTTCGCAACGCATCGCTTCAGCCTGTGATCCCGCTCATGCTGGCGGTCGCTGTCGCCGCGTTGATCACGCCTTTGCGCGCACTGCGCGGGAATCCCATAAAACTAGGGGGCGCAGTTGTCCTAATCGCTTATACGCTGTATGTGATGCTGGCGATTTTGGCGAAGGTGAATCTTGCCGGAATGGTCATGGGGATCGACGGCGCGGTTTTTTCGGCGCGTTTGAATGACGCCTCCCCAATGGATCAACTCACCGCACACGCGAATTTGACAGCGTTCCTTGAATGGGCAGCGCTGATCGCGGTCTTTGCCTTCTGGCATCCTTGGTCACGCTTGAAGGTGTACAGGGGTGCACTCCGCAAGCAGTCTGCGCCGTTGATCGTCGCGGTGCTGGTGCTGTTGGCGTGGGAACTGCTGATCACCCTATTCAGCATTCAAGAATTTCTCCTGCCGCGTCCGACGGTGATCGGCGGCACATTTTTGGAAACCTACCCGCGCTTGGTCAGCGCCGGATGGAACACGTTCCTCAATGCCTTCTGGGGCTTCGCGGTCGGCTGCGGAGCGGGCATTTTGACCGGCATCGCGGCGGCGCGTTTCACATCGTTCAGCCGCGCTTTACTGCCGATTGCGATTGCGATCAATGCCGTGCCGATCATCGCGCTTGCGCCAATCTTCAACAATTGGTTTGGCGCGCTCAATCCGGCGAGTAAAATCGCCATCGTCGCTGTGCTGACCTATTTTCCGACGATGATCAGCACTGTGAAGGGGTTGACCTCAGTCGATCCGCTTTCGCTGGAGTTGATGACCTCGTATGCCGCGTCACCGTTTGCGGTTTTTCGCAAACTCCGCCTGCCGAGCGCGCTCCCGTACATCTTTTCCGCGCTCAAGGTGGCAACCTCGCTCAGTATGATCGCCGCGATTGTCAGCGAGTATTTCGGTGGCTCAACAGCGGGGTTGGGGTATAAGATTCGTGACGACGCGGGGCTGTTCAAGTATCCTGAAGCATGGGCGTCGATTTTGATGGCGTCGCTGTTCGGGATATTGTTCTATCTTGCGGTTTCTGCCGTGGAACGATCACTGATGAGTTGGCATGTGTCGTTCCGCGAGAAATAAGCGCTACTGTTTCTGCTATTGGAGGATAAGGGGACTATGCGGAAATTTACTCTGGTCGCTGTGTTGGCGCTTTTCGCGCTGGCGTTGGCTTTCCCGGCGGTGGCGCAGGATACCGTCGCGGTGAGTGTTGTTTTGAAGTGGGTTCCTCAGGCGCAGTTCGCGGGCTTCTATGCTGCCGCTGCGCAAGGTTACTATGCTGAAGAAGGGCTGGATGTGACCATCATTCCGGCGGGTGTCGATATTAACCCGCAGCAGTTGGTCGCGTCGGGCGATGCTGAATTTGGTACAGACTGGATGGGGAACTTGCTGGCGACGCGTGAAACCGGTCAGGATGTCGTCAATATCGCGCAGATTTATCAGCGCTCCGGTATGCGTCAGATCACATGGGCAGACAGCGGTTTGACGAGCTTTGACTCGCTCGGCGGTCGCGTGGTCGGTGTGTGGTGCTGCGGCAACCAGTTCCCGACGTTTGCGGCGCTCACCCGCGCTGGTTTTGACGTGGAAAACCCGGATGACGTGACGATTGCGCAGCAGGCGTTTGATATGAATGCCTTCCTCGCGCGCGAAATCGACGCGGCGAGTGCGATGACCTACAACGAACTCGCGCAGGTGCTTGAGTTCGTGGGCGAAGGCGGCGCATTCCCGGTCTACACGCTTGATGATCTGAACGTTCTCGACTTCAACGAATACGGCACGGCGATGCTCGAAGACGGTATCTTCGTCCGCGCTGATTGGCTCGCTCAGGAAGGCAACGAAGAAATCGCGATTCGCTTCTTGCGCGCGACTTTCCGGGGTTGGGTCTTCTGCCGCGATAACCCGAATGAATGCGTGAACTTCGTCCTCGAAGCCGGTCCGACGCTCGGTCAGGGGCATCAGGTTTGGCAGATGAACGAAGTCAATAAGCTGATTTGGCCGTCGTCAAATGGCATCGGCATCATGGATCCCGAAGCGTTCAGCATCACCGCCCAGATCGCGCTGGATTACGGCATCATCAGCAGCCCGGCGGAAGGCGAAGGCGTGACGTATCGTTCCGACCTCGCTCAGGCGGCGCTCGACAGCCTGCTGGCGGATATGAGTGACCTCGATGTGACAGGTGAAGGCTTCGTCCCGATGGACGTGGAAATTACCCCGAACGGGGAATAACGACTCAACACGGTGTGCATTCCTCTCCCTCATCAACAATGGGGAGAGGAATGTTCGATTTATTCCTCGCTTATGTCCTCACGAAACCGCGCCAAAATCTCCGCTACGTGCGCTTGTGCTTGTTCCATCGTGGAAACAACGCGCGTATAGCCGCGCTGCCCTAACACGCCAATGATCGTCGCAAGGGGTGTGATTCTCGGATTTGTGGCGACAACCACTGCCACGAGGTTTTGTGTCCGCGACGCATTGACGAAGGCGCGCTGCGCCTCAACACTCATCGAGGTGACGGTCGAGGCATCCACCAGCGCAACGATCGGTTCAGCACTGGTTTCGGCAGCTTGTTTCAACCGGCGTGCCCATTCCGCACCATCTTCCCCACTCAAGAATCCGCTTTCGACCGCAAAGAAAACCCGATTTTCAAATCTATAGTCCGTGATTGGCATAGTTGGCGTACCTCAAAATAAACAACGGCGGCAGGGGCATTAAAACATAAAAGTCAAAGGTGAGGCTGTTTTCATCAATTGTAACATCTATACCTTTGCTGCCCTTCAGAAAGGGTAGCCACGTATTTATGGATCGCTTTTGTCTGATGTGGGTGGGGGATTCAAAATCTCTGCTACGTGCGCTTGTGCTTGTTCCTCTGTGCCAAAAATTCGTGTGTAGCCGGGCTGCCCAAGCAGTTTAATCGTCGTTGCGTGGATGACTGCGCCGGGATTGGCGATTACCACAACCGCAGCCAAATTGGGGGTAAAGGATGCCTTGATAAAAATGTGTTCCGCTTGAACACTCATACCGATCGCGGTACGTGCATCCACCAGCGCGACCACCGGTTCAGAGCTGTTTTGGGCGACCTCCATCAATCGGGTCGCCCATTCGCTCGCATCTTGTTCGTCAAGAAACCCAGTTTCAAGCGCGAAGAATACACGGTTCTCGAAGCTGTAGTTTGTGATCGGCATGATGAATCTATCCAGTACAAGCCGAGAGTAAAGGTTCCTCCCCCCTTTACGCGATTATGGCGCTGCTATCGCGCGCATCCAAGGCAGATGTTCTTCGTAATGCCCGAAGCTGTTTCCCACGATGTATTCAATCACAGGCTCAGAAGTATTCGCTGCCGGGTCAAAATAGGTGTATGGGCGGGTTAAATCCTCATCCGTCAACGCGTTGATTGCTTCCAGCATCCGTTCATGCGTTTCTTCCATCAATGCCTTGACTTCCACCCACGACAGCCCCTTACTGCGCGTTTGGATCGCCGCATTGATCGCGTCTACTCCCATGTCCCACATATTCGCCGGGAAACCCATTGCAGCAGTGCGCGACCGCTTTTTCAACAGCGCCGCGATCCCGATCTCCCAGAAGGCGATATGGACGATGTGATCCTTAATCGTCCAGCCCGCGTGATCGCGCTTTTTGGTGAGGTCTTCCTCTTCCAAGTCGTTTAAGAAGTCCCAGAGTTCGCGCCATCCGTGTTCCATACGCGTTTTCAAGTTTGCGATGGTGATCTCGTTATCTGTCATTTTACCCCCGTTTTCTTCCAATAATGCCCTAGGTAAGCCTCGGCAAACCCCATCGAGTCATAAAAAGCGTTCGCGCCGGGGTCGTCGCCTGTATCGACCAACATTTCGTTCACGCCTGCCGCTTTCGCGCGGTGCATGCCTTCAATCATGAGCGCTTGCGCCAATCCCTTGCGGCGGTGATCCGGGTGGGTGACAACCGGCTCGAACACGCCGTAGTGCAAGCTCGGATCGACGGTCACGCCGACATGCGCGGCAAGTGTGCCATCGGCGGCTTCTGCGACGAGCGTGAGTTCATGGCGGAAGGACGGCGAATAGGTCATGAAGTTCGCTACTTCCAACTCGTTGTGGATGGTGCGGTTGAATCCGGCATTCAACAGCGCGGCAAGTCCCGCCGCATCCGATAGGCTTGTTCCTCTCATGACATAGCCCTCGGCGCGTGTGACGGTGGGCAGGGGATGACTGCCGAAGCGCATCCGTCGGAGCGTTCCGGTCGAGTCTTGGCGGACGAAGCCGCGCTCGCGTAATACCCGGTTGCGCGGCGCATCGTGATCAAAGGCGAACGTTTCGACACACGGCGGATCACCTACCGCGCACGCGGTTTCCGCCCATGCGATCATTTCGTTTTCCAGATCACGGTAATCGGGGTGAATTTGGACGTAGAAGTTACCGGCATATTCCGGGTTGACCACGCCGACCAATTCACCGTGTTCGGTTTCCCATAAGCGGCGGGTGCGCTCCCAGTCTGGATTCCACGAAAGATCATCGTTGTGAAAATGCTTACCGTCCCAGCGTCGGATTTCCCAGTTCACGCCAAGCGCGGTGATCGGGTAGGTACAAACAAGCAGATTGCGGACTTTTTCAAAATCGGCGGGCTGTGAATAGGGGCGAGAAGTGATGCGCTGCATAAAGGGGCTTCTTTCTTTTGCTCAAGGGGATTAAATCGCAGAGAGATTGCGCTCAAATGAAGTAGGTTTCTTCTCCAACGCAAGCGCTGGAGAGGTAGTCAGGAGGCTTGTCCGATATTCAAAACCGACCTCTCACCCTCTCCCCGCTTGCGTGGGAGAGAGGGTGAGGGGCGAAAAAGCACGACGCCAATATCGGGCAAGCCTTCGCGAACGGGAAATCGCTCCGTTTACCGAATGGTTGGGTCGTTGATCCACACGTCATTCGAGAACAACGTGAGGCTTTCAATCAACAGGTTTTGTGTGTACCCATAGCGGAATTCATACACGTTCAACCCGTTGTACTGGCTGATCACCGGGCGTTCAACCCCGGTCGCGTTGTCAAACACCGAAAGCACCGCCTCACAGTCCAGTTGATCGACTGCCGGAGCGGGGCAGAGTTCCAGCGCAACCTGAGCCGTGCGCGCCCCCAGATTATCGCTAATGTACGTCACGCGGATGTAATCCCATGACACCAACTGCTTGGTGAGTTCGAGTTCTTCACGATTTGGCGGCGCAACAGGTGTTTGACCGAGCAAAACCTGAAGGAGTGGACCGCCGCCTGTCGGGGTCGGAGTCGGACCGGGTCCGCTGCACCAATACGCATCACAGTAGGCGACAGGAACCGCGCCGTTAAATGTTGGCAGCGACCGGAACACTGTTTCCGCCATATTCGTGAAGCGCACATCAATATACAGCGCGAAATCCGATCCCGTTACAAACATCATCGTACTTTCGCCGTAATTGCGATACACGGCGCGGAAGGGCACGCCGCCGGGCATCGTCCCCATGTACAGCGTTGCCGCGACATCGAGATATGCGAACGCATAATCCGACTCGGCGCTAAAACGGCGGACTTCCTCAGCATCACCTTCGGCGATGTCGAGTTCCGGCGGATTTTCGACATAATCATTGACGAGGCGTGTCACCTGCGCGCAGTAATCCGGCGCGTTCACGTCCACCGTGTCGATGGTGAAGTTCGGATAGTTGATCCTGCTGATCAAAGCGAGGGTTCGCGCGTTGAATTCGCAGCGGTCAAGCGCATTCGCGCCGAGCCACCCCTGCGGGCGCACGCCGAGTCCGGCGGTCGCATCTGCCAGCAGTTCGAGATTGCGCCGCAGCGTGAGATACGCGCTTGCCGGATTGCTCGGAACACTGAGTGACCACCCCGGCGGACGGATGCCAACCCCAAGCGCTTGATTGGCGACGGTTTCGAGGTCGAGCAGGATATTGGCGTTGTACGACGGGTTATCGCGCGCACTATCGCCAATGTAGCCTTGCGGCAGCGATGGGAACAGCGTTGACGTGAGCAGATCGAGATCGAGCCGCACATCGACGATCCCCTGTTCCGGCACAATTCGATTCTCCGGCAGCGTGAAGATGATTTCGATCAAGTCATCTTCGATTTCCGCACTAATCGCCAAGCAGTAGTTGAGCGCGGACTCCGGCGTGGTGGGGGAAATGCCGTAAAATAGGTTGATTACGGTGAGCACGTTTTGCAGCGTGCGGTCACAGCGTACCGTTGGCAGCGGCGATCCACGCCATTCTTGCGGGCGTGTCGTCCCGTTGAAGACTTGATCGGCGGCGATTTCCAGATCATGGCGGACGTTGCGCGCCAGAATATTCGCCACTGTGACCGTAACGCCGATCCATTCGGGCGGGCGCACGCCTTCACCGAAGACGGCATCTGCCAGCAGTTCGTTATCCAGCCACACATCGGCTACAAATGAGAGTGAATCAACGCTGATGTTGCCTGTCCAGCCTTGCGGACGTGTGTTGACCCCCAAGACTTGATCGGCGAGAAGCTCCAGATCGTTGCGGGTGTCAAAAACGGTTCGCTGGAAAACATCGGTGGTATCTTGCTCCAATGGGGCGGCGAAACCATGCAGCCCCAGCAGGGTCAGCACGAGGATAGCAATCCCCAGTCCTTTGTACTGTCGCCAAAGTCGTCGCATAGCGCCGCCTTCATCTTGTTGGAATGACCATTGCTGTTAATTATAGCGACGGCGTGCGTGACGACAATTTTCTAGGGTGGTTACATAGTCACCCATGCCGTTCAACATTGGAGGATTCTACATGCTCCCACTGGATTATGACCAGCGTCATCACCTGATCACCGTCAGCCGCGCGCATCGTTTTGAGGCGGTTATCCCTGTAATCGAATCGCTTGCGCAGTCTTGTATTGAAATCACAGCGGCGGAACCGGATGACGGCGTGCATATTGGCGGCACGCGGATCGGCGGCACGCCTGATCTCCCGCCGAACATCGCATGGCAGCGAAACGGCGATAAATATCTCGTGTTCGTCGCGCAGATCAACTTAAGCGAACTGCCATTCGGGTTCAGCCCACTTTTGCCTAGCAACGGACGGTTGTACTTCTTTCATGGCATGACCGAACCTGCCTATAACATGGTTCACCGTGTGATCTATGACGACAGCAGTCCGGGGCTGCTGCTGCGCGCTCCGCTCCCTCCGCGTGAATGGATGATCGAAAACGATGGGCGCACCGATTATCCCGCGTATCGCGTTCACATGCGGCGGACGATCACCCTGCCGTTTGACTGGGCGCGTAAACTGCCGAAGGATTTCGTTATGCCGCCGGAAGACGAATCAAAAGGGATTTATCCTGATCTGGTGCTGGAACAAGCGCTGCGTGAGACAGCTAATCTCAATGAAACAGGTTTGCTGCTAGGGCACGCGCAAACCTTCTCAAAACCGAATCAACAGCACGCGGCGCAAAAAGTGCATGAGGGAAAAGCCGTATTCGATGATCAAACGCCCGATCCGGCGGAAGTCGAAAAATGGCGGCTTCTATTCGAGATCGGGTCGCTGTCAGCGTTACAGATGCAGTGGTGGGATGCGGGATTCTTGCAGTATTTTATTCATGGGGATGATCTCGCGCGGCATGATTTCACCCGCACCTATGCCAATATCGAAACCACTTGAGCATCACCCCTGTACGAAGGTCGCGCGGCTGAGAGGACGTGTCCCCAGCCGCGTGAGCATTGCCCCACCCACTCCCGCAGCCGTCACACCCGCCAACGTGATCGCTGTGATCACACTGCCAAAAGGCAGCAGCGCCAACAGAGTCAAAACTGCCGAAAGGATCACACTGCCGACAGCCGCGATCAGCATGGGGGGAACGCCGCGATGAGAACGGCTGGTATGCGGCGCGCGACCGATCACCCGCTCGCCGATGACTAATGCCAGCGTCACCCAACCGGAGATCATCAGCGCCAACAGTCCAAGCCCGACCGCGAGATAGATCGGGATCAAGACGAAGCCGACCGGCGGCAGCATGGCGATCAAGACGACGAGCGCCAATGTCAAGCCGATGCCCAAGCCGAATACCGCCAGCCCTACACCGAAAAGTCGGCGCGGAGTCGTGCGAACAGCATCCTCGATCCGGCTGAACTGACGCGGGAAAACTGCTACCGATAGACTGGTGATGCCCGCCATGATTCCGGTCATCAGCGCGCCAACTGCGATCACCGCTGGCGGCGTGATTGCGCTGTCCAACGACAGCCCATCGCTGCGCAAGCGGATCAAGGCTTCGAGCGGTGCGAACACGGTTTCGTCTTGGCACACAAACACCAACGGATCGCTGAGAACGTCTCCGCATACATTCGTATCTGCGTTGAACGCACTCGTCGGCTCAATCGTGATCGATTCGCCTGTGACGGAGAAATCGCCGTCGAATCTACCGTTGATGGCGATTTTGTTCCCCATCATCACGGTATCGCCGCTGATGTGCGCGCCTGAAAACTGAATGTCTGATGCCACAATCGCTAGATCGCCGTTGATCACACCGCTGATCACGACGGTTTCACCGACCAGTGACAGATCGCCGTTGACGATACTGTTTGCGTCAAGCGTGATCCGTGTGCCGAAGACGACCGCATCACCGTCTAGTGCCCCCGTGAGTTGGTAATCTTCTTCAAAGATCACATTGGTCATGTCAATCACCGGCGGCGCATTTAACCGATTGATCCAGACGATCACCGCGACCGCCGCCACAACGACGATCACGAGCAGCGCCGCTGCGGGGAGTGATTTTCGGCTCATGGGATGTTCTCCCCTACAGATTACGGTTCAGTGGCAGAGCGGTTATTCCGCGATGCCCGCCAAATCCAGAAAAGTGCCGCCGGAACGAGCGTGACGATCACGACTGGAGCTTCAGGATAGGTTTGCAGCAGCATTTGTGCGCTTTCAACCACACTGCTCATCGTGTTCGCTATCGTCGCCAGCAGACTCACCACTTGAGAAATCAGTGCCGACAGCACCGCCGCATTCCCCAGTGCGCTGATCAGCAGCGATCCCAGAATGCCGATCATCGGCATTAGCGCCAGCGCGACCGCTGCCAGTCCTATCGCCAGCGCTAGACTGGTAGGGCGCATCATCGTCTGCGATTGCAAGCCCTCCGCCAGCCGTGCCAGCACCCTGAGCGCCAAGCCTTCCGGCGCTTGTTCCATAGGCGCGGTCTTCAAATAGCGGTCGACCTGCCTGAGTCGGTTATATTCGGCGGCTTGATCGGGATCGGTGTCCATCGACTGCTGAAGCTGTCGCAGCCGCTCAGGAGTCACCTGCTCGTCAATCGCCTCTTGCATGATCTGCCGCTGCCGTTGATTCGCCATCGCCTATGCCTTCTCCAACAGAGGGGTGGTCATCGTGCCGAGCGCCGGTTTTGGGTTGAGTTTTTCCGCCAATAATTGGCGCGCCCGAAACAACCGGCTCTTGATTGCGCTTTCGGTCGTATCCAGAATATCCGCAATCTCGACATACGAATAGTCGTACCAGTAGCGCAGGACGACCGCCGCTCGATAATCTGGCGGGAGTTCATTCAAGTGTTTCTGCATCGCCTTGCTTTGCTCCCGCGTGATTGCTACATCTTCCGGTTCCGGTTCATCTTCCCGCAGTGATAGACTGGGCAGCGGCTCATCAATGCTGAGAAAATGCACCTTTCGACGACGCAAGCGATCAATGCAGTGATTCGAGGCAATCGTCAAAAGCCATGTCTTAAACGAACGGGAAGGATCGTAACGGTTGAGATTCAGGTAAGCACGCAAAAAGGCTTCTTGCGCCGCGTCTTCTGCCTCACCACGTTCACCGAGCAGTCGATAACACAGGTTGTAAACTGCGTCTTGGAACGCATACACGAGTTCCGCGAACGCATCTTGATCCCCTTCGACTGCCGCGTTCACCCATTCGAGAATGACGGGATCGGTGGTGTATCCTTGTTGTTCTGTCACAAGAACTCCCCGTACTGCGTGTTGGTTTTCACACGCATTCGTCGCCTCAATATACGCATGGGACGGCGCTAAAGTTGCACCATTTTGAAGTATACCATGTCAAAATTCACGACTTTCACGACGGAGGTCATGATTCTGGTGCGACGTTACGCGCGCCGTAATAAATGTATCGGAATTCATGTGTGGACACTAATTCATCGATATCAACCTGAATTCTTGTTTGAACAAAAGAATCGGACACAGAGTCATAAAGGGGCTGCGTTTATCAACATGAATGCACAATCGTTCGCATCACACCTGATTAATCATACCCGCCGCAGGACAATAATCATATATTGTGATTCAAACGTCATCTTAACGGTTTCTCAATAATTCTTGGACGTATCATCAAGACAATTACCTGTGATCCTGTTCTTGAGAACGAGAAAATGCCTGAACTACAGCTCCTCGATACGGAATATGCGCAGCTCTTTTATGATCAAGAGAACCGCATCATCCACCACCATATCACCCCGGCAATGCAGAGTCACCAGTGGCAAGAACTCCTCTCCAAGGGTTATCAAACCCTCAAGACGAACGGCGCGAAGAAGTGGCTTTCGGATAATCGAGGGCTTCAACACCCGATCGAGGACGAACATAACGCTTGGATTTTTGGCGTGTGGCTGCCGCAAATGATGGCTGCGGGTTGGTCAGCTTGGGCGATCGTCGTCCCGGACGAAGTCGCATTCCGCGCCGTGATGATCGATTTCATTAACGAGTTCTACGAAAAAGGGCTGCGTATCATGGTCTTCAGCAAACTTGAAGACGGGATGGCGTGGTTGAAGTCTGTCAATTAGCGGAACGTGTTAGTGCTGCCCCCTCACCCCTGCACAAGCTGGGCTGAGGGGCTAACGACCACCCGGTTCAAACCCTTTACAGCAGTTCGGCTTCATGTTCTGCCTGTGTGAGCGACGCCTCGAAGCGCTCCAGCCCTGCCTGCACCGTTTCCCGGTCGATCATCAGCGGCGGGCAGAACCGCAGTGAGCTTTCGCCCGCGCCGAGGATCAGCAAGCCGTTGTCGATGGCAATGCGCTCCACGTGGTCGCGGATCGGCTTGGCGGGGGTGCGCGCTTCATCCATCACGAGTTCCGCGCCGACCATCAAGCCGTGACCATCCACGCGCCCATGCCGCAGCGACGGGTGATGCGTTTTCATTTCTTCAAGACATTCTTTGATGTATGCGCCTTGCTCGGCGGCGTTCTGCACCTTTATGCGCGCGGCATTACGGTTGTATGCCCGTATGGGAAGGTACGCGACGATCACGAGTATGAAAAATGCGATCAGCAAGATCAACAGGATCAAGTCTTTCGTTTGTTCCTGATTGCGGGTTAGCGGCGGCTGCGCAGTAGCGGCAGTTTGGATCACCAAAATGAAGACCGCTACAACACCGAGCGCGATCCATAACGCGCGCAGCGCTCCGCGCCTGTGTTTCCAACGTGTCCCTTGAGTTCGCATCTCTTCAAGGTTCAACCGATCCAGCATTGTCAGCCTCTATGAACTTATCCGTTTAGCCTTGCGAGATGTTCAGCGGCTTCGCGCCCTGCCGCGCCGTTCGGGTCAATGTTGTGAATTTGAGTATAGAGTGCCCTCGCATAAGCCCAATCGCCCATCGCCGCGAAAGCCGCTGCCGTGCTGCGGTAAATCGGCAGTGCGTAGTCATGCGGAAAATTCACCTTTGATTGAACGAGGGGGACAAGTATTGCTTCTGCTTCTTTACGCCGTCCTAAGCGTGCCAGCGCCCAAGCCCGCTGAATACGTGTTATGTAATAACTGATCTGCCGTGTGCTGCCCAATGACTTATACCCTAAGCGATCTATCGCGTCCAGCAAAGCGAGCGGGCGTGACAAACTCGGCGAGTCTGGCATCCGGTTGTAGAGATCGGCGAGTGTGCCATAGCTAATGGGCAAAACCGGCGTCAATTGGATCAGCCATTCAAGCAGCTTGATGGCATCTTCTTCGTATCCCTGATCGAAGCGGCACACGGCGATCAAGCTGCCTAATCCGATGATTTGCGCCTCGTGTCCGCGTGTGAGTGCGATTGCAAGCATTCGACAATAGAAGGTTTCTGCACGGTCATATTCACCCATAGCGGTGAAGAGTTCCGGTTCAAACGTGAACAGGCGCGGACTGAAGCTGCCCTTCTTTATCCACGTGATGTATGCCGCAGCATTCGTGTAATCCCGCTCAACATAAATCATGTTGTAAATCCGCTCATAAAGCCCCGTGCGCCGAAAACGCGGACGCATCTGGTGCAGCAGCGCGTAGATGATCCAGAACACGACAATCAGCCCGCCGAGCGAAACAGCATTCCCACTGAGCCAAAGGTAGAAATGTAAGAAGTAGAGTCCGGCGATCACGATCAGCGTGAGGACAAGAAATACCCGTTTCCAACTAAAAGGGAAATTCCCATAGGTGGGCAGTTTGCGCGCTGCTTCTGGGGTGGGCATTTGTGGAAACATTCCGCGCAAAAACGCTGTGAATGCTGGCATCTGCTGACGAAATGCCGCGTTGAGCTGCCAGACCATGTACTCGGCGGCTGCGAACACACCCGTAAGACCGAGCAGGAGCGCGACAAAGATCAAGTCAAAACGCGTAAATTCGGGGGATGGTGGAAGCGTCAGGTCAAATCGTGGGGGCGCTGGGGGTGGTGGGAGTCCTAGAGAAACGAGGATGAACCCTATCACGGCTGCAATGCGAAGGCGATTAGAAAGGCGCACGCGCTGCCGATACCGTATGCCCTGTTCGCTTAGGCTTTTGAGATCAAGTTCGTCGCGCATTGTCAGCCTCCATGAAAGCAAAAACGGGACACGATCACGCTGGATCATGTCCCGTCTATTAGCGGCTTGTCAACACAGAAAAGCTTAACGCGCGGCGCACCCTAATTGGTGAGCGCCGCAAGTTTTTCGGCGGCGGCTTTGCCCAAGACCCCCTGCGGGTCTTTGTCGCGAATGTACGCAAATAACTCTTGCGCCTCGTGGAGGTCGCCGATTACCTCCAAGGCGCGCGCCATATCGAGAATGCCCTCCAGAACGGTTAATGGCATTGTTGTGTATGTCGCACGCATTGGGGCGATTTTTGCGCGCGCGTCCTCCG
>JAPKMU010000094.1 GCA_026645745.1 Anaerolineae bacterium | reverse complement strand
AACATCGGGGCGGAGCTGGTGCAGCGGCGTCACAGATCCCTGTAAATGTGCCGAGTTCCACATGCTCTTGAGATATTCAGCGTCATTTAAGCGACCGGTTTTGGTTTGTGTAACCATCCATTCTTGATAGGGTGAAACGCCGTTCGTCGCATATTCGTATAGAGCGATCGCCAAAGAATACTGATCACAGTATTCCGAAATATCCTCGAGGCGCAGTACTTGTTCAGGAGAGCGATACCGTACAGCGCCCAAGCCGCCGCGTTTGTCGGGAAGAATGCCAAGGCTCTCGACCCGGTTGCCGATCGTGTCTGCGATCGGCTTCGCGCTGTCTGTGTGCTCTGGTTTGATACGCGCGATCCCGAAGTCAATCAGCATCGCGCCGCGCCGCATATCCACCAGAATATCGGTTGGTTTCACATCGCGGTGAATAATCCGGTTTTGGTGCGCGTCTGAGCGCTTCCGCAATCTGTCGAATCAGCACCGACGCTTGCGCCAGATCAATCGTCGCAGAAGTCATGCGATTGCGTTCGATGATAGCGTGAAGCGAAATTCCATCGACCCATTGAAGCGCAATGTACCGGATATTCAGCCCGTTGACGCTTATCCCCGACAAATTATGATCGAGGCAGGAGTCAATATGCGGGTGTCGTAGCAACCGCGCCAATTCGGCTTCACGCTCAAAGAGCCGAAGCTGACGCGGGTCTTCGGAAAGATGGATTTTCAGAGCGGCGGCAGTCATGGTGCGAATATCAACTGCTTGATAGACGACCGACATTTTTGTCGTCGCAATATGCCGAAGCAGTTTG
This sequence comes from Anaerolineae bacterium, assembly GCA_026645745.1. Taxonomy (GTDB): domain Bacteria; phylum Chloroflexota; class Anaerolineae; order Aggregatilineales; family Phototrophicaceae; genus Flexifilum. The sequence continues at coordinate 14,556 of JAPKMU010000094.1, read as the reverse complement.
TATTTTCTGGCGATGACGGTTCCGGTCAAGCGCTCAAAAGCCTAGCGATCCACAATCGTTTCCGCTCCCCATCCGTATAAGCGCTACGTACTTGCGATCGACGTTGCGCGTTTTTCGATCCTAAGCAGTCCGGATTTTGTTGTCAAAGCAATGTCCGCCGGGAACGTCAATTGTGCCGACTGCGATTCTGCTAGTAGTTCACCGTTGACCGTAAGCCCGCGTTCGCTTAAGCACTTGATCACGAACTGTCCACCTTCTTCGCGTATTTCCGCATGGCGGCGTGAGATCGATTTGCCGCCGCTTTCGCTCACATCAACGACATCGGGCGTGTCTGGCGTTCGACGTCCAATTGTTACGGGAAAACGAGTCAACGCCTCGATTTCATTTTGGGTAGCAGCATCAACGATAACCAGTTGAAACCCTTTTAGGCGTGTTCCAGCAGACGCCACGCGCATGATCACCTTGCTTTGGCGCGTGAGTTCGCCCGCATTCACCAGTTCACTGATTTTCTTTCCGGGAGGCAGCGGGTCGTCATGGAGGTACAGAGCGTAGCGTTTTTCTTGTTCTTCACGTCCAAGCTTGCGTTTGGCGGCATCGACAACGCCTCTTACGGTAAGGTCAGAGCGTACCAACACGGGATTTTCGTTTCCGTGTAGTACAAGCGTCAGCATCGTGTGCGTATGGTTATTTTCGAGGAACGTATGGAGATCGCTGAAAGGGTCGTTCACAATGTTTCCTCTTTAGTTCTCTGTTGATTCAATCGGCGGCGTGTCAGACGGCGGCTTGGGACGCGGTGCATTCATCACCGTTTGAACGTCGATCCCGAACCCAGTGGCGATATTGATCAGTTTTTGATGTCCACTGATATCTTGGAATGATACTTTGACAGATTCTTCTGTCTGATCCGGCGTGAGTCTCAGTCGGCTCGCCAGCGCTTCGAGTAAGTTCTGATATTGTGCAGCCGTAAGCCGCAGCACCGACATATCAGTTGTCGCCGTTATGCGGCTGTCTACGCTCAGCGTATTCGCATCTGGCGCAAGCTCTTTCGGCAGTTCCAGCCATTCCGCCGACAAGCCTTCATTGCGCTCACACACGATCTCAAACCAGCGGTCAAGTTCTTCAGCCCGTTCGTTTTCGTCATAATACGGGATCGCAACCTGCGTAACCGAAACGCTGCCCGGCGTCACCACGAAACCGCGTCCACGCGGCAAAATCGAGTTGCGGTACGCGCGGGGCACATACGCGTGAAACGGCGACCCTTCTGCGGCATCTGTATCCATTGCTAGCCCGAAGTGCCCACTGCCCACCGAACGTAGTAACTCATCGCCAGCGAAACCGTAACGTGTCCCAGCTATTACGAAGTGCAGATGAGCTTGTCGTCCGTACCGGCGCGCCAAATACCCCAAACGGCGGCGCATCGTGCTGATGCCTGATACAGCCGGATCAAGTTGTTCAATGTCGTCGTAATTGTCGATGAGGATGAAAAGCTCGCGCTCCTTTGGGCGCAGTTTGGGCGCTTGGTGGTATTCGTATACAAGATGTCTAACCAGCATCTCAAGGTCGTCTTTTTCGCTGATGACGTGTTTGGTCAGCATATGCGGCAGTTGGTCAAGGCGGTATTGATCATTGCTGCTGCCATAATCGCCCAAGTTTCCCTGATGATCCACCAGCACCATAGCGACTTGATCGCAGGTGTAGCGGCTTGCCAGCGCGACAATCCATGTGAGCAAGACGGTTGTTTTCCCGGATGCGGGTGCACCGCTTACAACAAAATGCGGTCTTTGATCGAGCGTGATCTGTGTTGGGCGCAGATCATATTCATTGCGTCCGATTACCACCACGGCGTGCTGTCGCTGTCCTGTACCTGATGCTTGTGAAGCGAATTCTTGCGCGAAATCGCTCAAAACATCATTAAGCGCGACTTGCTTGTCTAGCACCCTGATCGATGGAGGAAGACGTCCGTCATAGCGTGATGCATTATTCTGCACGCCATCCGCGATCGTGAGCAAGAAACGCGTCAAGTTATCGGTATCGCTGGCTTCCTCATCGCTGCCCGCTTCATCCGGCAACGTGATCGGCAGCGCGACCTGCATCTCCAGTGGGACGCGATCTCGCCGCTTGAACCCTCTGCCGGGGACTTCTTCAACCATCCACGCGCCGCGTCCGACGATTTGCGCGTATTCGCTGTCGTCCGACAGCTTAAGGGTGAGGCGTTCCGGGATTAGGTTATAAAGCCGACCGACAGCGCTCGACTGCTCGCCGGTGATCAGGAAATACAAACCGACCGCAAGACCTTCACGCATCAGCACCGTTAGGGTTTCGAGGTGAACTTCGTAATTCTCTTTAATCATCGCGAAGTTGTCGATCACCACGAGCAGCGCCGGCAGGACATTCTCCGGCGTACCGTTTTGAGACTGTGCGTGGTTATAAGTGATGAAATCGTCCGACGTGCTGAGGATACGGCGGCGCTGTTCAACCTCTTGATCAAGCATGCGCAGGAGCCGATCGACCCTTTCTGGGGTTTGAGGTTTATCGCCTGTGATGTAATCCCCGACATGTGGCGCATTCTCGAACACCTGCAAACTGCGATTGCCGAAATCCATGATGTAAATGTGCAGCACATCCGGCGCATGGTTGGCGATCAACGCGGTCAGCACCGAGCGCACAAAAATGCTCTTGCCGTAGCCCGCTGCGCCGAAGATCACATGATGCCCTTTGGTGAAGTCGATCTTGAGCGGGTGCAGACGCGCTTCGCTGGGGTTATCCAGCAGCCCAACTACTGTCCGCATCGCATTCAACTTCCACTTGAATTCAGCGGGGTAATCCGTCCAGCGCCCGGTCAGCCATCGGTTGATGGCGGGTGCCAAAACGAACGCCGCGCCCTCGTCCATATCGTCCTGCGCGTACTCCCGCTCACCGTGATCGATGTGCTCGACTTCGAGGTTTTCGGGCGAGTTTAGGTAAAGCACCGCCGGGAGCGGGTCGGGCCAAGGTTTGCGCCAAGTCGGTTTTTCGCCGTATGCTTCTTTTGCGGCTTGGTGCAGACGCCGGATCAACACATCCGAGACGATCTCGTCACGCTCATTCTGGAGGTCATCACGCCAAACAAATTCTCGGTCAAGATAGCGCTCACGCGGGTCATAATCGGGTCGGTTGCTGTATGTTTCGCCCGAAAAGCCCGCCTGAATCAGCTCTAGGCTCTCGCTGCCGATTTGGAGATAGCCGCGCCCCGGAATGCTCGGCAGATACGCCGCATCGGGCATGCGTAGTAGTTCCGAGCTTTCTTCTTCGGTTTCGACGCGCAGACAAATCTTCATTTTGATATTCGCGCGCATCTGATTGGTCACGCCGCTCGGACGCTGTGCCGCCAAAATCAGGGAAACACCTAATGAGCGCCCCAAGCGGGTGATGCTGTCCAACTGGGATCTGTATTCGGGATTGTTGGCGATCATCTCCGCGAATTCGTCGATCACGATGAACAAGTGCGGATATGGGCTTGCCTGTGGGCGCAGATGCCACCCGTTCGTCCGGTACGCGACGATATCCGTCACGTCAAAGCGATTGTTCAGGGCTTGGCGGCGGTTCAGTTCGGCGTTGATCGCGGCAAACATACGCCCGACGGCGTTGCCGCGCAGGTTGGTGACCACATCGACCACGTGCGGCAGTTTATCTTTGAATGGCTCAAACGCGGTGCCGTCTTTGAAGTCGATCAAGACGAAGTTGACGATGGTCGGGTCATAGCGGACGGCGAGCGCAAGGATCAGCGTCGTGAGCAGTTCCGACTTACCGCTTCCTGCTGAGCCGGCAATCATGGCGTGATTGCCGTCCGCTTCGGACCAGAAGTGCACTTCGCGCGTCTCGTTGTTGTTCATCTTGGCGATGGGCACGCGGCACCATTCCGCCTTTTCATGGCTGATGCTGTCGCGCCAGCGATCTTTGATGCGCAGTGCGGTGATGGTTTCCGCTTCAAACAGCCGCAAGAATGGAACTAAGCGCTCCAGTTCGCTAACATCATTGCTTGATCGAGCATTTGGCAGCGTGGATTCGGTACTTGATACGTAAGGTTGCGCATCCGATGTATCGACGATGGGTGTTATGCTTGTCATGCGAGGTGATAAGAGTGCTGTGTATGTCGATTCAGTAGTTGAATTGATCAGGAGATGAATTTGGCGGCACAGATTGGACAATTTGTCCGGCTTCGGAACGGTGCTGCCACGAAAATCTATCCAGTTGTAAGTTCTGAGCAAGCGCGGTACCGTACAGTCTTGCACTAGCATCGGGATGATTGGCACTCTCCGGTTGAGTGCATCCATCCACTCACTTTGCACCTGCCTAGATTGTACCGCTTTCGGTGTGAGGACAACCCCGACAACCTGTGCTTTTTGCAGCGCAGTATCAATATGCTCATTCCAATCAGCACCAGGGGGAATGTCGCGTGTGTCCATCCAAGGACGTATCCCGCAGTCTATGAGTAAGTCGTATAGGGTATTGGCAAAATCAAATCCGTCATTACGCGCATATGAAATGCAGAAGTGTACAGGTTTGACAACAGTACTGGATAGCGCATGTGTGTGAGCTGTTGAAGGTTGCGCGGCGGGCACGTCGCTTACCGCCCTACCGCGTTTCCTTTCGATTTCGCGCAGAAGGTGATCGATCTGCGTCTGCTTATCCACGCCAAGCTGTTTCTTTGCCTCACTCAAAAAAATGGCCAAGGCGGTCCGCCCGTCATCCATTTGCCCATAATCATACAGCCGCTCCAGCACATTTACGGAAGAAGCGAACGCGGTGCCAGTATAGTCCAGCGATCGACGTAAGGGAAAATCAATACCAAGTGCCTTCGTTACGAGTGCCCTGCGGTCTGCTTCCGTTGCCATAATAGGAACTAACAATTCAACAAGCTGGTCAAAAGCAGTACTGGACATTGAAACCTCCGGTGAAGGCATGAAGTACTAAAAGTATATTTTGTTTGCGGGATGTTTCAAATGCTGAACGGAAAAACTGAGGCACAGCCAGTAAGTTTCGGATAGCCAAAACGGATTTGCCCATCTTCAATTCGTACTCATTTCCACTGCAGGTCTATCCCATCATAATTTCTAGATCAACTGATAGTACTCACAAAGTCGAAAACTCCCGCCATGAAAGTGCGAAATTGCACCGGGTTGCTATAGCGAGTCATGGCACAGTGAGCAGCATCGAACTTGACGTCAGTGAAAGGCTGCTCAACATGAATCCTCTCGCATTTCGTGTCATGGGTGCTGTCCAAGAGGCGCGCCGATGACGATTCCGAACATCTCCCCTCTTGAAGCGTATGCGCTCCGGCGGGCGCTCGCTCAAATGGACATCCCCGCTGATCTGCCGCTCACCGGTTGGGTAAATCTGCTCCTTCATACGCTCAAGCCGCAAAATCCGGAGCATTGGCGAATATTGAGCGAACTCGTCAACGCTGATGCAGAGTTATCTCGCCGCGTGTTGGAACTCGATCCGAAAGCCGCGCCGCCCAAGCTGAGCCGCAAGGATGCTGCCACGCCGATGATCCCCGCGCTGCCGACCAGCGCCGCCTTGAGCCAAGAGGCGATTCAAGCGGCATCCTCGGCGGGGAGTTGGATCGATGACTGCATCGGTTGGCTGAAAACCCGCGCCAGCATGAGCAGCGCCTTGTTTTTGGAGGCGGGAGCATTGTGGACGGCAGCCGTCGTGATCGCCGGTCGGCTCCGGTTGAACTTCAATTATGAATCGCTCAAGCCTCACCTGTACATGCTGCTGGTCGCGCCGACCACCTACTATAAGAAAACGACCACCCTCCGCGCGGTCGAGGATTTACTGCGCAAGGTCGCACCGCATTTGCTGATCGCCTCGCAAAATTCGCCCGAGCTGCTGCTATACAAGCTCGCAGGCAATCGGTCAGCAAACTTCGATCAACTCAGCGCCTATGACCAGCGGATCGAAAATGCCGGGACGCAGTTTGCGGCACAGCGCGCAATCATCACCGATGAGGCAACTCGGCTGCTCTCCGAGAAGAACTACATGGCCGGATTGGTCGAAAATCTGCTGGAATTGTTCGACGCCCGTCAGCAGGTCGAGCGCGAACTGCGCTCAGACGGCAAGCTGATCATCCGCGATTCGGCGCTGTCACTGTTCGGCGCGACCACCCCGGCGCGGTTGGGGATGAATATCGGGCAGGAGCAGTGGCACGACGGGATGCTGGCGCGCTTTGCCCTGATCACCCCCACCGAGACGCACATCCCGCGCAGCCCAGCGACACTCGTTCCCGATCTCGATCCGCCCTCCGAACTGGTGCAGCGCCTGATCGAACTGGATTGCGCGCTTCCGACTCCACCGTACAGAGATGCCACCGCACGGCTCGATGATGAAGGCGAACCGCCCGCATTCCCCAGCTTAAGCCTTCAGATCACACAGGATGCACTTGAGGCATACAACCGCTACGCCGATGCCTTGCACGCGCTCTGCGCCCCGGATCGCGGCTTGGATGAGCGGGTGAAAGGCAATTACGGGCGGCTCGATAAGTTAGCAATGAAGGTCGCGATCACACTCGCCGCGCTCGATTGGCAGCCGGGTCAGAGCGGCGTTCCTGTGATTGCGATCGGGCATTGGGCACGCGGACAGCAGACTGCCGAACGCTGGCGCGAATCGCTGCACCGCCTGTTGTTCGATCTTTCTCGCAGCGACGACAGTCAGACGGAGCAAACCATCATCAGTCTGCTTGCCCGCGCCGATGCGCCGCTCTCCCGCCGTGAAATTCATCTTCAGCTAGGAAGTCGCAACCGCAAAGCCTGCTACGCCTCGATTGAGGCACTTCTCAGCGATGGAATGCTCACCGAGAGTGAACGCCGAGTCGGGCGCGGTCCGACGACGAAGGTGTACCAGCTTGCCGAGGAGTAAAAACCCGATCGGAAAGAATCAAGTTTTGAAAAACCCGATTCCTGATTCCCGATTCTGTGTGATCAGGTTTTTCAGAAGGTAGTGAGGTCACTCAATGAATACATCAGCAGAACACATCCGGGAGCAGGTCGATCCCGTGCAGTATATCGGTCAGTATGTGCCGCTGAAGCGATCGGGCGCGTGGTTTACGGGAAAATGTCCCTTTCACAATGACCGCACGCCCAGTTTTGCGGTACACGTAGCAAAGAAGCGATGGAGCTGCTTCGCGGCGTGCAATACTGGCGGCGACGTGATCGCCTTTGCGATGAAATATCACGCATGGGACTTCAAGACGACGTGCCGAGAGTTAAGCGTATGGGCGAATCTCGACACAACTGCCGCTCCCTCTCGAAAAGCTGCACAAGACCCACAGACTGAAGCCTTCAGCGAACCGCCGCCGATGGATTGGCAGCACCGCGCCGAGTCGATCATTCAGCGTGCGGAACAGGTGTTGTGGAGTGATCGCGGTGAAACTGTATTGGGCTATCTGCTCAACGAGCGAGGACTGCATGAGGAGACGATTCGAGCGGCACGGCTGGGATTTGTTCCCGCCGCCTCTCCAGAGGATGCGATGTATGGGCGGGTGATCTATCCGGATTGGCGCAAAGACGACGGCAAGCCGCGCCGTGTGCCATGCGGCATCACCATCCCACACTTTGCCGAGGGCGCACTGTGGGGCGTGAAAGTTCGCCGCCTTTCAGGATCGCCCAAGTATCTCGCCATTGATGGGAGCCGTCCGACGCTCTACGGCGCGGATCAGGTGATACCGGGCTGGCGGGTGCTGATTACTGAGGGCGAATTCGACGCGTTGATCGTGCAGCAGATCGAGCGGACGCAGTATGTCGATATTTCCGGCGTATCGCTCGGCAGCGCGAGTCACAAACACCTCAACCGCCGCTGGTGGAAGTATCTGCAATCCGCGCCGGAAGTGCTGGTGCGTGTCGATAACGATCCTGCTGGGCAGACTGCCGCAGCCGAACTCCAGAGCCTGAGCCGATCCATCAAGGTAATCCAAGTACCTACAGGAAAAGACCTCAACGACTTCTATTTAGCCGTTGGCGGATTGAAAGCTGCCGATTGGCTCGAAGCCCAGTTCAGCACGGAGGTGTGACATGCTGGCGATCAAGCCGCTCAACAGCGACCAGTACGAGCCGGCACGCGAAAAGGCGATTGAGCGTGTCAAAGCGCGCATAGGGCATCGCCCCAAACGCGACGATTTCAAGCGCGAATTAGGCTCAGTGTTCACGGTGCTTGATTACTTGGCGATTCTCGTCTTTGTCGCCGCGCTGATCATCTCCAGTGCCCATATCATCACGCACATGGGACTGCTCGCCTCGCACAGCTATTCCCCGGAAGCAACCGCCGGGATCGTGCTTGACCTCACGACGTACACCGTTGCCCACCAGATCGCCATGATCTTTCTTGCCGAAGCGTCGATGCTGCTGTTCATGGTCTTACACGGCATGACCAATGGGCAGCGGACAACCCGTGCGAAAAGCTGGCGCTGGTTTAGTATTCCACTGCTGCTGGCGGGGATCGCGGGCGTATTTGTCTTTGTCGCTAACTGGCAGAGCGGGATCGGGCTGCTGGAAAGCTTGATGCCGCCCGTGTTCACGATCGGGATCGGCTTCCGGTTGGAGTCGCTGATCGTGGAAACGCTCAAGCGGCGGGCAGAAATTGATGTGCGCTACCTGAAGGCGCTTGACCTCTACGAACACGCCAGCGACGACCCGACGCAGCACCCAGACTTCGTGCCATTTTTTCGCCAAGCGATTTGGGAAAAACTCGTCGCGCTCCCCTCGAACAAGGAATGGCGCGATGCGCCCGCAGGCGTGAAAGCCGCTGCCGTTCACCGTGAAATGGAGCGCGATCAGTGGGCGTATCAACCGCCGCAAGCCGTTGAAAAGTGGTCACCGGAACGCCCTACCAACGCCCGGAGCAGCGGGCGTTCTGGGAATACAGCCCACACAGCGGACGCCCCCGCACCCATGAGTCCGATCAGGCACGCTGGCGCGCTTACCGGCAGCGCCGACATGAACGGAAATCCTTAAATCGCGCCACGAAATAAGGAGATTACGGGAAATGGAAATGGTGAACACTTCAGAAGAGTGTTCACCGTTTTTCGGTTATTGCTGTGCTAAGTTTGCCTTAATGTTAAGCAGGACATCCGCACCAACGAAAGATGAAGCAGGACGATTATTGACCTTCACGGCGATGGGCATGGATGCGTTGACGAAGCCGCGATGCGTACATAGTTCGACCGGGAATTGGAGCTCAAGACGTTGACAAAGCGTACCTAGCCGCATTAGCTTCTTTTTTTGTTTCGGCGAATAGTACCGTCGAACAATTGCTATCTCGGAATGCAGATTTACCCGTCACGAACGCCAATACAAAAGCTCTTACAAATGGATTCGCAAATTTGGATAAGATCATTATCATCATTCGCTAAGTACATTTCATCTCTATCGATTTGAGGCGCGCATGGCTAGCTACGAAAACACAACGATTTGGCAGCATACACTGGCTACCCAATTGGGACATGATCCCGACGCTGCTCATCGTGAGCGCCTTCGTAATGCCTTCGAGCGATTTCATGATCGCGCAAAAACATTGGCGGGAGAGATTGCCCGAAGTCTACCAGAGTTCACGGTTCACGATATAACTCATATAGATGCTTTATGGGATATGGCGAACATTATTGTGGATGAGCAATATCCTCTTACTCCTGCAGAGGGGTTTGTTTTGGGTGGGGCATTTCTAATCCATGATTTGGGACTTGGACTTGCGGCATATCCTGACGGGATCGATGAATTACGAAACAACAAAGTATGGAAGGACACCGTTGTCGCCAAACTTCGACAGCGGTTAGGGCATACACCAACAGCCGAAGAAATCAGTCATCCAGACCAGGAGACTGAAACCGAAGTAACAAGAAGCGTTTTGCGAGAACTGCACGCAAAACATGCGGAACGTTTAGCGCTGGTTGCTTGGAAAGATGAGCACACAGCAACCGACTTCTACTTGATTGATGATGTAGATTTACGCACTGCGTATGGGTCGATTATCGGAAGGATCGCTCACAGTCATTGGTGGTCAGTCGACCAACTACGGGAACGATTTACAGCTCCGTCCCTTGGTGCCCCGGGTGAATTCCCAAATGATTGGGCAGTTGATCCAACCAAACTCGCATGTATTTTGCGCGCGGCTGATGCGTGCCATTTGGATGATCGCCGTGCTCCTGCTTTCCTGCGCGCGCTGCGAAAACCTCATGCTGACGGTGAAAAACACTGGATCTTTCAAGAGCAGCTTTATCAACCTCGGCTGGAAGACGATCGACTTGTTTATACATCGAAGAGTGCTTTTTCTGTAGACGACGTAGAAGCGTGGTGGCTCTGTTATGACACACTCAGAATGGTCGATCGTGAATTACGGCAAGTAGACTCTCTTCTTGCCGATACAAGGAGACCGCGACTAGCCGCTCGCGGTGTATCATCCGTCGAAGAGCCAAAACGTCTGGTAAAGCTGGTGGGAACGACAGGATGGGAACCGGTCGATGCACAGATCAAGGTTGGTGACGTTGCGCGGTTGGTCTCAAACCTTGGTGGCGAAGCACTGTATGGGAAGGACGTGCTGGTTCCATTGCGTGAACTTATCCAGAATGCGTCTGACGCAGTTAGAGCCCGCCGCACCTATGAAGATCGGCAAGAGGACTGGGGCAATATCTTCGTGCGGCATGGCGTAGAGAATGATCAGCACTGGATCGAAGTTGAAGATACCGGGATTGGCATGTCACCCGGGGTGCTGACTGGACCTTTCCTCGACTTCGGCACTTCCTTCTGGGGGTCTGACCTCATGCATACTGAGCTGCCGGGATTGGAGGCGAAGGGCTTTACGTCAACCGGGAAGTACGGAATTGGATTCTTTTCTGTGTTCATGTGGGGTGACCGTGTACAGGTGTTTAGTCGCCGTCCGGATAAGGCGCGTGAGGACACATGGGTGTTGGAATTCACAAAGGGTCTGCTGTCACGTCCAATCTTGAGGCGCGCACATGAGCACGAGCGCAGTCGTGATGGTGGGACGCGTGTGCGAGTGTGGTTGAAGAGCGAGAAAACCTACACTGATCTTATTTCCTCTGAACATGAGGATAAACGCAGATGGACATTATCAGCGCGCTTGGGATGGCTTTGCCCTGCATTGGATGTGAACTTGCAAGCCGCTGATAAAGGAAAAGAACAGGAGGTGATCAGCGCTTCGGACTGGAAAACAATGGATGGCGTGGAACTACTCAAGCGAGTCCAAGGTCCAATAGCTAGGAAGTTGCTCAAAAAACAACTTCCCTCTCTTCCTATGTTATCGAACAATTTGCGCTTCGTCACACATCCGTCTGGAGAAGTGCTCGGACGTGCGGCTGTTACTTGGAATGACTTTGGTTTACTGAACCAAATTGAAGATGATGAGATTTTCGAGTATGTGGCAAGAGGAGTTGTTACGATTGGTGGCTTTAGGTCAAGTGAGCTGACCGGGGTAGTTGGAATACTTATTGGCGAATCCTACACAGCAGCACGCCACATTGGCATTCCTAAGGCAGAATCCTCCGTGTTATCCAGTTGGTGTACCGAACAAGCCGACATCTTGCATCACCTTTCCGATGATCACGAGAGGTTGAATGATGCGGCGGCAGTTGTTCGTGCTTTTGGTGCCTCAACTTCCCAACTTCCTATTGCGAGGAGTTCGATAGGATGGTTGAGTTTTCAAGACATCGCAAATATGCAGTTGCCCTACGACGAAATCCGGATAGTCTTTTCCAGTTCTCTTTCCCTAACTGAACGTGAAGTAGGTCCCATAACTCTAGAACCCAATGCGTTTGTAACTGAGCTTGGCGTTCCTGGTATCCTTCAAACGGGTAGATACGAAACCTATCCGCACATAATGTGGCCCAAATTAGGGTCCGATTTTGATCGCAAATCATTGTACGGTGCCACACTTGAAGCTATCGCGTTAGCTTGGGGTGTTACCGTAACTGATCTCGAAAAAGTATCACCTGGGCTCAAGAAGTCTGTTAAAGCTGAAGTCGGAACAGCCAACGGGGAACGAGTTGTAATAGATTTCGTGTACATTGTTAGGAAACCTGAGCCTAAGCCAAAGCGCACAAAGAAATAAAATAGCAGTTACGCGCTAGCTAAGGGGCTTAGCTGAAGGATCAGCACCTTCTGCCCACAAAGTCCCATCAGGCAGATATGTTGTCTCATCAAATCGAGCATTTGTGAGATCTGCTTGCCATACGTTACTGCCCTGCATTTGAGCACCGCGCAAATCTGCGCCGCGCAGATTTGCTTTTCTAAGGTCGCAATCTCTTAAATCTGCGCATTTGAGATTCGCGTTTTCTAGGTTTTTGCCAACCAGCGATTTACCGCGCAAACCGTGACCGCGCCAGTACTGTGAATTTTCGGGATCGGTGAAGACTGCTAAGTCCGTTTCTGGACTCCATTTTGACTCATCTGGCATAATCGTCGTTTCGTCGAAACGAGCCGCGCCATAACGAGGGTGATGAAAGCGGACTCCTGTTAGATTTGCTTTTCCGAAGTCGACACCGCGCAAATCAGCACGTTCCAAATGTGCCTCTTCCAAAGTGTCGTCAGACCACCAGCCATTAGCCCACAACCCTTCTGCGGCGGCAACAGCAACTGCATTCACTCTGCTGCCAAGCTGCTCGACCAGACGTTTCTTCAGTTGCTGTTCTTCTCGCCATATGTTAAGGCGGTCGATAATTGCGACCGTAAAAATAATCCCAACTGCTTCTGGTACCAAATTCCCCAGAAAGTCATTTACCCCTTCAATTTGTGTAACCAAGGGGAAAAGGAGCAATCCACATAGAAATCCTACAATTGCAAACAATCCCTGATTGTGACGACCGCGCAATTGGCTCAAAAGCGAAACGGAGTTTTTCATTTTAGGGTTGCATCCTGCCTAAGGTGAGCAAAGGTGACGCCATTAGGTACTGCACGCATACTGTCCAAGTGTCATGTGCTAAGAATCTGAATGCCAGTCATATTGCCTCGAAATCGGACAAGGTCTTCGCTTGCCCCAAAGTGCTGCGCAATAGACTTGATACCCCATCCCTGATGCACTGCCCACTTCAATCCCAAGCGAGGAATCTGAAGGCAACTACCTAAGTATGTCGCTTCTTCTTCGCATTCAGGGTCCCGAACTGGTAAGCCTGTAGTTGGATCGAAGCCGACCATAGGGTGATCTAGGAGTATATGCGCCATCTCATGCATAAGATTTGCTTGTCGCCGCGCATACGAATGGGCAGGGTGGTAAACGATCAAAAGAGGAGAACGGCGAATAATCGCAGCTGACCAGTCATCCACATCAAGAAGCCTAGCCGTTATCTCCGTGTTTGCACCGGGAACATGGTCAGGCGTAACCGCTTCGCCCTGAAACTCCGCAATGAGTCGCTCAGCAGGCAGCTCATCATGGACACGTAAGCGCAGACGGTACCGCCAATCGACCGCAATTGCCTCTGCACGTTTCTTGAATGAGGTATTTAGCCTCATAGCCCATCATCTTGTGCTGAATTGGTCAGGGCTTGAACATAAGCAGCGCGGATAAGTTCTGCGATCCCATCAACAGTTTCCCGACTCATCTGTTTTGCGGCGCGTAGTTGAACCGACATTGAGTCGTTTGCTGAATCATCGATGATAAAGTAATCCCCAGGATGATCCCCTAGCCACCGACAAAGAATGCCGAAATTGTGAAAATCGGGCATCTTCGCGTTCTCAACCCGCGACAGCACAGAAATTGATATATCCAGTTCCGCTGAAACATCCCGAAGCGGACGAGATCCTCGTTTCTCGCGTATACGTTGCGCAAATCGTTTATTGTCGACCTTGTAGCCTTGCACAGACACTCGCCCCCATTTCAATATTTGTTCCACTTATGGAACACAACTAAAAATCCATTGTATTTCGGCACTTTCGGAATTATCGTAAGCGTATTGGGCATATTATGGCAAGGTGAATCTTTTGAGTGACCAGCACCATTACACAAGCGATGTATTCATCAATCTGGTGTTTGGAATTCATACCTATCTACAGGCGCCGGCTTCGGCAGTTCCAAATGGGCTGCGTCGAGCACTGAACGAACTAAGCTTTGCGATGTCGTGTAGCTTCCCGAAGACATTCGCAAGCGTAATCGCCCTGTGCCACAAACCTGTCAAAGACTGGTATCCCTTTCAGGTGCCAGATGACTATTTATCATCGCAGCCGATTCTCTACGATGGAAGCCTCAGCGAAGAGGCAGACGAATACATCCTCCTGCTTTCGGAGGTTCTAGATCTTTCCAGAGGCAAATTGGGGGAAATTCCACAGGCTGCACTTGATAACTACAAAATGGTGGAGTTTCTAAATCGTCTGCGAAATACCCCGGATCACATGAAGGCTCATCAGCTCTACGTGGCTGTTCGCTCATTCCTGATTGAGCACTCTTGGAGCACCTTGAGGGATTTTCGAGAACAAACATCTGAGGTTCGCGATGAACTAAGTGCTTTTTACGAACCTGTTGTTGGGTTACCCAGTCAATTACGCATCTGCGCGCGTTGTGGTCTGCTTCAGTGGA
>JAPKMU010000093.1 GCA_026645745.1 Anaerolineae bacterium | reverse complement strand
GACGGTACGATCACGGTGGTTGGGACGATGCCGGAAATGAGCGCTGGCGAAAATGCTCAGTTTTCCGGCGCATGGGTCGATGATCAACGTTACGGACGGCAGTTCCGCGCCGAACAGGTGACGCCGCTGCCGCCGTCTACAGTCGAAGGCATTGTGAACTTCCTCGCCAGCGGTATTGTGCGCGGCATCGGCGTCAAAACGGCAGAACGGATCGTCGCGCACTTCGGTACACAAACGCTGACGATCCTCGATCATCACCCGGAGCGGCTCGACGAAGTGCCGGGGATCAAGCGCGAACTGCTGGCGAAACTCAAGATCGCATGGCAGGAAAATCAGGCGACCCGCCAATCGATGATTTTTTTGCAAGGTTACGGCGTCAGCGCGAAGATGGCGCAGCGCATCTTTCAACATTACGGCTCACTTACCATTTCAACGGTAAAAGAGAACCCGTACACGCTGGCTGATGAGGTCTTCGGAATCGGGTTTATTCGTGCCGACGCCATCGCGCGCAGCATGGGGGTTCCGGCAGATTCGCCCGCACGCATTCGCGCGGGACTGTCTTATACGCTTGGGCAGATTAGCAAAGATGGGCATGTGTTCGCACCGCGCGAAGTGCTGATCGAAAAAGCGGGGGAGGCGCTTGGTATCGCCAATCTTCCGCTGATCCGCGATGTGTTGGTGAAACAACTCGCCAATGGAGAGCTGATTCTAGATCGGTTGCTCATCGATGGTGAAGCAGTCGAGGCGATTTATCTCCCGCTTTATTACAATGCCGAAACGGGTACGGTTGAACGCCTGCGGCTCTTAAACGGCATTCCATCAGCATTAATGACCAAGATGCGCGCTTCGGAATGGGATAAATTCCTCGCTGGATTGACCGAGAAAACACAGGTCAAGCTCACGGCGCAGCAGCAGGGTGCGGTACGCGCGGCGGTATTCCACAAAGTGACTGTTTTGACGGGTGGACCGGGAACGGGCAAAACGACGACGCTCCGTATGGTGATCGAAGCGCTGGAAGCATTGAATATCAAATATGCACTGGCATCACCGACCGGACGCGCCGCCAAACGTTTGAGCGAAGCGACCGACCGACCAGCCAGCACAATTCACCGCTTGCTCGGCTATATTCCGGGGGAAGGTTTTGACTACGACGAGGATACGCCGCTCGAAGTCGAAATGCTGATCGTTGATGAAGCCTCGATGCTCGACTTGCTCTTGTTCGCGGATGTGTTGAGCGCGCTCAAACCGACTGCACACTTAATGCTTGTGGGCGATGTGGATCAACTTCCGAGCGTAGGCGCGGGTAACGTGCTGCGTGATGTGATCAACAGCGAGATCGCCTATGTCACACGCTTGGATACGATCTTTCGGCAGGGAGATGACAGCGCGATCATCGTCAATGCGCACCGGATCAATCATGGCGAAGCGCCGTTCATGGATAACAAGAGCCGCGATTTCTTCGTGTTTGTCGAAGAAGACCCGGTTTTAGCGGCGGACTTGGTGGCGGATATTGTCAAGAATCGTCTGCCGAGCAAATTTGGTGTTGACCCGATCCGCGATGTGCAGGTGATCTCGCCCATGTATCGAGGTCCCGCCGGAGTCCATGCGCTCAACGATTCACTACAATCCTTGCTCAACGGCGATAAGCGTATGGCGGAAAAGAAAATCGGGGAGCGCGTGTTTCGTGTCGGTGACAAAGTGATGCAGACGCGCAACAACTACGAAAAAGAAGTCTTCAACGGCGATATCGGGCGCATCAGCGCGATCAACTTTGAAGATCAGCAAATTGACGTGATCATCGACGGACGCTATATCGTGTATGACTTCATGGAGACGGACGAACTGATCCATGCGTACTGTATCAGCACACATCGCAGCCAAGGGTCAGAGTATCCGGTCGTGGTGATGACTCTGCTCACTCAGCATTACATGATGCTTCAGCGCAATTTGCTCTACACGGCGGTGACACGAGCGAAACAAGTGGTGGTATTGGTCGGCAGCCGAAAAGCTGTCCACATGGCGGTGCAGAACAACAAAGTTATGGAACGCTACACGGGGCTGCTTGCACGCCTGCAGCAAAAAGAGGAATAGGGGGCGGATATGCCCCCACTTATTCCGTTTTCAGGGCGGTGACGGTGGTCATGCGTGCAGCACGCAGTGACGGATACAGTCCCGCAAGCACGCCCACGCTTGTCGCCAAAGCGAGTGCGAACAATGCTAGTTCAGGTGGGATCACCACGAGTTCGCCGCCCAACTGCGAAACATCGACTGGTAGAAACATCATGCCGCTCTGCTGTCCCTGTGGGGCATTTGCCAGTGCGGTATTGATCAGGTTTTGCAGCCCATACGCCACTGTGATTCCGGCGACACCGCCGAGGATTCCCACCATCGCCGCTTCGAGCAAAAACACGAACAGCACATCGCGGTCAGTCGCGCCGATTGCCTTCATCAAACCAATCTCGCGGGTACGTTCCAGAATTGCCATTGTCATCGTATTGGCGACCCCAAACGCGGCAACGAGGAGCGCAACACCGCCCACACCGCCGAGCATCAACCGCAGTGTGCCGAAGAATTTGTTGAGTTCCGTCAAATAGTCGCCCATCCCGCCCGCGCTGTGACCCATTTCGCGCAGCGCATCTGATACCGACTGTGTGGTTTCGCGGCTTGATGCGCGGACGATCACGCGGCTGAACGTAAACGTATCAGGATCGAGCGGCTGTCCGGTGATGTACTCATTCAAATCAAGCACGCGATCCATTGGCATCAGAACCGAGTAGTCATAAGAGTTTCCCGGCACGATCACGCCGCCGACTTGAATATCGTATTCCCGCGTATCCGATCCATCTGAGTTGTAAATCATCATCTCCAGTGGTGCGGTCATCAGGTCAAGCGAAATCGGCTCATAGGTTTCCGATTCGGGATCGTAGAAGTTCTGCCCAACATACCCGCCGACGACAATCGTATCGCCTTCGAGCAGTAGTTCGCCCTGCTGCATAGTGACGCCCAAATAGGGCAGTAGGCGCGGATCAACGCCGATGATTTGACCGCCGCCTCGATAGTCATCAGAGATGAATTCCGCCCAGCCTTGAAGCTCAACAATTGGGATCACCGCCGCAACGCCGGGAATATTCCAGAATGAGCGGACGGTCGCAATATCCAATACGGGTACTTCGGAGTCGCTTTCGACGACAGCGCCGCCACCACCACCCATGTAGAACATCCCATAATTGGGATAGACCTGAATTTCGGTCAGGGAACTGCTTTGACCGATGCCGCGTTCGGCGGCGTTTTGCAGCCCAATCGTGAGTGCGATCAGCAAGATGACTGCCGTTGTGCCAACCAGCACCCCGCCCGCCGTCATGAACAGGCGGGCGCGGGCGCGCATCAGGTTATGGATTGCCAGTGATGCGAGTTCACTCATCATGGCGGGATTATCCCCCAAGCCCTAAGAAACTGAGCAGAAGCCGTGCCAGCAGGTCTTCTTCTGGTTCTTCGACAACACCTTCTTCAGGGAGTCCGGGCATTGGCGTGAATTCCGGCGGCGGTTCTGGAATCAGTGCCTCAGATGTGAAGGTGAGATCGTAACTGCGTTCGTTGTTCAAGTCGTCCATGTAGTAGATCGTGAACGTCACCGAAACTTCGCCCGCATCACTTGGAAAAATGACCACATCGACCGCAGCATCGTCATCTGCACGCACCGGGCTTAATTCCTGCTCTGCACCATCGGGAATATCAGCATTTACGGCGCTGATCACGATGCGGTTCAGGTCAACGATTGCTGTGCCGTTGTTGCGAATTTCGAGCGTAAGCGGAACGCCTTCGCCCACAAATACGGTATCCGGCAGCGGGTTGATCAGCGTCGATTGAATACGCGGGCGGGCGATCACAACGATGCTCGCTTGTAGATTCTCCTGCGATTGACTCCCATCCGGGTTGCGGTAGCGGAGCGTAATCGGCAGGTTGTAGATGCCGCTGGTCACGGTTCCATTGACGATGAACGGCTGATCGACGGTGAACACGCCATCCGGCTGAATATTCCCGATGAAAATGGTATTGCCCGAACCAAGCGGCGCGAAGGCATTGCCGGGGATTCCGTCCGTCGTGGTGGTTGATCCCCCTGTTCCGCTTCCCGATCCACTGCCGGAACCGCTGCCAGACCCACTGCCGCCCGTCGAAGTGCTGACCGTCCCAAAGGTGAGCAGCGCATTTTCAGCGGTCGCATCACCGACGTTGTGCAGCGTCAGCGAAAGTGTGAAGCGGTCACCGGGTTCAAGGACTTCATCGCCTGTGCTGTAGTCTTGCAGCAGCATCAGGGCAGTCGTTGGCGCGGCGACATTGATGGTGATGCTTCCGGTTGATTCCTGTCGTTCGTTATCCCGGAAGAAACTGACCACAATCGGTTGCGCTTTGGGACCCGGTTCGGCGGCAGAACTCACGATCATCGGCAGTTCCGCCGTGACGGTTTGACCGGGGGCGATGTCACCCAGTGGCAGGGTGTCGCCGCGCTCGCCGGGGAGGAGCAGACTGTTTTCACCTGCCACGCGGATCAACGCGCTGTTGACCGTGACCGTTCCTGTGTTGGTGACCTCGACATGTACTAATGCTGCCGTTCCCGGCGTGACTGGATCGGGGGTGATCGAATAGCCCGTCACCGTCACTTGTGAGGCGACTTCAACATCGAGAATAGTGACGCTTAGCGTGGCATTGCTGGTGTAGTTCTCACCTTCAAAATCGCGGTACGCCATCACGAGTGGTACAGAAGCGGGTCCCGGTTCAGCGGTGGCGGACGCGACGACGGTCAGGGATACTTCAAATGTGCCGCCGGGGTTAATCGTCGGAATCGTCACGGTTGATTCGCCGATTGCGGGGGTGAAGCTGCCCTCGCCAAGCGAGATCGAAATACCTTCGGCGGGGCGAGTTCCCACATTGACGATCTCAAAGATCAGCGTGACGGTTCCGCCGGGAGCGATTATCTCCGGCTGTGCGCGGAAACCACGCACGATCAATGACGGCTGCCCCGGCTGAGGCGTCGGAATCGTAAACGTGGCAAGCGGGAAGGGCGTTGCTGTAGGACCATACACCTGAAGCCCGGTTGCCGCGGTAGAAGTTCCGCGCACAGGATCAACGACTTGAATCTGATACACACCCGGAGTCAGGTTTGAGGGCAGGCTTGCTGTCAAGGTGGTGCTGTTTAGGAACGAAGTAGACAGCACACCCACGCCAACCAGACGCACAACCGACGTACTGGCAAAATTCACACCAAATACGGTGATTGAGCGCGAATCGGAGTTCAAGACCTGAGTTGGTTCAAAACCCGTCACCGCGACCGGTCCGGCAGGTGTTTCTGTTGGTGCGGTGTCTTGCGCGGAACCATTGAATGCTGTTCCTAATGCGGTCATGATCAGCACCGCGAGGATCATTTGCAGAAGGATGCGCTTAATCCGCATCGTTGATTTCCTCACTTTCGTGAACCGGAGACGCGCCGTTTATAAAACGGTCATCCTCAATTTCGCCATCGCGGATTGCAATCAGCCGCTCGGCATATTGGGCGACATTCATATCGTGCGTGACGACAACGATGGTTTTTCCCTGCCGCGTGTGGAGGTGCTTCAAGAGTTCCATCACGCGCTTACCTGTCTTACTGTCAAGCGCACCGGTAGGTTCGTCGCACATGATGATCGGTGGATTGTTGAACAGCGCACGCGCAATCGCAACGCGCTGCTGCTGTCCGCCGGAAAGCTGCGAAGGGCGGTGATCAAGGCGGTCGCTCATTTTGAGCGCGCCAAGCAGTTTCACAGCGCGCTGATCACGCTCATCACGGCTGAGACCCGCGAAAACGCCGGGGAGCGCGACATTCTCCAGCGCGTTGAGTGTTGGTACGAGATAGAAGCTCTGGAAAACAAACCCGATAGATTTTCCGCGATACTGTGCGAGATCATCCCCGGTCATCGCGTCGAGCGATTGATCCGCCACGCTGATGATTCCGCTGTCTGCACGCTCCAAACCGCCTAGAAGATATAGAAGCGTGCTTTTGCCCGATCCGCTCGGTCCCATGATGGCGACGAACTGACCGCGCGGAATCGTCAGCGAGACATTCCGCAGTACCGTGAGCGGTTTTCCACCGGTCACGTAATGCTTGTACACACCTTGCGCTTGGATGATCGGACGTTCATCAGCGGCGCGTGCCAGCGATGTGGAATTCGATACGATTGCCATATGTGGGGACGTTACCCCCCAGACTCGGTGACTTCAGGCGTGATCTGCAACTCTGGCATGGTTTCGAATTCTGATTCGGGAAGCTGCATCGGATCAATGAGCATGTCTCCCATCGGAACCACCTCATCGGCGGATGTCTCAGCAGCAGGCGCAGAGGCATTTCCTGTGACGACTGGAACCGTAATGCTGATCACGATCCAGAACAGCGTGATCAACGTCGCCGCCCAAGCGCGTCCGTTAAGCGCAAACCGCACCCCTAGATACACCAGAACGATATGCCAGAACCAGAACAACGTCATCAGTGACAGTGCGTGATACATCAAATCTCGGGCGAATGTCGTTTGTTCTGCGTAACCGTCCCATGCTGAAAGGATCGGCGTCAAGCCCATTTCCCCCGGTGTGCCGCCTGCCTCGTAGTAAATCAAGCGGCTCAGGAGCATAAGTCCTATGGGCACGCTTGCCCAAACTGCAACTTGAAGATTGCGCCCGAAGTCTGCTCCCAAACCGCGAAGCCAGCGCGCAAACAAGTACAGCACGGCAAGAATCAACCACGCGACGACGAAATGTCCCGCACTGCGGAGTGCGGTCGTCGTCGTTGCACGGACATCTACGGTTTGTCCGCCCGTGGGATCGGTAGGCACACCGCCCATATCGGATGATCCGCCAAGCATTGCGTCTGGCGGCATGACGTTGAAGGCTCCACTATCCATTCCCATACCCATATCTGGCATCGGCATGGAGTCAAGTCCGGCATTCGTTTCAGTATCCGTCGGAACGCGCACCGCTTGAACGCCCGCGACAACGAGAAGCAGGATAGCGACGATCACCCATTGAGCGGTTGCCGGAAATGTCTTGAAAAACCAACCGGGCTGAAGCAGCACGGTCATGAGATTGGCAATGAGTCCGCGTGGGCGCTTTGGTGGCGCGAGATGGGTGCTCGGCGTTTGAGGTGGCGCGGGCTGGATTGCAGTCGGGACTTTTCCTGAAGGAAGTTGTCTCGCCATTCGTCCTCTTTCTCTTGGTGGTCAATCACATGAATCGAGCGCGCGATACTTGCGATTGTAATATACGAGTGGAAACGGAATTAGGTTGTGTGTTTCCGTTGCAAGAACCTCACCGATAATTACTTGATGGGTATCTCCATCAAACGTCTGCTTGATCCGGCAGTCCAAATACGCGAGGCAGTCCGTCAAGATCGGCGCACCAGTCACAGCGGTTTTGAGCGTTAGCCCCTCGAATCGATCCGCGTCATCAGGGAGCTGCACCCGTCCGCCGAACAAATCTGAAAGTTGAAGTTGGTGGGCGGCTAGGATGTTGACCGCAAAAATACCCGACGCAAGGATCAACGGCAGAGAACTCACTGATTTGTTCAGGCAGATCAGAATCTGCGGCGGTTCGACAGATAGAGAGTTAAACGCGCTGACCGTTACGCCGCCGCGTTTGTCCCCATGCTGCGTCGTCACGATCGAGACGCCGCTTACCCAATAGCGCAGCGTATTTCGCATGGACTGAGAGTCAACGGCTGTCATCAAATCATCCTCTAAATTACGGAAACTTTCCGTAGAGCATAACACATCTTCAGCCGAGCAAATATGCTGCCATCTGGGGAACAATATCTGCCAACGTGGTGATGCCCCCCGCGAATGCTTCCGCACCGCCGCCGATAATCAACGTCGGGACGTCGTTTTCCGTGTGCTTGCCGTGACTCAAGTCCTCAAGGTTGCCATGATCACTGGTTATGACGATTAAACCTTCAGAGTCGTTCCATGTGTCGAGGACACCTTGCATCACGCCGTCAAACAATTCGAGGACGCGCACGCCGTCTGCAATCGCGCCGCGATGCCCGATTACGTCGGTCATCCAGTGGGGAAAGAATGAAAATTCATAGCGGCGCGACAGCTCAACCATTTTCACCCCTGCATCGTAGGGTGAATAAACAGGGGAGTCGGTATAACCAAGTTCTGTGCGCCAACCTTCGCCCGTCCAATCGACCGCCAGCGCATCACCGCTGTAAATTGCCCGTTCATCGAAGATCGGTACGCCCGCCACGAATGCCGCTTGTTGATAGCTGGATCGCAGACGCTTGCCGCTGTTAATCGCATCATGCCAGCGTGGCGGATAGCCTTCGAGCAGCCCGGCGCGCAGCCCGCGCTGTGTCACCTGCATGAAAAAATTGTCCTGCGCGATCAGTTCACGGATCGCCTGATTCGGACGCGGTCCATAATGCTCGCCAATCAGCGCGGGAATATTCCTCCCGGTCAGGATCATCGCCTGCCCGGAGGCGCTCTGCGGTCGTCCGGGAATCCCCACGCGCGGATCGGTCGGCACAAAAGCGGCGCGGCTGCCGACCTGTCGCCCGGTTGATTTTAGCCAGCGGTGACCGTTGGTGAGTGAATACACGGTGGGCAAATGGGCAGCCGCGAACGGATTCACCGCTGGATCATCTGACCCTAAGCCAATGCCATCAAGAAAGATCAGCAGAATGTGTGGGTTCATGCTCATTCGGGATAAGTCAACAGAAATGGATTCGTTGCGCGTTCACGCCCAATTGTCGTTTGTCCGCCGTGACCGGGCAGCACAACGGTTTCGTCAGGCAGGGTTAGCAGTTGTTCGTGGATTGACTTCATCAGCAGGTCATGATCGCCGCCGGGGAGGTCAGTGCGCCCAACAGAACCGGCGAACAGCGCATCTCCGCTGAAGACGACCCCTTGGGAGGCAAAATACAGCGCGATATGCCCCGGCGCGTGACCGGGGGTGAACAGCGTTTCAAGCTGAATGCCGCCCAACGTGATTGTTTCACGCTCGGATGTAAGCAGTCGATCCGGCTGTGCGGCTTCCGGAAAGAGACGATGGAAGAAGCGCATCCCTTGATCGGGCAGTCCACGCAGCATCGGGATCGCATCAGCATGAATATAAAAGGGTGCGCCGGTCAGCTCTTTGAGGGCTTTACTCGCCATGATATGATCAAAATGGGCATGTGTGGCGATGATTAGCTTGATCGTCCAGCCTGCATCGTCCGCCATTTGTTTGAGCGTTTCCGCTTGATCGACTGGATCGATCAAGATAGCTTCGCGCGTGTCCTCATCACCGATCAAATAGGCGTTGGTCGCTGCCATCCCCAACGTGGTATAGCGTATGGCGAACGTCATTCATTTGTCCTTTTGCAGCCTAGGCGGTAGCAGGTACGCGGGGCGAGAGGAATCCCCACAGGACGCGAAGTTCCTGCATACGGAGGATTTGCGCCGTGATCAAGAACACCACACCGCCAATCACGACTTCCGCGCCGATTAACCCAGCGGTGAAGAACCGCCCCCGCCCGAACAAATCAACCGCATTGAATCCGGCATGGACGATCATGATCGCTGCCGCCATTACCCCACTTGCGACAACCGCCTTCAGCGTGGTGACCATTAGCGAACGGGCATTGATCCCGTTCCAACGGCGCGCAAGAATCACGAGCAGAATCACGATTTCAACCGTGAAGCCTATCGACTGTGCGAGCGCCAGCCCCCCGACATTTCCCATATCCGTTTGCAGTCCCAGTGATGGGAACGTCAGTGCTGCTTGATGGCTAAAACCCCGCGCTTCGACTGCCGCTACGCCGCTGAGGACAAAAGCTAACCCGATGTTAAAAACCGCATTTGCCACTGATGCAAGAAGGGGTATCCATGTGTTCTTGTCGGCATAAAAGGCACGGGCGGCGATTTCGACCATCGACTGCGTGACCATGCCAAGCATGAAAAACACAAGCGTGTTGTAGACGAGTGCGGTTGCTGCCGAATCGAATGCACCGCCTTCAAGCAAGCTGATCAAGGGGCGACCGACGACGATCAACCCGATGGCAGAGGGAATCGTCGCCAGCAAAACGAAGCGGAGTGCGCCATTCATCGCGTCCCGTTTTGCGCTTACACTCCCGATGGTGCTGAGTGCGGCGAGTGTCGGTAGGATGACGGTTCCCATCGCTGTTCCGATCAGCGTTTCGGGGATTTGCATTAACCGCCAGCCCCAACTCAGGGCACTCACAGCGCCTTCGCCTAACCGGGAAGCGATGCTGTTCATCACGATGAAGCTGTAACTAAAGGCGAACATCCCGATCACGAGCGGAATCATTAAGCGAATGATGCGCCACAACTCCGGGTCATTGAGTCCTAAGCTGAATGTCCACCGTGCGCGCACGGCGATCACCCCCGGTACTTGAATCAACAGGTGAAGGGCCGCGCCGAGCACCGCGCCGTAGGCAATTCCGTATACGCCGAACGAATCCGTCAAAAAGACAACGCCGAACAGAATCCCGACATCAAACAGAATCGGTGCGAGGGCAGGGAGCAGAAAGCGGTTGAAGCTCTGCAAGATGCCCATCAAGATGCCGCTGACCGAAAAGATCAGCGTGCTGATCAGCAGAATGCGCATGAGCGCGACGGTTTCCGCCTGCTGCGATGCCGTAAATCCCGGCGCAATCTGATTGGCGACCAGCCAAGGCGCAGCCACAAACGCAATCACGCTGGCAAGCAAGGTAACAGTGAAAACTGTGTTCACTACATGGCTTGCTAACTTCCATGCACCGGAACGGTCTTCGCTTGCCAGATGCCCTGTGAATACCGGAATGAACGCATTTGCCAGCGCTCCACCCGCAATCAGCGTAAAGATCAATTCGGGGATGCTGTTCGCCGTGACATAAGCATCCCATTCACGCCCGACCCCGAAAACATTCGCGATGATGATCGTTTGGGCGAAACTGATCGCCTTCGCAATCGCAAAAGCGGCGATGACGATCAGGGTGGAGCGTGCAATCTGGCGCGTTTGCGGAACAATGTTGGAAGTGCTGGTCATGCGAACTCCTAACCGAGCAGATTCAGCGCCGCTTGGGCAGCATCATAACGCGGATTGTGGAGCAGGGCGCGTTGATATGCCGCGCGTGCGCCGGATTCATCACCTTGAGCCTCCAGCACACGCCCTTGCCAGTAATAGGTTTCTTCAACGTACTGCGCGCCGTTGGTCAAGTTGGTGTTCACCAGCGTGAGCACATCATCGTAGCGCCCGACTTGGTAATAGGCTTCAAATGCGCCGAATTGATACCACATCATGCGGAAAGGCAGCCCCAATGAGCGGGCGCGATCATACATGCGCGCGGCGTCGTCATAGCGTCCCAATGCGGTCAGCGATGAGCCGAGATTAAACCATGCGTACATACTGCGCGGGTTGGCGCGGGCTTCGGCTTCGGCGGTCGCTAGCGCGACTTCGTATGCACCGGATTCCGTTGCGAGTGTGCCGAGAAGCTGCTGAACCAATGATTCGCGTTCCTGATCATACACGGCAATGAATACGCGGTTAAATGCTGACCAGTTTTCATCGAATTCATTGTAGGGTTCGAGAATGCCCGCTTGATTTTCGCCCGTACCGAGATAGGTGTCATAAGCGAAAAAACCGCCGAGGCTGTCATCATACGCGACGATAGTCTGGTAATGTCCGATCCAGTCATAGCCTTCAAAGAATGCTGCTGTTTCAACGATCACCGGGATGTTATTGGCGAGCAGCGCCTTGAGCAAATCCATCGATCCCCCCACGCGGGAGATCGCGCGAACGCCTGTTTGCTCGTTGACGAAAGCAGCTAGTTCCGCCGGTGTGACATTCTTATCTTCGTCGCTCGGACGGATATAAGCTGCCGCGTAATCTTGATCTTCCTGCCATCCGTACACACTCAAGACCTGCGTGATGTTCGCTGGACCGCAGTTATTCCAGCCCTGACGCACCGGCGTGAAGCCGAACATGCGCGCCGATGCGGGATGCGCGGGGGAAGGAGGTAAAAGCTCAGGTGTGGACTGCACGTTCTGAACCGTTGGTATCGCAGTGGGCGGGATTAGGGTTGCGGTGGGTGCGAGTGTGTTGGTAGGCGCGGGTGTGTCGGTAACATCTCCTGCTGCCATAGCAACGGATGCGTCCGGATCGACAGCGGCTTCGGTAGCTTCCGCTGGCGCAGATGTCGGCGTGGGAGCTTCTTCGGTTGACGAAGCAAACAGCGATCCCAGCAGGTCTTCAGCGCTCATGTCGCCCTCACGGGGCGCGACCGTCGGTACAATGCCGCCGACCGGAGTTGCCGGTAGAAAACCGCGCATAAAGGGCATTGGTGTTAACAAGCGCACCTGATAACGCGGCGGGAGAATGTTTTGATAAAACAAAACGCCGCCGATGCTCCCTGCTGCAACTACAACCAGCCAAAAAACGATCATGACCGGCAGCAGCCAGCGTGGTACATGCCTCCGGAACAGAATCGGCGCGAGAATGGTTGCGACAATGGTGACACCGATGGCGAGCAGTCCGTAAGGAACAAGCTCGATCAATTCTCGACTGGCAAAGTACGCAATCGCGGCGAGCACGCCGATGATCACGAACACGAAAACGATGAACAAGGTGTAGAACAAGAAGGGCGGCGGACCCGCAAGCCCTTCGCGATGGGCAGTTTTGAGATTTTCTGTCATATCCGCTCGCATGCGCAGTTGGTCAGCACATTCGCTGTCAGTCTGCCATAAGCCGGACGAAAATACAGGATGTATTCCTGACGATTCCCCGTTGATACGGGACGGCGCATTATAGCATATCTTGTACAGCCACAAACGCGCCCATCTGCTAGAATCGCCCGCATTCAAAACAAATCAGCAGAAAAGGAGCGCGGTTTGACGAACGACAACACATGGAAGGTCGAACTGCACAGCCATACCGAATGGTCAAAAGACTGCGTCGTCAAGTTTGAGACGATTATTGACTTGTGCCGCACGCGTGGGATCGACCGGATCGCCATTACGGATCACAATACGGCAGACGGGGCGCTTGCCATGCAGAAGATCGCGCCTGATCTTGTGATCGTTGGCGAGGAAATCATGACGACACGCGGCGAAATTCTCGGCTACTTCATGACGGAGAGCGTTCCGGCAGGATTATCGCCCGCTGAGACGATCAAACGCCTGCGCGATCAAGGCGCAGTGATTAGTGTCTCACACCCGTATGATCGACTGCGAAAAGGCGCATGGGAAGAAGCCGATTTGCTGGAAATTATCGAGCAGGTAGATGCGATTGAAATCTTCAATTCACGCTGTATCTATAAATCTGACAACGCTAAGGCAATCGCGTTTGCGCAGCAGCATCGCTTGATCGGAACGGTTGGCTCGGATGCACACTCACGCTCAGAATACGGGCTGGCATTGATGCAAATGCAGCCGTTTGAAGGTGCTTCGGATTTTCTGGCGGCGCTGCACGCTGCACAGGGGAGCGCACAGCTATCGTACAGTCATCCGATTGTGCATGTTCACAGCAAAACGGCGAAGTGGTCGAAGAAACTAGGAATACGTTCGCGTTTGTGGAGCGGTGGTTAATCAGTGGATTCGCGCAGCGCCCGCCCCGCGAAATCGAGTGCTGTGCCGCCAATATCAGCGGCTAAACCGGGATCGCGGCTGTCTTCAAGGACGACGGCAACGGCGACCGCTTCATCACCGCCGAGCGTGGCAAACCCGACAAACCATGCCAGCGTGCCATCGCCGGAATACGCGAGCGCAGCATGTCCTCCAATATCAATCGCTGGACGCCCGGCATTTTGCGCCGCGCCTTGAGCTACCGCACCGCGCATCAAGTCTTGAAGCTGACGCGCGGTGCTGTCGGTCATCAGCGGAATTGTCGGAGCGGCGTGTACCATTGTCATCCACTCCTCAGAGTTGGGGCTTCGGACAGCGCTCAGGAGATAAGGCGCGGGGGCGTTGCCATTGTGCGCGATTGCCGCCCCGATCAACGCCATGGTGAGCGGCGAGACAGTTTGATCCCCTTGACCAAGCGCTTGCGGAATCGCGTTCACAGCGGTCATTGTGAATGGAATGGGTGTAGTAGAAATCGATGCGTCCGCGCTTATGGTAAAGCCGTCAAGCACGGGGGATTGCTCCAAGCGGAATGTGTCAAAGACCGCTTGAATCACGTTCAGATCGATGGTTTGCAGGAATGTCGAAAATGCTCCCGGACATGCGAACTGATACGCTTCGCGCAGCGTGAGCGCCAGCGAAGGCAGACGCGCTGCACATTCCAAATCTAGACCATTCAGCGTGACCGGATCGGATGCGCCTTCGATGGGCGCGTCAATGGGTGCATCGAGCAGGAGCGCGGCGGCGATCAGCGGCGTTTGCAGTGCCGCACCCGGTTGGTAGCTTCCTTGCAGCGCCCGATCAAAAAATGGATTCCCCGGATCATCGCGGAGCGTTTCCCACTGCGCGTCAAGCTGATTGGGGTCAAATGCGGGTAGGCTGACCATGCTCAAAATTTCGCCGGATGGCACGCGGATCACGACCGCCGCGCCGCGCTGACCTTCCATTGCATTTGATACTGCTGTTTGAATGTCCAGATCAAGCGTGAGTTGAATATCTGATCCTTGCTGTGGACGATGCAAAATCTGGGAGGTCAGTTCTTCTACGACATCAGGCGTGAGCGTATCACCGCGTAAAATCGCGTTGAAAGCCGCCTCAGCGCCGCCGACGCCGTGTCGAAAGCTGTAATATCCAAGCGCGCCGTTTGTGACCGGAAACAGATAATCGCGGCGGGTTGTACCATCCTCAAGCGGCACAGTCGTCACCAGCAGTTCGCCCGTTCGATCATAGATGCTGCCGCGCAGTAGGGCGGCTTCTTCCAAGACACGGCGGGGATTGTCCGATCGGGTAAGGATCGTGTCCGCACCTGTGACCGCGTAATATGCCGCTGCCAGCCCCACCACCGCAAATGCGGTGAGCAGCCCGATCATCAAGCGGCGCAGTTCACGTTCGAAGCTCATGACGCCTCACCGTGAGATAGGCGCAGCAGCAGCCCGGTGATCGCAAACGAAACAACAAGGGAGCTGCCCCCGTAGCTGAGAAACGGCAGGGTTACGCCTGTGAGCGGAATCAATTTGAGGACGCCGCCCATGATCAACAGCGTTTGTACGGCGATCATGCTGGATAAACCGACCGCAAGCAGGGTTTGATATGGTTTTGAACGCTGCGATACGGCAATTCGTAAGCCGCGCACGGCGAAAACCGCTTGAATACCCACGATCACCACCACGCCGATCAATCCCCACTCTTCGGCAAGTGCAGCGAATGCGAAATCGGAATGCGCGACCGGAATCGAGAGCGGTGCACCCTGCCCGATTCCTTGCCCAAATACGCCTCCGGCGGCGAACGCCATCAAACTCTG
>JAPKMU010000092.1 GCA_026645745.1 Anaerolineae bacterium | reverse complement strand
GTCTGCTGGGGTTAATCGCCCTCTACGGCGCGTTGTATCTCGTGTTTGCGGGAGCGGTGTTCGGTTTCATCTACTGCGCGGGAACACTCGGTCAAACAGTGCAGTACGACTTGCGCAAGCGTTTGTTCAGTCATATGCAAAACTTGTCGCTGTCTTACTACGACAAAACGCCGATTGGGTGGATGATGTCACGCCTGACCAGCGACAGTGAGCGCATCGCGGACTTGGTAACATGGGGGTTGCTCGACGTAACATGGGCACTCATGATCATTTTAACGGCAAGCGCCTACATGCTGACGATCAACTGGCAGCTTACGCTTGTCATCCTGATCATGATCCCGGTCTTGATCGTCGTCGCGGGTTGGTTTCAGGTGCGCATCCTGAAGCACTACCGCGAAAGCCGAAAGATGAATTCGCAGATCACCGCGAATTACAACGAGACGATCAACGGTGTGCGCGTCGTCAAAGCACTCAACCGGCAGGACAAAAACCTTGAGGAATTCGCCGTACTCACCGAGAAAATGCGCGGCGCATCCTATAAGGCGGCGTGGTATTCGGCGCTGTTCCTTCCGGCGGTTCAGATGATCAGCGCATTCGGCGTCGCATCAGTCGCGCTCGGCGGTGGTTTACAGGTGGAAAATGGGACAATGACCGTCGGTGCAATCGGCGCGTTCATTTCTTACATCACCTTCATGATGTGGCCCATCTCGGACATGGCACGTGTGTACGCCTCGATGCAGCACGCGATTGCTTCGGCGGAGCGCTCTTTCTCACTGTTGGATACACCCGCCGAGATCGTGAATCGACCTGATGCGGTCATTGCGGATACCATTCGCGGTGATATCACGTTTGATCATGTGACCTTCTACTACGAACAGGATAAGCCGGTTCTCACCGACTTCAACCTACAAGTAAAACACGGTCAAGTGATCGCGCTCGTCGGCGCGACCGGCAGCGGCAAGAGCACCATCGTTAACCTTGTCTGCCGCTTCTACGAACCGCGTCAAGGCACAATCCGAATCGCTGGGACGGACTATACGCACCTCACGCTGGAATCGATCCAGTCGCGGATCGGCGTGGTGTTGCAGACGCCGCACCTGTTCAGCGGCACGATCCGCGAAAACATCCGTTACGGCAGACTTGATGCGACGGATGCGGAAGTTGAATCGGCGGCGCGCACCGCAGGCGCGAACGAGTTTGTTTCCGCGCTCGAACACGGCTACGATACGGAAGTTGGCGAGGGTGGTATTCTGCTCTCGGTCGGTCAAAAGCAGTTGATTAGTTTGGCGCGTGCCGTGCTTGCCGATCCCGAAATTCTGGTCATGGACGAAGCGACCAGCTCAGTGGACACCATCACCGAAGACTTAATCCAGCGCGGGATGGAGGTTCTGATGGACGGACGCACCACATTCGTGATCGCCCACCGCCTCAGCACGATCAAGCGGGCTGACCGCATTCTCGTGATCGAAAAAGGACGGATCATCGAAGAAGGGACGCACGCCCAATTGATCCATCAGAAGGGGCACTACTACGATTTGTATACGCGGCAGTTCCGTCAGGAACGCGAAGCGGTCTATAACCCCTATCTCGACCAACCAGCCGCCGCTGAAGCCGAACCGCAGCCAACCTTCGACAAATAAGCCCCCCTATGATTCTCAAAACTGGCGCTGCACACAAGCGCCAGTTTTGCTATTCGCCTTTCGCTATAATCACGCGCACAAAGGGTAATATCATTCATCAGAGGCGCGGCAATGGACTCGATGCATTTTGCACGGTATACGCTGGCAAAAGACGGTGTGATTCGTCACTGGCTGGCGCGCGACGCAAAAACAGAACGGCTCGATCAACTCGATCAAGTGATCGCGCCGACGGGCGATCCCTTTGAGTCCTACGGACGCGCATGGATCACGAATGCACCCATGTCGCTCCACCTGAAGAAGCGCATTCACGATCATTTGCAGCCGTTCGGCTGGCAGCCAGAGCCGCCTCCGTACCACCTTCAAGAAACTGCCGCCGGACGATGGGAATACCGCCGCGTCTTCGATGATCGCACGGTTGATTTTAACCGTTTTAACTTCACCCCCGCTTTGATGCGCGGATGGACGTATGTCGCGCTCGAAGTCGAAAGCGCCAAGTCAGTCGTCGCCCATCTGCACACCGTCAGCCCTACTCAGGTATGGCTCAATGGCGCATTGGCATTCCAATACGATGCGAGCGTTGGATATGTGCATCCCGAAACGCATGATATCTGCTTGAACTTGCAAGCGGGCATGAACGATCTTTTTCTGTACGGCACGATCACAGGCTGGCGCGAAGCGCGGATCGCCCTCGGTTTGACCATCGAAACGAGGAGCGTCCTGCATGAGTGTGTCCCGATCGGACAAGTCGATCCAGCACGCTGGCACGCCGCCGAGGCAGGGCTTGATTCGATTGTGCTTAGCCAGTTTGCCTTTCCCACCCTGCCGGGGTATCTCACGCTGAGCGAACACGCCGCCGCGCCATTTGATATGACCATCACCATCGAAATGGCGTCGCTTGCCGGTGAAAACAACCTCGAACTGACGATACGCCCTTCCGATGGCACGCCGCTGGCATTCTTCCGGGAAATATGGGCAAGCAAGAGCGTTTTCCAAGACATACCCTACAGCACGTATGATGACCGCAAGCGTGAGGCGCTAAAACACGCGGCGCGTATGCCGGGTGATGTCATGGCGACGATGTGCGCGATCGCCAGCGGACGTGTCGAACACGCTGACGCTGACGCCATCGCACTGGCATGCGATTTTATGGAAGATCGCCGTGACTGCGCCGACTTTTACGCCGTGAGTCTGCTCGCGCTCATGCACAAATATGGAGACTCACCTGCCCTGCTTCCGGCACAGCGCGAACGCATTGAAGCCGCATTCCGGGGCTTCAAATACTGGATCGAAGAACCCGGCATCGATGCGATGTGCTACTTCACCGAAAATCATCAAATCCTGTTCCACGTAACCTCAATCTTGGCGGCGCAGTATTGGCACGATTGGACGTTCGCCAGTGGAATGACCGCAGCCCAACTCAAAGCACGCGCATCCCGTGATGCCGAAGCATGGATACGCCGCCGCTTGCGCGGCAGTTTCAGCGAATGGGACTCGAATGCGTATATGGCGCTCGATGCCTTTGCCATGCTCGTCCTGAACGAATTCGGGGACAACGAGCACCTAAACGCCTTAGCGCGTGCCCTGCTCGACAAAATTTTCTTCTTGATTGCGTGCCAGTCGTATCGCGGATCACACGCCAGCACACACGGTCGCTGTTATGTAAGCGGCTTAAAATCCTCTCGGTTCGAAAATACATCAGGGTTGCAGCGCATCGCATGGGGGATGGGCATTTTTAACGGAGAAACCCGCGCGACTGGGATGCTTGCGCTTGCAGAAAAATACCGCGTGCCGGATGTCATTCAACATATAGGTGCACACTTACCTCCCGCATTGGTCACACAGGCGCGCTCGTCTGCTGACTATTTACCGCATCATGACCTCAAATCCGGGGAATGGGATGCACGCACGATTACCCGCCGCACCCCTGACTATATGATCTCCGCATGCGTCGATCACCGCCCCGGCGAGACGGGGATTCAAGAGCATCTGTGGCAAGCGTCTTTCAGCCCCGAAGCAGTCGCATTCACCACATACCCCGGTAATGATCAGGAGCACGGTAATGCTCGACCGAATTTTTGGGCGGGTTCGGTTGAACTTCCACGCGTCGCCATGCACGATAAGACCGTGATCTGCTTGTATCATCTCAAGCCGCATATTGGCTTGGGCTTCAGCCATGCTTATTTCCCAACCGCTCACTTTGACGAATGGCGCATTGAGGGACAGTGGGCGCTTGCACGTCATCATGATGGCTATCTGGCGCTGTGGAGTGACGGGTTTCTCCACTTGACCGCAAGCGGCGCACACGCGATGCAAGAACTACGGAGTTCGAGCGGCGGGAATGCGTGGATCGCGCATATCGGCAGCGCTGCCGAAAATGGGAGTTTCAGCCGCTTTTGTGATGATGTGCTTCGCACCGCGCCATTGATCGAACACGGGCGTGTGACCTGCATTGCGCCCTCCGGCGATGCAATGGCGTTCGGCTGGACAGGTGATCTGATCGTCAACGGCGTTGCCGTATCATGGGCGGATTTTCCACACTACGAAAACCTGTACACGCATACGCTTATGGGCGCGGATGTCATGGTCATCACCCATGACGGTATAACGCACACCATCCCGTTAATTCCTTAAGCCCTTTGTGTCAAGCATCCAAAACAGGGGTGATTTCTTTTCACCATTCCTATGTTAAATCTCACTTGCTTTGGTTGCCAACACCTGCCCTACACGGCATAATGTGAGATGTAGGTGTGTTTTTTTGAA
Organism: Anaerolineae bacterium; assembly: GCA_026645745.1. GTDB lineage: Bacteria > Chloroflexota > Anaerolineae > Aggregatilineales > Phototrophicaceae > Flexifilum. The sequence goes on along the minus strand of JAPKMU010000092.1, from coordinate 11,083 downwards.
TTAATGTACCTTGTCAAGGAGAAAATCCAGTGAAAAAGAGCTATTTGCTTCTGAGTCTGATTGTCGTGGTGCTGCTTGCTGCGACCTCGATCTCGGTCTTCGCTCAAGACCCGGTTGAACTCCGCATTGCATGGTATAACGACGGTAACGAAGGCGAAGTTCTCCGCGATTTGCTTGATCGTTTCGAAGCCGAAAATTCGGACATTCGCGTTGTGGTTGATACGATCCCCTACGACGCTATTCTTAATCAGCTTCCGGTTCAGGTGCAGGCGGGTGAGGGTCCCGACATGGCACGCGTGACCGATCAAGCAGCGTATCGCGGCTATTATCTTGATATGCGTTCGCTGGTTGCGGATGCGGCGTACTGGGATGCCAGTTTCCCGGCGGCGGCACTCGCAGCACTGCGTCTTGAAGGCGATGAAACAGGGCTTTACGGTTTCCCAAACCAGTTCACGGTGAGCGCTCCGTACATCAATCGCACGTTGTTTGAACAGGCGGGCGTCGAAGTACCGAGTGACTCGATGGACGCAGTGACATGGGAAGAGTGGACGGAAGCCGCTGCCAGTGCTGCACAGGCGACAGGCACACCCTACGCCATTGCAATGGATCGCAGCGGACATCGCTTCGCGGGTCCAATGTTCAGCCAAGGCGCGGTGCTCTTCCACGACGACGGTACGATCACCATTGACTCCGAGGGTTTCCGCAGCATGGCGCAAATTCTCATCGACTGGCATACGCGCGGACTCACCCCCGTTGAAGTGTGGGTCGGTTCGGGCGGTACATATTCGGCGGGTGCTGATTTCTTCATCAATGGTCAGGTCGCCATGTACATGAGCGGCAGTTGGCAGGTTGGGCGCTTTGCTAACGACATTGGGGACGCATTCGACTGGGAAGTTGTCCCGAATCCAACGGGTCCCGGTGGCAGCACGGGTATGCCCGGCGGTACGTTTATGGTTGCCTTTAGCGAAACCGAACATCCGGCAGAAGTCGCCCGTGTGATGGATTACCTCGCATCGGCGGACGTGCTGCGCGAATTCAGCGAACGTTCGCTGTTTATTCCGGCACACCTCGGCTTGGGCGAACTCAACTTTGCGACCGACAACCCGCTGGCAGAAGCCGCGCTCGTCGCGTTTGCGAACGAAGTCCCGAAACTGAGCGATCAGGCGTATCAGCTTCAGTACGGTGGGCAGGGCTTCGCGATCAATAACCCGATCCGTGATCGCCTCACGCAGGTCATCGCCGGCGAACTCACGCTCGACGAAGCCGTTGCGCGCATTCAACAGGATATTGACGACGCACTGGCGACCGCTGGTCAGTAGTCCCTTTTTGCCCTGACACAGCACCTCACCTCCGGCGTTCGTCACGCCCCGGAGGTGGGGTGTTTTATTAGAGGGAATATTCCGTGAATAGAACTGCTGCCCCATTAGAAAAGTCAACTGCATCACCCACGCCCCAATCACCGAATTTCATCCAGATTCTTTTTAACGGATTTGTCGATCTGATTGATCGACTGATGGCACCCCTGCAAAACCTACTAGGTGTGCAGCGGATGGCATACATTTTCGTACTGCCAAATCTGCTCATCTTTGGGATATTCATCATCCTTCCGATGATCCTCAATCTCTCATATGCCTTCACAGGGAGCACACAGCTCTTCCCAGCAGATCGTCCCTTCATCGGTGCTGACAACTTCGCACGGTTATTTGAATGCTCAAATTTTCTTGATCCCAACACATGTCGCGAGGATGTATTCTGGCGCGCTGTCTTCAATTCCACGATCTTTGTGATCGTTCAAGTATCTTTTATGGTCGTCATGGCGCTGACCACCGCATTAGCGCTCAATCGGAAGATCATGCTGCGGGCTTTCTTCCGAAGCGTTTTCTTCTATCCCGTTTTGCTGTCGCCGGTCGTCGTCGCGTTGATCTGGAAATGGATACTTCAGCAAGACGGCTTACTCAATGCGGTTATTGTCAGTCTGGGCGGAACGCGCGTCCCGTTTCTGCTCAATGCGGAATGGGCGCGTGTATGGGTCATCCTGATCAGCGTTTGGGCACAGATGGGATTTTTCACCTTGATCTTGCTTGCTGGATTGCAAGCAATCCCGTCCGAACTCTACGAAGCAGCCTCGATGGATGGCGCAAGCGCATGGGCATCTTTTAGGAATATCACCCTCCCCCTGCTCATGCCCACGATGACTGTTGTGCTGGTTTTAGCGCTGATCCGCGCCGTGCAAGTTTTCGATCAAGTCGTGCCGTTTACCAACGGTGGACCGGGAACGGCAACCACCTATATGGTGCAGTACATTTACAATACAGGATTCACCAACCAGACGCGTGAATACGGGATCGCGGCTGCCGCATCCGTCTTGATGGCACTCATACTTTTCACGTTGACTTTTGCCCAACTGCGCCTCACCCGCGCAGGTCAAAACGAGTCGTAAGGAGACGGCACTTGAACACTATCGCTCAATATTTGACTCGGACACGCGGGCGCACACGACTCTCGCTCACCGACGTGATCACCTACTTATATTTGACATTCGGTACGATTGTAATGTTCGGTCCCGTGCTGTGGCTGGTGCTGTCATCCTTTAAGTCGACGCAGCAGCTTGTCCGCTTCCCGCCGACGATCCTGCCCTACCGGCAGGAAACGGTCACCGTCGAAGGTTACGACACTCCACTTGATCTCTACGCTGTGACGATGGAAGATGGGACGGTCCGGCAGCTTGCTCAGGTGCGGCGTGTGGGCATCGAAGCCCAGATGATCGATCCCACAAATCCAGAGGAGATCATTCGCGTCAATATTAACCAACGCCAGCCCATCGAGAGCGTCGTGTTCAGCTTCGATAACTACGTCACAGGCGTGCAGCAGTTCAACTTCTGGCAGTATCTTTGGAATTCAGTCGTCGTGACAGCACTTGCGACGATTCTCACGCTGATCGTCAACAGCATGGCAGCATTCGCGTTGAGCAAATATCAGTTCCGAGGGCGCAACGCGATCTTTCTCGTCACCATCAGTACCTTGATGATCCCGCTTTCAGTAATCCTGATTCCAGTCTTTCTTGTCATCACCGAGATTGGCTGGTCGAACAATCTGATCGGCGTGATTGTTCCCGGCGCAGCGACTCCGACAGGCGTTTTCCTACTGCGTCAGTACATGCTGACGATTCCTGACGAACTACTCGACTCGGCACGCATTGACGGTGCAAGCGAATGGCGCATCTACCTACAGATCATTCTACCCTTGGCGCGTCCTGCTCTCGCTGTGTTGGCGATCTTCTCGATCATGTGGCGTTGGAATGACTTTTTGTGGCCCCTGATCGTACTTCGCCGCAGTGAGCTGTTTACGCTTCAGGTTGGATTGAACTCGTTCCAAGGGGAACTACAAACGCAGTGGAACTTGATCCTCGCAATGACGGTGTTGACTCTACTGCCGATCACTGCCGTGTTCGCGTTTTTGCAGAAGTACATCACGACTGGAATTGCGACGACAGGCATGAAATAAGGTTGAGGAAAGCAGCATAGAACGCAGACGTAAAGATGACGCGCTGTGTTCTATGCGGTTCGTCCATCATCCCTTCACCGCGCCTTGCAGCATCGCCTCAAAGAAACGTTTGCGCAGTGCAAGAAACACGATCAGCGCGGGAGTCATGATCACGATACACGCCGCAGTCCATACGTGATAAGCGATCTCAAACTGCGACTGGAAATCGTATAGACCAACGGTTGCCGTGCGCGAATTCCCCGTCAGCAGCACCACCGCCATCAGGAATTCATTCCATGTATCGACGAAAACGAGCAAAAATGCCGCAATCAGCCCCGGCATCGCCAGCGGCAGGATCACATGCCGCATCGCTTGGAGCGGATTCGCACCGTCGATCATCGCAGCTTCTTCGAGTTCTATCGGAATCGAATCAATAAATGAGCGAATGATCCAGATAGCGAACGGCAGTCCCCATCCCACATAAATGGCAATGATGAATTGGCTTGTGCCAAGCAAATCCAGATCGCTTGCCATCCGGTAATACGGGATCACAAACGTCAGACCGGGGATCATCATCAGCGCGAGGATCGTCAATTCCAACACGCGGCTAAAGCGAAAGCGGTAGCGAGAAAACGTATACGCTGCCAGTGAGCCGAGCGCCACCACAATCAGCGACGAACCCAACGAATTGATCAGCGTATTGGGTAAAAAATACCGCAGCAGATCGCTGCCAAATACAGTTTGATACCCTTCCAACGACCATTCTTGCGGAAAGAATGTCGGCGGATCGGTCAGTACGGCACCTTGAGACTTGAACGACGTCATCAAGGTGTAGAGCACCGGAAACAGCGCCGCCGCCGCGAAGATCACCAGCGCCGCATGGGTGAATAGAACATCAAAACGGCGTGCCGTTTTCGACATGACCATGTTACGCTGCCTCCCGCTTGCGACCCACCAAGCTGATATAAAAGAACGTCAGCACCAAGTTCACGCCTAAAAGCACCATCGACACCGCCGCACCCAAACCGAACTCCCCTTGCCGCCAGCCTGTGATCAACAGATAAATCGAGGCGGTCTGCGTCGCGCGTCCGGGACCACCGCCTGTTGTCGCGTAGATCAACCCGACCGAATTGATCGCACGGATTGACACGAGAAGAATCATCACAAGCATTGTCGGGCGTATGATAGGCAGAATGATACGAAAGAAGCGTTGAAACCGATTTGCGCCGTCCAGTGCCGCTGATTCCAATACTTCATGCGGGACGGTCTGCAGCGCCCCTAACGAAAGAATCGTCGTGTAAGCGAGTGCCTGCCATACCGACGCGAGGATCACAATCGCCATTGATCCGGTTGGGTCGGTGAACAGCGGATTTTGAAGATAAGGGAATGCTGCCGTCAGCCAATCCTGCAAAATCCCATAGTTGGGCTGGAACAACCAGCGCCACATTGTCCCCGCAACCACGTCTGACAGCACCCAAGGGATAAACAGCAATACGAGATAGAAGCCCGTGAACTTGATCCGGCGGTTGAGCAGAAGCGCCAAAAACATGCCAACGACAACGGTTAGCACAAGAAATGAGCCGCCGTAAATCGCCGTATTTTTCAACCCTTCCAAAAACGACGGGGTTTGAAAAAGCCGCTCGTAATTCGCCAATCCTATTGGCTCTGCTATGCCCCGGCGTAAGCGTGTCGTGCTGATGTATATCGCGTACACTGCCGGGTATACCTGCATCACCAACAAAACAATGATCGTTGGCAGCAGAAAGGCGAGCGGAATCAACGCCGAGCGGCGGTAGCTCGGCGGGGAGGGTTGACGCTGAGTGAATACGTCGGTGATGCTGGATGTACCTGCTGCGGTCGCCATATGTGGGTGTGTCCCCCTTCTCGCAGTGGACGGCGCATTCATGACAAGATGCACATCGGGGCGTTCTTACCGAACGCCCCGCATCTTCCGTTACGATGTCCATATGCGCGCTGAACGCGCCGTCGAAGGCTGATTACTGGATACCGAGGTTGTACTCGTCCTGAGCGGCTTGCAATTGTGCCATGATGTCCGCATTCGGATCGGTGATGATGTTTACAATCGCGGTGCTGAGTAAACGCAGCGCCTCGTCGTAATTTGTCCATGCGGGCGCAGGAATACCGCTTGCGGCTTGATATTCTGCCGCCGCCTGCCAATATGCCGATGCGAACAGTGGATCGGCGGCGGCACTTTGCAGCGTTGGCAGCGCACCATACGCGACTGCGAAATCAATGTTCGCCTGCGTGCTCATCTGGAAGTCGATAAACTGGAGTGCACCTTCGACATTTTCTGATCCATACGGGACTGCCCAAGCGGTCGCCAACACCATCGAGCGCGGCTGACCACCCGGCGCGCTCAACGGCGGCGCGAACAGGAGTTCACCTGCATCGAACGCATCTCCCACCGCGATGGCGTTTGAATCAAAACCTTCGGCGGGCGGCGCTTCTTCAAAACGTTCACCGCTCGGCGCAACCAGCGGAGTTAAGTACACATACGAGAACGTCCCGGCAACGAACGCCCCTGCTTGCCCCTGCTTGAACGGTTCTTCAAAGTCGAAGCCCGGTGCAAGCGTCACTTGCGGTGCGAAATCGTTGGTATAAAGCGCGCGGACAAACTCCAGCGCTGCCACCGATTCAGGATTCGCCCATGTCGCTTCGCCGTTCTCTCCAACAACTTGAGCGCCATAGCTCGCCATCAGGGGATAATAGAAACGCTCGACCGATGCGCCTTCCGCGCCCTTAAACGTGACCGGATAATAGCCCGCCGCGCGCACTTCTGGTGCAAGTGCGAGGAACTCATCCGTCGTCGCCGGATATCCATTCGGGTAAACATCTGCCCAGTAATACGTGAAGAAGTTCGTTGTCGTCGTTGGAACGCATAGAATTTCGCCGCTCGGCGCGGTACATGCTTGCAGCGCCGCCGGGTCAAGATCGCTGTACCAGCTTGCAGACGTCACAAACTCGGTCAAATCGGTCAGCGTACCTTGATTGTAGTAAAAGCCAATGCTTTGGCTGTCCACATACGAAACATCAGGAATATCACCGCCGGACTGCACAGCGACATTCAAGCGCGTGTTGATTTCGTTGTAAACCACATAGGTGTTTTCAACTGTGACGCCTGTCGCCTCGCGGTAATCGTTGATGGTCTGCACCAACCATCGATCTGACGTCACTTGAGGGCTGTCTGCATTGAACTTCGTCCATACGCGGAGCGTTTCCCCGTCTTGCCCCCACACGACGGAAATGCTGCCCAGCACCACAGCAATCATGACGACTGCCGCTCCCCACAAGACTGAACGTTTGCTCATCCTCATGCCCTTTTCATCGCTCATACCTGCGTAAGGGTAGTCCTGACAGATTAAGGATAACAAAGATAGGACTAAAAATTCCCCGAACAAATCTCCCATCTCGAGGGAAGAACAATGTCGGAGAACTCAGCTTACACTCAGACTTGCGACCTGCAACGCGCACTGCCTAAACAAACTTCTGTGCGAAATCCAGCGCAAGCTGGCGCAGTCCACCTGTTTGGCGCAGGCTGGCGCGCGCATCAGAAATCGACACTGCTTGTCGGGTGCGGTTCAGGAAAAAGTGGATATGCTGCACGCCGAGGCTTTCCAGCGCATCAAAAGCCTTATCGAAATCCGCGCCGACGCGCTTCGGTTCGTGCGCATCTGAGCCAACCACGATTGGGATATCACGCTTGACGATTTCCGTCAAGATAGTGTTCGATGGATACATCTCATAAGGCGATTTGTTCAATCCGCTTGTGTTGAGTTCCATCGCCGTTCCCGCCGCTTTGATCCGGTCGAGTGTTTGTGCGATGGTATCCATAATCGGTTCCGGTTTGAACTGGTTGGGGTGCACAAACTTAATCACATCCGGGTGTGAAATACAGTCAAACAACCCTGTTTCGGCAGCCATTGCGAGATGCTCATAATAGGTGCGGTAAAACGCCTGCGCATCTTCATTGAAGTACCAACGTTGATATTCAACCATCTGCGGATGCACCGAACCTAGCAGATAATCAAATGGTGCGCGTGCATGAAGCTCTGTCAACCACGCTTCCGCGCCGGGGAAATAATCGCTTTCCAGACCCAAGCGCACATCCACATGTCCTTCGTAAGCAAGACGCGCGCGTTCGACCATACTCATATATTGGTCAAATTGTGTGATGTCCATGCGAAGGTGTGCCGAATATGGAATATTCATTGGGCTGTGACACGTAAAGATAACGCCCTTCAATCCCTTACGCGCGGCTTGTTCAGCATAGGCTTCAGGTTCACCTGAGGCATGTTTGCACAGCGGCGTGTGCATATGCGTATCGTATAGGAGCGCTTCCATAGCGGGAGGATTCATCCATGACTCGAGAGACATTGATAGAACTACATTATCGGTCGAAAATGCTCAAATAAGTAGAGACAATCCATGCCAGTCCACCGCCGTACGCCGTGCGCTACAATCACATTAACTTTCGAAAACAGAAAGCAGGTTCACGCATGAGTACACAATCGTCAACCCCGCTCCGCGCTGGCGTGATCGGGCTTGGATGGGCAGGTGAGACCCACGTCAAATCGTTCAAAGCGCTGCCGGGTGTTGAAGTCGTTGCAATCGCCGAACCAAACGCAGGGCGGCGCGACGAAATTGCGTCGGCGTACAACATCCCTTTCAGCTTTGCCAATTATGAAGACATGATCGCGCGTGATGATATAGACGTGATCAGTATTGCAACGCCAAATTACCTTCATGCCCCTGCTGCAATCGCGGCGCTCTCCACCGGTAAACACGTTTTATGCGAAAAACCGCTTGCCCACACGCAGGAATCTGCTGCCGCAATGGTCAAAGCGGCGACCGAAAATAACCGCGTGCTCCACGTCGCGTTTAATCACCGTCAGCGCGGGGATGTGCAGGTGCTCAAGCGTTATATCGATGAAAGCGGTCTTGGGAACTTATATCACGCCAAAGCCTATTGGATGCGACGCAGTGGTATCCCCGGCATGGGTGGCTGGTTCACACAGCGCGAGATGGCGGGCGGCGGTCCTCTGATTGACCTCGGCGTGCATGTGTTGGATATGGCGTTGTACTTGCTTGGCGAGCCTGCGGTAGTGTCCGTAACCGCCGCCGCTTACAACGAACTCGGTGGGCGCGGCAAAGGCAGTCGCGGTGACTCCTACGAAAAACTCACCTTTGACGTTGAAGACCTCGCCACCGCCTTCATCCGGCTGGAAAACGGTGCATCTCTCCTACTCGAAGCGAGTTGGGCGAGCTACGGACGCCACTGGGACGACTACGGCGTGGAGTTATTCGGAACAGAAGGCGGCGCTCACATCGACGTGCGCACCTATAACTGGGAAAATACCCTGACGATCTACACGGACGCCGCCGGAACACCGAGCGAACTCAAACCACGCGTAACGCGCGGCGAAGGTCATCTCGCCGTTGTGCGGCATTTCATTAACACTGTGATCGGTGGCAGTTATGAGGGGCATCACGGCGCAGATGCGTACAAGCGCACGCTGATCATTGATGCTTGTTATCAATCGGCACGCGAAGGACGCGAAATCGTCCTCGCCAGATAATTCAGGCTTGTGGGCGGTCAGGCGCAAACAACTGCCTAACCGCCCCGCGCATGATTTTCCCCGATGCGGTCATCGGCAGCGAATCCACAAACCGAATGTAACGCGGTATTTTGTAGCCCGCCAAGCGCTCACGGCAGAACGCGATCATAGCCTCGGTGTGACCGGGTGTGCCATTTTTCAGAATGACTGCCGCTGCCACTCGTTCGCCCCACTCCGCATCGGATATGCCAACCACACAGGCTTCGGCAACCGACGGATGCAGCCGCAGCACCGCTTCAACCTCGGTGGGATAAACGTTTTCCCCGCCGCTCACGATCAAGTCTGTACGCCGCTGCACTAACCACAAATCACCGTCCGCGTCGAAGTAACCAATATCGCCCGTGTTGAATACTCCCCCTGTCTCAGGATAGCTGACGTAGCCCTTCATCACTGCCGCGCCGCTGATCACGATATCGCCGTATACCCCCGGCGGCTGATCCAGCCCCTGTTCGTCAACAATCCGCACGATCATACCCTTGAGCGGCTTACCCACACTGCCGGGTTTGGCGCGCACATCCTCCGGCAGCATGGTAGCCACTTGGCTTGTTGCTTCGGTTAAACCATACGTCGTCGCAATTGGGTAGTTGCGGGCATGAGCAGCACTGAGCAGATCAGGGCTTGCAGCCGCGCCGCCGACAAGAATCAGCTTCAAAGAGGGGGGCGGCGTGAATCCGGCTTCGAGCAGACGAAAAACTTGAGTCGGCACAAGCGAGACATGCGTAATCCGCTCGTCAACCAACGCACGCATTATCGCTTGGGTTGTATTGTCATCGGGGAGCACTGCCTTTGTTCCCTGAACAGCGGAGCGGAAAACGATCGACAAGCCGCCAACATGATACAGCGGGAGCGGGAGCAGCCATCGATCCACCGCGTTAACGCCCAGTCGATCAGCCGATGCATCCGCGAGCGCACGCAAATTCCCATAGGTAATCTGTGCCGCCTTCGGGGTTCCGCTCGTGCCGCTGGTGAACAGAATCGCGGCGATCTGGTCATCATGCGGCTCTGTAGTCAAAAACGCGCCCCATGAATCTAGATCAAGTACACCCGTGCCAGCCTCACCCTGATCAATCACCGTCTTGCAGCCAATCAGCGTTGTTTGGCGCTGGATTTCTTCGGGCGTTAAGCGCGCGTTGAGCAGTACCGGTACAGCACCGATCATGCCGAGCGCGTGCAGCACGTCAATATAACTTTGCCCATTCGGGAGAATGACCCCAACCCGATCTCCCTGCTGAATGCCAAGTTCATCAACGTGCCGCCGTATGTCGCGCATATTCCGCTTGTCCTTGCGTCACGGACGCCAAGGATACTTATTGAACTCCGGCTTGCGTTTCTCGACGTAGGCGTTGCGCCCTTCCTGTCCTTCTTCGGTCATGTAGAACAGCAGAGTCGCATCCCCCGCCAACTGCTGCAAGCCCGTTTGACCATCGACATCTGCATTCATCGATGCCTTAAGCAGCCGGATCGCCAGTGGGCTGTGCTGCAAAATCTGATTCGCCCACGCAACCCCTTCTTCTTCAAGCTGTTCAAGCGGTACAACCGTATTGACCAAGCCCATATCAAGCGCGTCTTGCGCGTTGTACTGACGGCACAAATACCAGATTTCGCGTGCTTTCTTCTGTCCGACGATGCGCGCTAAATAGCTCGAACCATAACCGCCGTCGAAACTGCCCACGCGCGGACCTGTCTGCCCGAAGACTGCATTTTCCGCCGCAATGCTCAAATCGCAGATCACATGGAGTACATGACCGCCGCCAATCGAATACCCCGCGACCAGCGCGATCACAGGTTTCGGAATCGTGCGGATAATGCGCTGAAGCTGGAGCACGTTTAAGCGGTGAACGCCGTCTTTGCCAACATAGCCCGCATCGCCGCGCACCTTTTGATCGCCGCCGGAGCAGAACGCATATTTTCCATCTTCGGCGGGACCATTTCCGGTCAGCAAGATAACGCCCACTTCCGGGTCT
>JAPKMU010000091.1 GCA_026645745.1 Anaerolineae bacterium | reverse complement strand
TACGGGATCAGCGAGGCGCACAATAATCTGGGCTTGGTCGCGCAAATGATCGGGGATTTCTCGGCGGCGCTCCGGCATTTCCAAGAGAGCTTGCGAATCACGCGCGCAATCGGCACAACCGAACGGAATATGCACCAAACGCTGAACAACCTCGGCATTGTGAGCGCAACACTTGGGCGCTACGACGAAGCACGCTTGTATTTCAGCGAAAGTCTGGAATTGGCGCACAACGGCGGAAATCAGCGCATGGTGGCGAATTTGCTCAGTAATCTGGGGAGTATCGCGCTGCAAACCCGCGATTATGCCGAAGCGCAAAAGCAGTTGAACGAAAGTTTGCGCATCGCTCGTGCTATCGGTCATAAGCGGATTATCGCGTGGGCACTGGCAAATATTGGCGCGCTGGCACTTCAGCTTGGCGTATACCCGGAAGCGGAAGATCGCTATCAAGAAAGCTTACGCTTGGCGGAAGAACTCAAAGAGCGCTGGTTGATCGCTAATGCGGTCGGCGGTTTGGGGGATGTTGCCCGTGCACAAGATCGCACCGAAGAAGCGTGGAGCAAATACCGTGAAGCGCTGACGATGTTCGTGCAGATCAAAGCCGTACCGACAGCGCTTTCCCTGTTGATCAACATTGCTCACCTGATGATCAGTATAAATCGGGCGGACAGCGCCGCTGCGGTCATGGGGATGGTGATGAAGAATCCGGCATTGAATGGTGAAGGGCACACCGCCGCCGCCGATGTGATGCTTTCGCTCGAAATGGCACTTGGCGGAGATGCGCTGGCTCAAGCGATGAAACAGGGCGAAACACTCCCATTTGCACAGGTCACAGACTATGTGCTGCGCGGTGAATGGATGCCCTAAACATTCGCTATACCCCCACCGCAAATTGCGACTATAATAGCGCGCGTTCTGAATCAGGGCATCACCATTGGGGGGCGGCATGACACTCGAAATGCGTTCGGCTGGCCGACCCGGCATATACAAAGGGGAAAAGCGGCGCGGCTTGGCGCTCGCCCTCCCGGCAATGCTGTGGCTTGGGCTTTTTTTCATTTTGCCGCTGCTGATCGTGCTGGTGATCAGTTTCCTCACACGCGGCACGCGGGGCGTTCAGTTCACGACGCCCGTTACCATCGAGAATTACATCGACATTCTCAGTTTCCCCTATGTGGACGTATTCTGGGAAAGCATCGGTATCGCCGCCCTGACGACGGTCATCTGCTTGATCATCGGCTATCCGTTGGCGTTCTTCATTGCCACGCGCAAAAGCCGCATCATGCAAAATTTGACGTTGTTTCTCGTGATTTTGCCGTTCTGGACGAACTTTCTCGTTCGTACCTACGCGATCAAAGTCATGCTCGGCGCGGATGGACCGCTCAACACGACGTTGATGAACCTCGGATTGATCCAAGAACCGCTTCAGCTCGTGAACACCCAACTCGCCGTTCTGCTCGGCTTGACCTACAGTTATCTGCCGTTCATGGTGCTGCCGATTTACGCCTCGGTCGAACGGTTTGAATTCCGGTTGGTCGAAGCAGCAAACGATCTCGGCGCGAATGATCTGCGCGCATTCTTGCGTGTGGTGCTCCCGCTCACGCTGCCGGGGGTGATCGCCGGGTCGATTTTGGTCTTGATCCCGACGATTGGTGCGTACATCACGCCCGATATTCTCGGCGGCACACAGGGTTTGATGATCGGCAACTTGATTACGACACAATTCCGGGGAACAGGCAACTGGCCTCGTGGTTCGGCGGCGTCGATGGTGATGATGCTGCTGGTAATGCTCGCCTTGATCGGCTATGTCATGATGAGCGCGCGCGCGGCACTCACCAACCGCCGCCGTCCTGTGGAGTGATGTGACGATGGAACAGACTGCCGCATTAACGCCGCGCCCTGCTCCCGGCGCGATTGAGTTCAATCAGGGCAAAATCGCGCGCGATATGTTGATCCGCCGGATCGGTAAGATCGGACTGGCGTTCAATCCGATTTTCGCCTACTTCTTCTTGTGGGCACCCATCCTTCTGCTCGTACTCTTCTCCTTCAATGATTCACGCACGGTCGCCACATGGCGCGGTTTCACGCTCCAATGGTATGCAAATGTGTTCAACAATGTGGTGGGCACCGAAGCGCGTTTCTCTACCAATTTGATGCTCCAATCGTTTGGGAACAGCATCGTCGTCGGCATCGTCGCCACGATCCTTGCAACCACGATTGGCACAATGGTCGCCCTCAGCTTGGCGCGTGGGAATTTTCCCGGCAAGCGCCTTCTTGACGGGCTGCTTTTCCTGCCCGTCGTGATTCCAGAGATCACGCAGGGAATTTCACTCCTGATTTTCTTCAATGTCGTGCTTGACTTCGTGAATCAGACGTTTGGGACGACGGCGCAGCTTGGCTTCGGGTCGATCATCATCGGGCATGTGGCGTTCAACGTCTCGTATGTAGCGATTGTTGTGCGCGCTCGTCTATCGGATATGAATCCGAAGTTGGAAGAAGCCGCGCGCGACTTAGGCGCGAACGAATGGCGGACATTCTGGCGTGTGACCTTCCCACTCATTGTGCCGGGGGTGATCGCCGGGTCGCTGCTGGCATTCACGCTCTCGTTGGATGACTTCGTGATCACCTTCTTCGTGAGCGGCGTCGGGACGACGACTCTCCCCGTGTTCGTGTATGGGCTGCTCAAACTGAGCGTGACGCCGGAGATCAACGCGATTAGTACGCTGATTTTGCTGCTTTCGACGCTGTTGATCGGTACTGCGATGCTGCTGTTGGGGCGCGATGCCGTAAAACTGTAGTCATCAGGTGAAAATGCACGGAGAACGGATGAGGATTTTTGTCACGTTTTCCGTGTGCTTTTTTCACGACTTGCTCTCGTGAAAAATGGCGGTTGACCCGTGAGGATTTTGGGGTATAAAGGGGTCGCGGGGCAGCATAAGCCCTTAAACTTCCACTCTCGCCGGAAATCTATAACTACTCTAGGGGGACTAGATGCGTAAGGTCGTTCTGTTTGGTCTTTCCGTACTGCTCGTAATGGTCATGGGACTGCCGGTTTTCGCGCAGGATGCCACCATTGAGCCTTGGGTGTGTCCCGAGGGTTTCGCAGGGCAGACGCTCAGTGTATATAACTGGTCAACCTATGTAGCCGAAGACACCATTTCCAACTTTGAAGAAGCATGCGGTGTCGATGTGATCTACGACGTATACGACAGCAACGAATCGCTGCTCGCCCGTCTGAGTCAGGGCAACCCCGGCTATGATGTCATCCACCCGACGGATTACATGGTCACGCAGATGGTTGATTTGGGATTGTTGGAGGAACTTGACCTCAGCATGATCCCGAACTATGCCAATCTCAGCGAAACCTTCGTCGATCCGGCTTACGATCCCGGTAACGCGCACAGCATCGCGTACCAGTGGGGAACCATCGGAATCGGGTACAACATCACGAACACAGGCGAAGAAATTACGTCGTGGGAGCAGGTATTCGCGTATGATGGACCGGTCGCATGGCTGGACGATCCACGTGCGATGCTCGCCATCGCGCTGAATTTGCTCGGCTATGATCCGAACACGCAAGACCCCGCCGAAATCGAAGCGGCGCGTGATTATTTGATCGAAAACAGCGCCAATGTGGTCGCACTCGCCGCCGACGATGGTCAGGTGCGCTTGGAAGCGCTCGAAGTGGATATCACCGTCGAATACAGCGGCGACATCTTCCAGTTGATCGCTGACTGCGAATGCGAAGACTTCCGTTATGTGATCCCCGAACAAGGCACGAATCTGTGGGCGGATAACATGGCGATCCCGGTCGGCGCTCCGAATCCGGCGCTTGCGCATGTGTACATTGATTACATCCTGCACCCGCAAGTAGGCGCGGACATCAGCAATTACACCGCCTACGGCACGCCGCTGAACCCTGATCTGGTGAATGATCTGATCACCCCTGATTTGTTGGCAAATCCCGGCATTTACCCGACGGAAGAAACCCGCGAGCGTTTGTACTTCTTGCGCGCCGTCCCGGATGCGGAAGTGTTCTATAACGATGCGTGGGACATCCTCAAGGTGTCGCTGGGTTAACAGCGCTGGCGTTTTGTGTAGTGCGCACTCAATTTGGAGAGGATATGCGTAGGAATTTGTTCTCCGTCTTAGTTCTACTGTTCGTCTTTGCTGTTTCAATTCCTGTGTTCGCTCAAGATGGCGCAGGGGTTGAACCTTGGACATGCCCGCAAGGGTTTGAAGGACAGACGCTCAACGTCTATAACTTCAGCACCTACGTGGCGGAGGACACCATCAGCAATTTCGAAGCGGCATGCGGCGTCACAGTCATTTATGACGTGTACGAAAGCAATGAAGCGCTGCTCGCCCGTCTGAGCCAAGGCAATCCCGGTTACGATGTGATTCATCCTGCCGACTTCATGGTGGCGGTGATGAGCGACTTGGGCTTGCTGCAAGAACTCGACATGAGCTTGATCCCAAACTTCGCCAATGTCTCTGAAACCTTCGTTGACCCGCCGTATGACCCCGGCAATGTGCACAGTGTCCCGTATCAATGGGGCACGCTCGGAGTTGGGTACAACATCACGCGCACGGGCGAAGAGATCACGTCATGGCAGCAGGTGTGGGATTATCAAGGTCCGGTTGCTTGGCTGGAAGAACCGCGCATCATGATGGCTCCCGTGCTGAACCTGCTCGGCTATTCCCCGAATACCCAAGATGCTGCCGAAATTGAAGCTGCCCGCGATTTCTTGATCGAACACGGCGGCAATGTGGCGGCAATTGCGGCGGACGATGGTCAGGCACGGCTCGAAGTCGGTGAAGTTGATATAACCGTCGAGTACAGCGGCGATATCTTCCAACTGATCGCTGACTGCGAGTGCGATGACTTCCGTTATGTGATCCCGGAAGAAGGCGCACAGGTGTGGACGGATAACATGGCGGTTCCGGTCGGCGCACCAAATCCGGCACTCGCTTATGCGTACATCGACTACATTCTCAGCCCGATCGCCGGTGCGGACATCAGCAATTACACCGCTTACGGGACGCCGCTCGACTTGGATTTGGTGGGCGACCTGATCGATCCCGAACTGCTCTCGAATCCCGGCATTTATCCGCCGCAGGAAGTGCTCGATAACCTGTATTTCCTGCTCAGTGTGCCAGAAGCGGAAGTGCTGTACAGCGATGCTTGGGATATCGTCAAGGTGGCGCTGTCGCGCTAAAGTGAATTTTGTGGGGACAGGAAATTTCCTGTCCCCCGTTTTGCAGCCGAATTTTTACGTCGGCGTGGCTTGGTTTACATGCTGAGTGCAATGGAGGTCGTCAATGTCGCAGCAGCCGCAAATTGATATCGAACTTCGCAATGTGGTGAAGGAATTCACCGGGCGAAGCGGCGAGTTTCAAACGCGCGCCGTCGATCACGTCTCGCTCACCATCGAGCGCGGCGAGTTTTTCTCCCTGTTGGGTCCTTCCGGCTGTGGCAAGACGACAACCTTGCGGATGATCGCCGGATTTGAAGCGGCAAGCAGCGGGGAAATCCTGCTGCGCGGTAAAGCAGTTCAAGATGTGCCGCCGTTTCACCGACCGGTCAACACCGTTTTTCAAGATTATGCATTGTTCCCGCACATGACGGCGCTGCAAAATGTCATGTTTGGGTTGGAGATGGAAAACAACATCCCCAGACCTGAAATCCGCCGCCGCGCCGAAGAAGCGCTCGAAATGGTGCGGATGACGCCGTCACAATTTCATCGTAAACCGCGCCAATTTTCCGGTGGTCAGCAGCAGCGTATCGCCTTGGCGCGCGCGCTGGTTAAACGCCCCGCCGTACTGCTGCTCGATGAGCCGCTTGGAGCGCTTGACCTCAAACTGCGCAAAGAAATGCAGTATGAACTGATCACCATGCAAAATGATCTGGGAATCACGTTCATCTACGTCACGCACGATCAAGAAGAAGCGCTGACGATGAGCGACCGTATTGCCGTCATGAACTTAGGCAAGGTGCTGCAAGTCGGGTCGCCGGAAGAAATCTACGAAACGCCGAACAGCCGTTTTGTGGCGGACTTCATCGGGGAAACCAACTTCCTGATGGGTACGGTTGAATCGCACGAAGGCATTTGTGCGACCGTTCGCCTTGACGAATCAACGCCGATCCGCGCCAGCTACCGCAGCGAAGAAGCGCTCACGAACGGGCAGCAGGTAACCGTCGCCATTCGACCGGAGAAGATCAATATCTTCGCCGCCGAAGGATCGGTCAAGCACGACGACGGCACGAGTGACGAAGCCACCGCTTATCGTGAAAAACTGCTGCGCGATCCTGACATCGTCATGGTCGAAGGGCGTGTCGAATATGCCAATTACATCGGCACGGATACACGCTATACGATTGGCTTCGGGAACGGTCAAAAATTGGTCATGCGCGAACAAAACTTCGGCTTGCGCAACGACACCTATTATGAAGTCGGTTCACGAGTGTTTATCTTCTGGGATTATGAGACGGCGCGCGTGCTAACACACTGATTGCGCTTTTTCCTAAACCGGATTACGCTGATACTGAGCGACCCAAGATAAGGAGATATCATGCCTGACAAGAAGAAACTCAGCAACAATCAAGACAGCAGCAAGGAAAGCGACAAGGGCAAATCCAGCGGTAACAAGGGCGGCGGCACGACCCCATCAACAGGCACGACCCCGTCGAAGCCGAAGAAATAAACTACCCCATGCAGAAGTAACAAGGGCGCGCAGTCATGCGCGCCTTTTTGATTCTGAACATGCGTGTTGCCCTCGCACCGCGTGATGATGATAATTACAGCGTTACCGATTCTTCTACAGGCGGGTATTGTATGAAACTGCGTCCGATCTATTTCATGCTGGTTTTCGCCGCCGCAGCCGTCGTGCTGCGCATCATCGGCGGCATTGATCCGGTGATCGTGTTCATCGTCTCGGCTGCCGGGTTGATCCCGCTTGCCAAGCTGATCGGCGAAGGGACGGAAGAACTGGCGATCTACACCGGTCCGAAGCTCGGCGGCTTGTTGAATGCGACGCTGGGAAACGCAGCCGAATTGATCATCACGATCATCGCTATCCGCGCCGGTCTGCTCGATCTAGTCAAAGCGTCAATCACGGGGTCAATTGTCGGCAACTTGCTGTTGGTGCTTGGGTTAAGTCTGCTCTTGGGCGGCTGGAAACACGGCACACAGTTCTTCAACCGCCGCACAGCAGGCGTCAACGCCACACTGTTGATCCTTGCGGTCGCGGCGCTGGCAATTCCGTCACTGTTCGACGCGGCGCTGGTTGAGTCCCCCACCCGTGAGCTTGTCGTCAGCGAAGCCGTCGCCGTGATCTTGATTGTGATCTACGGCTTAAGCGTGCTGTACTCGTTCATCGCCAAAGAACCTGCGCACGAACCCGCAAACGGCGAGAAACTCGCGTTCAAAGCTGCCGAAGGCTCGACCGAAGCGCACCCGTCGGGCGTGATCACCCGCGAAACTGCCGCCGAAGAAGTCCATACGGCGCGCTGGTCGCTTCAGTTTTCGCTGATCGTGCTGGCACTGGCGACGGTTGGCACAGCGATTGTCTCAGAAGTGCTGATCGGCGCGGTTGAACCTGTCGTGCATCAACTGGGCTTAACCGAATTCTTCCTCGGTTTGATCATCATTCCGCTGGTGGGCAACGTTGCGGAACATCTGGTCGCGGTTCAGGTTGCCATGAAAAATAAGATGGAACTCAGCCTTGCGGTTTCGTTGGGGAGCAGCTTGCAAATCGCGCTGTTCGTCGCGCCCGTGCTGGTGTTCATTTCACTGCTGATGGGTGAACGTCTGCTGCTGGTGTTCAACACATTTGAGTTGATCGCGTTGATGGTGTCCTCGCTGATCGCGGCATTTATCGCACTCGACGGCGAGTCGAATTGGCTGGAAGGCGCGATGCTGCTTGGCGTCTATTTGATCCTCGCGGTGGCGTTCCTCGCGCTGCCGGAAACCGCCGTCGCAGTCGGGCATTAATCATCTTGATTCCCTCTCCAGCCGATGCTTGGAGAGGGAATCAACTGTGCCATGATACAGCATTTGAAACACCATCTCGCCCATTTGATCAGCGCTGTAGGCGAGGCTGTCCGCTAACCACTGCCGCATCACCGTAAGCACCGCTCCAGCGCTGAACGCTGCCATCACATCCGACGGGAGATTCATCCAGCGCGGATACAAGAACGCATTTGTCGCCAGCGATTCCCGAAACCCTTCAATCATGATCGCTTGAAAACGCAGCGTGAGCCGCCCTGCATTTGGATCATTCATGATTGCGTTCAGCGGCTTGAGCGATTCCGCGCGTGCAAACACAGTTTTCCACGCCATCAATTCTTTTTGAGGCGACTCGTAAGCTGTCATCATGGCGTGAATTTCTTGTTGTAGTTCAACAAAATAGCGCCTGCTGATCGCCAGCAAGAGATCTTCAATGTTGGCGAAGTAGGCGTAAAACGTGCCGCGCCCTACATCGGCTTCTGCTGTGATTCCGGTCACGGTCAAGCGGCGGAAACCGTCACGGATCAAGCAGGTCATGGCGGCATTCATCAAACGATCTTCTGTGCGAAGTCGTGCGCGTGTATACATTGACAAGTGTCCAAAATCGTACGATTTCTCGTTAGTGTCATCGTTATTGTATCCTGCAAACACGCTTGGACGAACGTTAAACAGGAGCAAGCATGAAAGCAGTGATCATTGGCGCGGGGGTAGGCGGACTTTGCGCCGCTCATGCGCTGCAAAGCATCGGTATCGAAACCGTTTTATACGAACAAGCAGAAAAACCGCGCGCAGACGGCGCAGGGTTGGTCTTGTGGGCGAATGCTGTCCGTGCGCTCCGCCAGCTTGGGCTGGATGAAGCAGTCGAAATCGGGTACGCCGGAGTGTCGGGAACGATCCGCCGATGGGATGGGCTTGTGCTTTCCAACAATGATGTGAAATCGTTGGGTGAGCCAACAATCGCGGTACACCGCGAAGACCTGATGCTGACGTTGTTGGCGAAACTTGGCGCTGCCGCGCAGTTTGGCAAGCAGTTGGCGTCATACGAACAAGACGCCTCTGGCGTAACCGTCACGTTTGCCGATGGAACGCGCGCTTCCGGCGATGTGCTGATCGGCGCGGACGGACTTCGCTCACGGGTGCGAATGCAAATGCAGCCCAACGCAATCCCAAAATATCGCGGTTACGCGGCATGGCGCGGAATTGTCACGTTCCCTCATACCAAAGTCGCGTCAATGTGGGGTGAAACATGGGGGCGCGGTGCGCGCTTCGGGATCGTCCCGCTCACACGTGACCGGATTTACTGGTTTGCGACCGCGAACCGTCCCGCCAGCACCCCGCCAAGCGATCACAAAGCCGAACTGCGCACCTTATTCGGCAAATGGCATGCGCCAGTTTCCGCATTGATTGACGAGACGGCGGATGAACGCATTCTGTATAACGACATCGCCGATCTGCCATCGCTCGATTACTGGATCGATCAGCGCGTGACACTGCTCGGAGATGCCGCGCACGCGACTACGCCGAATATGGGACAAGGCGCATGCCAAGCGATTGAGGATGCAGTCGCCTTGCGGAATGCGCTGCGCCAACAGGCGCGCGTTAGCGAAGCGCTCAAGGCTTATCAAGAAAGAAGGCTCGATCATACGCGCAAAGTGGTTGAGCGTTCGCGTATGATCGGGCGGGTAGGTCAGATCAGTAATCCGATGTTGGTCGCCCTGCGCAATTCGTTCATGCGCCTGACTCCGGCACGGGTGACGCAGCAGCAGTTTGATTTCGTGCTGTCGCATCACCCGTAAGCCGGGGCTACAAGCCGCCCAACGTGACATCCGGCGGGACGATTACGCGCTCGATCACGATTTCGCTGATCGTCCCCGCCGCGCTCACCGTGACGGGGGCTTCGATCTCCACGCGCTCGATTAAGCACAGCGACTCGTTGACGGATTCGCAGTAGTAGAAGCGCATCTCGCCGTACAGCACGCTATCACCCTCGCGTAAGGTGATCGGCAGGTGAATCTCCAACGCATCAACCGTTTGGACGCTGTCTGCTTCAGCGATTTCGATGGCTGTCCCGCTGGTGCTCCACTCAATCTGAGAGATAGCTTCCTCATTGCGCTTGTAGCCTTCGGGCAGCACGATCCGCAGCACGATTTCCCCCGTGCCTGCCGCTAATGTTTGCGCGTCGAGCGTCAGCGCCCGATCACCCGGTTGATTCCCGCCGACAACGACGAGTTGATCCGCGATTTGCAGTGCTTCAGGGTTCGGGAATGTCAGCGTCGAAACTGTCCCCGCCGCCAAGTCGATCACGCGGATTACATGATTGTTGGTATCCGCGACAAACAAGCGATCCCCTGCCAGCGCTAACCCGCCCGGCTCATCGAACGCCGCCGTATCAAGCGCGCCATCCGTGTAACCGCCGGGGCTGCCCAACCCGCTCAAGGTGGTGATCGTGGCGGTTACAGGGTCAAGCCGCTTGATTGTGCTGTTGTACGTATCTGCGACGTACAAATCGCCGGATGCGCCCCCCGTCACTGCCAGCGGGTGCTGCAAGCGCGAGATTCCCACTTCGCCGTTGATGTCGCCATAATCAAACAGGTTATTCGCGGATGTTCCCGCCAGCGTGACCAGTTGATTCGCTGCGATATTCGCCGCGCGTACCGTGCTTGATTCGCTGTCCGCGAAGTACAGCACGCCATCACGGAAGAATAAGCCGCTCGGCTGCGCGAGATCAGAGTCGAGCAGAGTGCTGTTAACCAGTGCCTCACGCCCGCTGCCAATCGCCGGGGTGATCGTGCCGTTCGCTAAGTCGAGCGTCCAAATTTGATGGATACCAGCCATCGCCACAAAGAGCGTATCGCCGTCGCCAAACGTCACATCCCAAGGGCTGCTGATCGCGGTCGTCAGCGCGGGTTGGGCTTCGCCAAGCGGATAGCGCAACGTGCTCTGCTCCCCTGTTCCGGCTGTCGTTGTGACCGTGCGCGCGGCGAGATCAATGCGGCGTATGGCGTGATTTTCGGTGTCTGCCACGTACAAAATATCGCCGCGCAGTGCCATGCCTTGCGGCTTGTTGAACTGCGCCGCGTCAAAAGCGCCATCGCTGAAGCCGCGCGTCCCCATGCCGATCACATCCAGCACCTGATACGTATCCAGCGCCGCAACGACGATCCGGTGATGATTGGTATCCGCGATGAACAAACGGTTGGATGCTTGATCTGCCAGCACTTTGCCGGGGAACGCGAGTAAGCCACCGACCACGTCCGCGCCTTCTAACGCCAATTGATCGAGCGGTTCACGGTTGATTTCGCCAATCGAGTCGAAATATGCGATCATGCCGCCGATGACTTCGTCGAAGGCTTCAAATGGGATTTCGCCCGCCTGTCGTGCGAATAAGTTGCCGCGCGGGTCGATCACCACAAACGAGGGCCACGCACGCGCCCCATACATATCCCATACCTGAAAATCGCTGTCGTTAATCACCGGATGATGCAGTTCGTAACGCTGCACGATTTGGCGCAAATTTTCTGTTTCGCCTTCATTTTCAAACTTGGCGGAATGCACGCCGATGACCGCCAGCGCGTCGCCGTACTGTTCTTCGAGCCGCCGGATCGTCGGGATCATGTGAATACAGTTGATGCAGCCATACGTCCAAAAATCCAACAGCACCACTTTACCGCGTAAGCTCTGCATCGTGAGCGGCGAAGATACGTTGATCCAATCAAGCCCCGGTGGAAATTCCGGCGCGGGAAGGTCAGCACGACCGACATATGGGCTGTCTTCTTGCGCGAATACCATCATAGGAATGAGCAGCATACAAAGGAGGAGAAATCGTAAAAAACGCATTGTCACCTTGCCACAAAATACTTGATGCGTGATAAGCAGAGTATACCGCATACGCAGGTTTGCACCGGATAGCAGTGAGCTATAGACTTTCTGCGACTGTTGGACGATTGATGAAGGAACTAGTGTGGCGGACTTTGCTCAGGTTGCGGTGCTGGCGGGTGGCAAATCGCGCCGGATGGGAACGGACAAAAGTTTTGTCCTGCTCAATGGGAAACCCCTGCTCCAGCATGTGATTGAGCGGGTATCCGAGCTTCAAGTGCCTATCATGCTCATTGCGAACGAGCGTGAGAAGTATGCTGCTTTTGGTTTACCGATCTTTTCAGACATCATTCCAAACGCTGGATCGCTCGGCGGCGTATATACGGCACTTCAGCAATCCAGCGCCAAGCATACGCGCACCCTTTGCGTCGCGTGTGATATGCCTTTTCTCAACCCAACCCTGCTGCGCTTCTTGATCGATCAAAGCTCGGAATACGATGTCGTTGTTCCCTCTATAGAGGGGACAGCGCAGGGGCTTCATGCCGTGTACAGCCCATCGTGTCTCCCGATCATGAAGCAGCAGATCGAAGGCGGCGATTTGACGATTCAGCACATATTCCAACGGGTGAAAACCCGGTTCGTTGGGGAAGATATTTTGCGCACCTTCGACCCTGATCTGCGTTCTTTCGTGAATTTGAACACCCCGACTGATCTTGAGTCCATCATCACCTGAACCCGACAGCATCATGCGCGTGCTGTCAATTCGAATAGGAGTTTTATTCAATGTCACACAAGGTTTACGTTGCCGGACCGCTGTTTAACACCCATGAGCGCACGTATCTGGAGCAGATCACCGCCGCACTTGAGGCGGAAGGCTTTGAAACATTCCTACCACACCGCGATGCGGGCATTCTTGGAGATTTGTCCGATATCCGCGAACGTGAACGACTGTTTCGCGGGGATATGCAAGCGCTCGAAGCCTGTGATTTTATCGTCGCGCTGCTCACTGGCGCGGATCATGATTCCGGGACATGCGGAGAACTTGGTTACGCATACGCAAAGGGTAAGTCGTGTTTCGGCATCAGCGATGATGTACGACGTATGAACAACCTGATCTGGGGTTTATGTGACGAAGGCAAAGCGATAGCCCGTGATATTCCGGGACTGCTCACCCTCGTCAAGACGCGCTTCGCATGAGGTTTTTGAGCATCGATTAGACGAAAGCCATCACCAGCGTAAGCGTGACGATGCTCGCCAAAGTCGAAAACAGCACAGCGGTGGTTACAAATTCGGGAATCAGTTCATGTTCTATGGCGATAATCGCGGTCAGAATAGCTGCGGGCATCGCAGACTGAAGGATACCCGCCCCCCGCTCAATGCCCGTCAGACCAAATGGTACAGCGAAAACAACAGCTAAAATTGGTCCAACCAGCAGCCGGATTCCGCTGGCGATGATCACATCCGACGTGAAGCGAATGTTTTTCAGCGTAGAAAGCTGGACGCCTAACGCTACCAACATCGTCGGGATCGTCGCCGCTGAAAGCAGATCAAGGCTGCGGTCGAGAAACAGCGGGAGTTGAATATGGGTGATGTTTAGTACGAGTGCGGGTACCAACGCGATGAGCGCCGGCGTTTTGAAGACTGCCAGCGTGGCTTTGAGTCCGCCGCCGCGTGGCAGATTGGCAGCGGCGACGCCGATGATAAACGCGACGGTCGTAATTGCCAGAAAATAGACTGTGGCATCCGCAAACGCCTCTTGACCCAAGCGAAATTCAATCAGCGGCAGCCCAAAGTTGCCCACATTGCCAAAGACCGCAATCAAGATATACGCCGAAACCATCGGTGCTGAACGACGGAGTGCTTTGGCTGCAGCCCAACCCACGCCAGCTAAGGCGATGTGAACCATCACCACAAAAATGATCATTCGGGCTGCCAAGCTCACATCGACCTGAGCCGAAACGATAACGTTGAATATCAGCGCGGGTGTGAGAATGTAGTACGAGTAGCGTGTGAGTGTGCGAGCCTCCAAGCCCAAGCGAGGACCGGCAGCATACCCGATGACAACCAGCGCGAACACTGGCGTAATCACGTTGACAAAAATGGCAGCGAGCTGCGACAACATACTGCTTGTGATCCCGGGCGACGATGTTTCAGGCAAGATACAGGTGCAGGCATTGTAGCGTGGGATCATCAGCAAACGGGTTACAGAACTCATAAGCACGGTTGACGAACGTAAGCAACCAAACCACGACAGCCCTCAGATTATGATGGCATTTTTCTAGCTTCCCCTTGTGATTCTAAATGAGACATGGTATCAATACAAAACACCGTTGAGACTTCGTATCATTTATGCATGGTCAGGGTCGTCCACCGCTGTTCAGAAGCGGCGATCTTTCTGTATTCACAGACAGCGTTTCCGTTGAACTCACCGTGCTGGTGTTTCGCATGGCTATGAACCCACGCCGCAGGACGCGGTTAGCCGGGGACGACGTATTTGGACATCACATGGAAGTGATCACGACCGCGCTGCAACAAGCGGCGGATGCATTTACGCAATCCGTTCAAAGCGCGTGGACAGGCTTGTTCACGCGCTTTCTTTCGCACAAAGAGATGACAGGAAACAGAAATGGCAAGCAAGCACAAAATCACCCAGACCAAACCAATGTTTGGGAATGCACGCTCGTTTTCGATGCGCGCCACCCGGCGCAAGTTCAACCCGAATCTGCAATCCAAAGCGATCTATGTCGAAGAAACCGGGCAGTTCGTCAGCGCCCGCATCACCGCGCGCGAATTGCGCACGATTGACAAGATCGGGCTGCCGGAATTTCTGGGGCGGCAGGGTTTGAGTTTGAAGGCGCTCGCGGAATGACAATCTCCAGCAGTATCCCTTACGATGTCGCGATTGTCGGCGCTGGACCTGCCGGGTTACAGGCGGCGCTGGTCTTATCGCGCACGCGCAAGAACATCATCGTCTTTGACTCACCGGAAGCGCCAAGAAACCATGCCTCTCATGGGGTGCATAACCTATTGGGGTTGGATGGTCTGCGCCCTGCCGAAATCTGTGAGCGCAGTTGGAGCCAGATTGCCGTCTACGAGAGCGCAAAGCGGATCAAGGAAGCAGTCATCGAAATTCAGCCCGCGCACAGCGGAGGATTCGCGCTGCGCGGCAGCAATGGAACAGCGGTCACAGCGCGGCATGTCGTCTTGGCGGTTGGGTATCGGGACATTTATCCGGATGTTCCCGGCTTTCGCGAGTGCTGGGGCGGCACGATCATCCCGTGCCCCTTCTGCGATGGGTATGAAAACCGCGACCGTGTATGGGGGCTGGTCGCAACTTCCGAACCCGCGCTGGAACACATGCCCCTTATCGTAAAACACTGGACACCCACAGCAAACCTGTTTTTATCGGGTGATGTTACGCTCTCTGCTGATCACCGTGAAAGGCTGGATCAGCAGGGGATTCGCGTATACGAGGGTGAGATCACAGAAATTCACCATACGAATGGCATGGTGGAAGGAGTCACCCTGACGAACGGTGAACGGGTGGGCATCCAAACGCTGTGGTGGCGTCCGCCAGAAGCGCCGCTGCCGCTTACGCAGCAGGTCATCGACACATTTCACCTTGAACTCGACAGCGGCGGCTTCATCAAGACCGACGCGTTTTATCAAACCAGTACACCGCATTTATGGGCGGTCGGAGATGTCAAAGGCTGGGCGGGAGCGCTGGGGGCAGCGCACGCAGCGGGTCTCGCTGCAACCGCGATTGTACGTGAATGGT
>JAPKMU010000090.1 GCA_026645745.1 Anaerolineae bacterium | reverse complement strand
CCTCAACCCGGCATGGTGGAGCGATCCGCTCGGCGCAGCGGGGGAACTGCTGCGGCTGCGCTCGAATTTGTTGGCGGGGCAAGCGGCGGCATTTGGCGGCTACCCGTCGATGATCGATTCGGTGGGAGGATTTTTCCGTCAGACGTTCGGATGGACTCCGCAGTATTTCGAGATCGATGCGTGGGCGGCTTTTATCGGCGATCAAATCACACGCTATGAATCCAGTGGGTTCGCTGGAGTAATCGGGTGGGTGATGGCGCTGGTAGTGGGTTCTTTGGCGGCGCTCGGCGTCTTAGCGCTGATCCGCGCAGCAAACCATCGCCCGATTCGTGTGCTCATCGGGGTGTGGGCTGGCGCAATGATGTTGAGCGCGCTGATCAGTCCGCTCGAATGGCAGCGGTATTATCTCAGCGCGATCCTTGCCGTCATCGTCTTGAGTGCTGGGGGAGTGGGGTGGATCGTGCGTGCGATCCACCATTCCCCGCGCTAGAGCGCTGCAATCGCGTTTGCAAGCTGCCGTTGGACGGTCTTGCTGTTGAAGCGCCGCCAAATATCATCGACTTGGGCGCGAAGTTTTTCTTCTTCCACGTGCAGCGAGTCGACATATTTGCCGAGTGCTTCCGCTTCGGCTTCGTCAAGGTCTTCGCGCATTGCATTCAGCCGTTCTTGTGCAACATGCAAATCGTTCAAGCGCCCCAGATGATCCTGAATCGCCTTGAGTTCCTTCACGAAGTCTTTGATCGACGTCCCCAACACCTCCGCAAACAGCGATACCAGATAGCGCAGCCGCTTAAACTCGATGCGAAGCGCGTGCAGCGTATTCGGATCAGCGTCCGCGATACGCGCATCATAGGCGCGTACGGTGCCCAAATGTTCGTAGATCAACGTGGGGAGCACATGCCGAAGCTGTGACGGCGTTTCGCTGTCGGTTGCCCGCGCCCCGCTGCCCGGTTTGATCAGGAATGCGGCGTAATCCTCTGTAAAGCGGCGGTAGGCATTCTTGTCCAGCAGCTTGGTGAGATGATAACGGGCGTAGGTGCGCTCACCGTCAAGCCGTTCGATGATCGTCTGTAAAGCGGCTTTTCCATCGTCATCCAGCGATTGCTGGAATTCCTGCAAAGCGAGAATCAGCACATCGAGATCGCGCACTGCCCCTAACGAACGCGCAATCTTGCGCAGCGATCGGCTGTGTTCGCGCACCGTTTTGGGTTTGAAGTACTCACTGAGCAGTTGGAGCGCGCTCCGCATACGGCGTGTTGCCACGCGCATGTCGTGAACATCTTCAATGTCCTCACCCGTGCGGCTTCCCGCCTCATGATCCAGCATGTCGAGAAAGTCCGGCAGCAGCGCTTTGCGCGTCGCTTCCGCCATTGTGTCGTCAGGTTGAACTGCTTGAACCTGCGACTTCAATTCGTCTGAGAGTGACATCGTTGGTGCGGTATCCAATCTCCACCTTCAATCTGAGCGTTTATCAAGGTCAAGTTTAACAGATAGATATGCGGAGTTAAAGAATTCTTAACATTAAGAGATTCAAAAAAAGCATAGTTGAGGTAACTATGCTTTTTCGGTGACGCAGACCGCTAGAACTGCGCTTGTTGAAGGATGACGCGGAAGAAGTCAAACACGCTCAAATTGGGATTTTCGATGATCTGCTGCAAGCCGTTGTTGACGACCGCCCACTGATAAATCTGAATGGCGATCAAGAGTGGAATGCCAATGCTGACCACCCGAATCGGCAGACGGGCGACCGCGAGTGATACCGGTGCATCGCTGATCTCGGCAAGCTGCTGGCGATCCGAAATCACGCTGAGGCGCTGAATATTCGTATCGTCGCGCATGCTGTTGAGGCGCACGTAGCGGTACAAGGTGTCAAAGCTCTGAGTGAGGTTGAGGTTGCTTTGACCGGAGCGGACATCATTCCATGTCTGTTCCAACTGCTGAAGTTGGCGGTTGATGTCGTCAAGGCGGCGGTCAACCGCGTGGAGTTGAATATTCAAGCGCTCGGCTTCGTTTTCGCGCCAGCGCCGCTGACCGCGACCATACGGGAGGCGCACGAGTAAAAAGTAATGCGCATACAGCATCGCCAGCGGGATCACGACATTGAAGGCGAGGATGCGACCCAAATCTTGTGGGATGCGCGGAAGCCGACCTTCGGTGAAGAATTGGCTGAACGGCACGGCGAACAGATACAGCGTGATGATCAGGATGATCAAGAAGCCAATCGGCAGCCGTTCGACCAGCTCATCACGTTCCGGCGCGGAAAGACCGGGGCGTGTGAGGACATAGCCATAGACGATCATCAAGCCGACGATCACGAAATAGAACGGCATTGCAAACAGGAGCGCCAACACCTGCTCGTTGGTTTCGACAAACGCGCCGAGATTTTGCAGCACTTGAGTCCGCAAAAAGCTGACAATCGCGGAGCTGTCCCCGGCGACAAGCAGCAAATAAACCGGAATCGCGGTCGAAAGCGCGGCGACGATCAGCAGAATATCCACATCACTGATCGTGCGGAAAAGTTTACTCAAGCGGTCAGGGAGCCATTCAAAAAGCGAATCGGGGAAGAATCGCTGACGGAGTCCTCGGCGGCTGGAATACACCAGAATCATCACGACAAAGACGATCAACCAGATGACAGGCGCAATCGCCAAGACGGGAAGCGTTGAATCAGACGAGCCAAGCAGCATAGCGGTGCGCGCATCCGAGCGTTCGAGTAAACGTGTACTGATCAGCAGCGTGATCGCCAACAGCCCGAACGGTGCGAGGATGCGCGCCAACCGCACCCATACGGCTCAACCACTCGTTCATGCGACCGATCCACATCAACTGCGTGCCGATGTAGTACAACAGCACCGCGATCCCAACGACAGTGACATACAACGGGTCGGCGCGGATTGTGAACACATCAGGCATGAGCAGCCGTGTGAGGTGACGCGCTAAAAAGGCGCTGACGATCAAGATCGCCATCGCCTCATTGATGATCAGGAGAATCTGTTCCCAAATCGGAATTTGTACGCTGAAAAAGCGGTAGCCGCGCCGCGTCAAAATGAGCATCGAGCGCGTGAGCATGAACGTCACACCGATGATGACGATCAGCAGGGCGGTGAAGTAAGCGGCAGATTTATCGAGCGGACTGGCGTTTGCCAAAAGCCGCAGCAAGTTCATCAGGACGACCAGCTCACCCCAGATCAAAATGACATGGGTAGCATGGCGGCGGTTAAACGACTGACCGAGAACGGCTGTTTGTACCGTTCGGCTGCCTGCCAGCACGATCACGAGCAGCACTGACGCGCCGAAAATGATCGCTTCAACGAAATCGCGCTGAAGGACTTGAAACACCGTATAACCGATCCCAATCGCCACCATGAGAGGGACGAGCAGTCGGTCAAATCGGGTATCCGCGTCGCTGGTTTGAGCGGCGCGTAAGAACTGCTGTGTCGAGCGCTTGATTTCTTGCATGGCGGAACACTCGCGGTGTGTGTGTTTCCGCAAAGATATACGAGATACACGAAACGCGCAAAGGGTGAATGAGATTGGGATATCATGATCACCGAATGCTGGGATGCTCAATGTAGTAGATTCCTAAATGTGATGTTATACTAGTTCTAGGTTTCCACATTAATTGGAGAATTCATGGCTAAGAAGGTCGCCCTTGCTCTGCTCCTTGCGAGCTTTGCGTTTCTCGTCCTGCCCGTACTTGCGGCAGCCATCATTGATTTTGAGGATGCTGCCCCCGGCACTGATTCCGGCGCACTGGCGTATCCCGGGGTCAGCTTCAGCGGAACGGACTGGGCTATCTACGTGGGCGGACCTCTGCCCGCACAGCACCTATTTGGAAGCTGCTCATCTGCCTTAACGGTAAGTTTTGCCGCCAATCAGCAAAACGTCAGTTTCATCTGGGCTTCCGTTAACAATAACCTGCTGGTAGAAGCCTATTTGGATGGCAATTTCGTAAGTTCACAAAACTTCGTCGGTCCGTACGGTTCATTCGCGAGCGTCAGTGGAGATTTCGATCAACTCGTGATCGGCGGTGGCTCAGAGGGTGGCTGCGCGACAATTGACGACCTGACCTATGACTATGAAGGCGCGAATGCCTGCCGCTATCCGCTTCCGGTTGGCGCATCGGTCTACAACGTTCCGGCGGGCGCACTGGCTTATTATGCCGCCGATCCCAGCACATACGCGGGTTTCAATCTGCCGCCGGGGACATGGTACATCAGCGAGTTTGGCGAGTCGTTCGCCAAAGTCTGGGTCGCGTGTGATGCCAGCCCGGTCTGGATTCCGGTCGAGAATGTTGTTCGCTAGGCATTCGAGCCAGCACCACAAGTACTAAACAGGCGTGTTTGTGAGTCACCTACGGGTGGCTCACTTTTTTTGTTCCCACGCGAAACGCGCAAAGGGTACGTTATAATCAGGGCGACAGCAGTAAAGAATATTCAGGAGTACGCAGCTTGTTTGATAAACACGCATTGGACGATCTCGCGCGCGCCCGTGCAGCATGGGAAAGCAGCACACTTAAGACCACTTTGGACAAAATGCCGGAGCGCCGCCGCACGTTTATGACGCAGTCAAGCGTCCCGATTGAGCGTCTGTATACGCCGCTCGATGTTGCCGACATGGATTATCAGCGCGATTTAGGAATGCCGGGGGAGTACCCATTCACACGCGGAGTTCATGCCTCCGGGCATCGCGGCAAACTGTGGACGATGCGCATGTTCGCCGGGTTCGGCACGGCTGAAGAAACGAATGCCCGCTATAAGTACCTGCTTGAACAGGGGAACATGGGGCTGTCGGTCGCGTTCGATTTGGCGACCTTGATGGGTTATGACACCGACGCGCCGGAAGCGATGGGGGAGTTCGGCAAGTGCGGCGTGGCGGTGAGTTCGCTGCTTGATATGGAACTGCTCATGCACGGGATTCCGCTCGGCGAAGTCAGCACGAGCATGACGATCAACAGCCCCGCGCCGATCATCTGGGCATTTTACATCGCGGCGGCTGAAAAACAGGGCGTGCCGATGGCGGCACTGCGCGGAACGCTGCAAAACGACATCCTCAAGGAATACATCGCACAAAAAGAGTTTATCTTTCCGCCGCATCCGTCCATGCGCCTTGTCGTTGACACAATGGAATTCGGGACGCGCCACATGCCGCAGTGGAATACGATCAGCATCAGCGGCTATCACATCCGCGAGGCGGGCAGCACTGCCGTGCAAGAACTCGCGTTCACGCTGGCGGATGGGCTGGAATACGTTCGGTGGGGGATTGCGCGCGGTATGAGCGTTGATGAGTTCGCGCCGCGCTTGTCATTCTTCTTCAACGTGCATAACGACTTCTTTGAGGAGATCGCCAAACTGCGGGCGGCGCGGCGCATCTGGGCGCGCGAAATGCGCGAGACGTTCGGGGCGAAAGACCCGCGCTCATGGTTGATGCGCTTCCACTGTCAAACGGCGGGCGTGAGTTTGACGGCACAACAGCCGGAGGTCAACCTTGTGCGTGTGGCGGTTCAAGCGCTGGCGGCGGTGATGGGCGGTGCGCAGTCGCTCCATACCAACAGCATGGACGAAGCGCTCGCGCTCCCCAGCGAACATGCCGTGACGCTGGCACTGCGGACTCAGCAGGTGATCGCGGAAGAAACCGGAGTCGCTAACACGATCGACCCACTTGGTGGAAGTTACTTTGTCGAGGCGCTCACCAATCAGACCGAACAAGCCGTGTACGACTACTTCCGCCGCATCGAAGAAATGGGCGGCGTGCTGCCTGCTATCGAAAACGGCTTCTTCCAGACGGAGATCGCCGACGCGAGCTACCGTCATCAAAAAGAAGTCGATTCGGATGACCGGACAATCATTGGCGTGAATGGCTACGTCACCGAAAATTATCCCGCGATCCCGATTTTGGAGATGGATCCGAAAGGGTATGAGCGGCAGGTTGCGCGCTTGAACAAACTGCGCATGGAACGCGATAACGAAAAAGTCGCCGCCGCGCTGAATGCGCTCCGCACCGCGTGTCAAGGAAACGAAAACACGATGCCGCATTTGATCGAAGCGGCGAAAGCATACGCGACCCTCGGCGAGATCACACAGGTGATGCGCGAAGTGTTTGGCGTGTATCAAGAACCGGCATTTATCTAACAGGCACGGTTTATTTGATGGAATTGACAGGAAAAACAGCGCTGATCACAGGCGCATCAAGCGGGATCGGGTATGCGACGGCGCTGGCGTTCGCACGGCGCGGTGTTCATATCGTGGTGACGGCGCGCACGCTTGAACGGCTCGAAGCGTTGGTCAGCGCGGTTGGATCACTGCCCGCGCCGCACGGCGAAATTCTGCCGCTTGCCGTCGATGTGCGCGATCCGGCGGCGGTGGATGCCGCCGTGCAGCGCTTCGGGCGGCTCGATATTTTGATCGCCAATGCGGGGGTGGGGCAGCGCGGATCGTTGATCGACTCACCGCTCGAAGATATTCAGGCGGTGTTTCGCACCAATATCGACGGCGTGATCTTCGCGGTGCGCGCGGCGGTTCCGCTGATGCGTCAAGCGGGCGGCGGGCATATCGTGATCATCTCGTCGGTGGTGGCGAATATGATCACACCGTACACGGCATCGTACAGCGCCAGTAAAGCCGCCGTGAGCAGTTTGGCGCGGGCGCTGCGTTATGAACTCGAAGCCGATCATATTGGCGTAAGTGATCTGCTCGTCGGGCGTACCGCTACAGAATTCAATGTGCGGCGGCTTGGTGCGGCGGGTTATGCGGATCGTGCGCCGCGACTGCCGATGATGACTCCGGAGTACGTCGCAGAACGGATTGTGCGCGCGGTGGAACGTAATCACGGAACGGTGACTTTGCGCCCATTTGACCGCATGATCGTCTTGATCAATCAATTCCTGCCGAAACTGGTTGCGCGGCGGGCGTTACGGCAGTATAAACCGAGTTGAATTAGTCTACTGGCGCAGAGGAGACATCCCGTGCTTGAACTCACCCAACAACAAACCCAAGACTTGACATGGTTCATCATCATGGCGGTGTATCTGCTGGCGATTCTCCTCAGCTTAATGCCCACGATCCGCGCCTATCTGAAACCCATCCCCAAAGTCAAGCTGGTGATGGATGAGACGCAGATCAAGTCGAATAAGCTGACCCCGGATGAGTTGGAGCAGGTGCAGCGTAACTTCTCGCAGATGGCGGGGGCGCTCCGCTATTGGAATAAGCAGGTGCGTCAAGCGAAATTCTTCCATTACTACGCGCTGATCTGGACAACGGTGGGCACAATCCTCGTGCCGCTGCTGCTGCCCTATGTGGGTAACAGCCCGTTCGCACAGCTTTTGATCACGCTGATTTCGCTGCATACCGCGCTGCTGCTGGCGTTTCACCGCTTGCTCAAGCCAGATCGCACGTTTCAAGGCTTCCGGCAAATTGAATCCGGCTACTATGATTTGATCCGCGATATGCTGGATCGCCCGTATCTAGTGGAAGACCCGGAACAGAAGATGCCCCGAATCGACAATTACATCGAGAAGGTGAAGCGCTTCCGGCTTGATGCGCGGCGCATGGAAACACAAGAATCATTCCCGGCGCTCGATACGGCAGTCGCGGCGGCGGCAGCGCAGCAGGTATCCGCCGCTCAAGGTGGCGCAGCGCTGCAAAGCGCTTCCGCTCAAATGGCGGTGATTCGGGAACAGGCAGCGACGACCACCACGAGTCAAGTGACGACGGTCGCGCCGCCTTCATCGCCCACCGCGCCACCCGTGTATGCGCCGACCGTGACCGAAACCACGACGGTAGACAGCAGCACCACTACGACGGTATCGCCTTATGATACCCCGACCGATGCAACCGCATACCCGCCGTCACCGTATGACACGCCTGCAACTCCCGGTGACAGCGGCAGTCCATCAGGCAGCTAAATTATGGCAGTGAAGCTCAACTCGATGCGAGTGCTTGACCAGCACAAAATCCCGTATGAAGTGGTGGAATTTTCGGACGAACTCCGTGATGCAGAGGTGATCGCGGAGGTGTTGGGGGTTCCGCCGCACTTGGTTTACAAGACGCTGGTTGTGCAGCCCGAATCCAACCCGAATAAGCCGTTCCTCGTGATGATCGCGTCGGATCGGCGGCTTGACCTGAAGAAATTAGCGGCACTTTCGGGCGAAAAGAAAGTCCGCATGGCGGCGCACAAAGATGCTGAAGCCTTAACCGGACTCAAAGTCGGTGGAATTAGCGCGCTGGCGTTGATGCAGAAAAATTGGACGGTGTATCTGGATCAACCCGCGACCGAGCACCAGCATATTCTGGTCAGCGCGGGACAGCGCGGTATTGATCTGCGTGTGCCAACGATGGCGTTGGTGGGGCTGCTGCGTCCGCGTTTGGGAGTGGTCAGCGTGCCAGCGGAAGAAGGCGGAGAAGCGGAATAACCGTGACTCCGGTCCCCGTCTTGATCCGGCAGAATCAAGACGGGGACGGAAACACGTCCCGCTCAAATTAGCGCGATAAAAAACGCGCCATCTGGAAATAGTCTTCGTTGATCGGGCGGACTTGGCTGATCGCATCTTTCAGCGGAATCAGATCCATCTTCCGTCCGGCGAGCGCGACCATCGAGCCGCTTGTACCATCCCGAAGCGCATTCACCGCTTTGACTCCCATGCGCGTCGCCAACAGACGATCAAAAGCGGAAGGCTTTCCGCCGCGCTGGATGTGACCGAGAATCGTCAGACGGACTTCAAACCCAACATCCGGGTCTTTGCTCAAATAATCGGTGAGCGCGGTCGCGGTGTAGGATGCGCCTTCCGCGATCACAGCGATGGCGTGTGATTTGCCCCGCACATACGCGTCCCCCAACGATTTTGCGACTTCCGCCATCGTCGGCTCATGTTCCGGCGTGATCACGATCTCCGCGCCGCCGAGGATGCTCCCCATCAGCGCCAGATACCCGCTCCCACGCCCCATTGTTTCGATGATGAACGCGCGTTGATGCGATGACGCGGTATCGCGCAGCCGGTCGAGCGCATCCAAAATGGTGTTCAGCGCAGTATCAACACCAATTGCCATGTCTGTGCCGAAAATATCGTTGTCGATACTCCCCGGCACGCCGACCACTTGAAACCCTGCTTCGTGGAGCTTGAGCGCTCCGGTAAGGCTGCCGTTCCCACCGACGACGATCATCGCGTCAATGTTGTGCTCGTTGAGGCGGCGAAGCCCCTTCTTCTGTCCGGCAGGTGTGCGGAATTCTTCATTACGGGCAGTCTGTAAGATCGTCCCGCCGCGCTGCAAGATGCCGCTCACCTCAACACTGGTAAGCAGTTCAAAATCGCCATTCAGCAGCCCGGTATATGCCTGCCGAATACCGTAAACTTCAAACCCATATTCCATACCTGTACGCACGACAGCGCGAATACAGGCATTCATTCCCGGCGAGTCACCCCCGCTCGTCATGACTGCGATGCGTTTTAGCACGGCGAATATGCTCCTGATCAAGCCGCGCGTATTGTATAGCGCGCTGACGGGTGTTGGCAATTGGCACGTTTTAACTCTCGACGATTTTGTAGGTGACTCCGCCGACCTTGCCCAGTTTCGCGGTGAGTTCATCACAGCAGTTCACGTGCAGTTCGGGAAACTCGATGGTGTCAACTTCCTCACCATCGTTCATCAGGATGAGTTGGACGTGATCGCGTCCGGGAAACTCGGTCAAATAGCCGAGCAGGCGCTTCCAACGGCGTACTTCGCTTTCGCTGCGCTGCATCTGGATGATCAGCGTGCGCGGCGGCGGTTGGTCGTCGTCATCATCCCAGTTGACGTTATCGACTGCCCATTCTGGCGCGTCAGCGGGAGGCTCCCAAGGGGCGGTCGCTGGCGATTCCGGGACGACGATTTCAGCGTGATAACCGTTTCCGTTTGATGCGCTGTTCGTGTCGCCGTTCGTGCTGGGGTACGCCATCCGGCGCGGGGCGGGTGCTTGTGCTTCGGCGGTGTTCATCCATGCGGGCGTATCTTGCGTGACCTCAATCGGCGCATCAGCACTGCCGACATCATCAAATTCCTGTTCGACGCGATCCAAGATGATCTGCCAGTTGCCGCGTGTGCGATCTGCTTTGCCCATGAACAAAAATACTTTGTTCTCCTCAAGCATGTCCTGATACTTCGCCCAATTCTTAGGGAACAGGACAGCTTCGATGCTGCCAAAGCGATCTTCAACCGTGACGATGCACATCATCTCTTTGGCTTTGGTGGGCATCTTGCGGAGTCCGGCAACCAGCCCGATCACCCGCACGCCGACATTGTTGCGCGAATCATCCCAACTCTTGATGTCTTGCGTCGTGTCGAAATCGCCGCCGCTGCTCAAACGCGCCCACAAGCGGTCAATTGGATGTTCGCTCACGTAGATGCCGAGCAGTTCTTTTTCCCAGTCGAGCATCGTGCGCAGATCGGTTGGCTCGGACTGCGGCAGATTTTTCAAGAGTTCATCACCCGTGCTTTCGACAGGCGAATCGCCAAACAAACTTGCCTGACCAACTTCGCGGGCGCGGTGAAATTCGGTGCTGTAGCTGATCATCCGGTCGAGTGCCGCCAGCAGCGCGAGTCGTGATCCCATGTCGTCGAATGCGCCGACTTTGATCAAACTTTCGAGCGTGCGTTTGCCGACCGTGCGAAGGTCAAGACGTTCGCAGAATTCTTGCAGGTTGGTGAACAAGCCGCCGTGTTCGCGCTCATGAATAATCAACTGAAGCGCGCCGACTCCGGCATTCTTGACGGCTGCCATGCCAAAGCGAATCGCGGGGTGATCTTGTCCGTCGTATTGAATATCGAAGTCGAGCGCGCTGTAGTTGATATCCGGGCGGAGCAGGGGAATCTGCAAGCGGCGGCATTCGTCCAAGAGGATCGCCATCTTGTCGGGCGCATCAAAGTAGACGGTGAGGAGCGCCGCCATATATTCGGCGGGGTAGTGTGCCTTCAGGAATGCCGTTTGAACAGTGATGACGGCGTAGTCCGCGGCGTGTGAATTGTGAACGATGATGTCGTTCGCCACAAAGTTATGGTGTTCAGGGATGGTGAGATCGTAAGTTGGCTGTTCACCCGTGTATTCAATCGAGACGATCTTGTCCCAGTACACATCGCTGTGTGCATGCGCGCGAAGCTGATCATCATCAAAGAAGGTTGCAAGGCGCGCGATCGTTTCACGAGAAAACCCGGATTTTGTCGCGCTTGATGTCGGGCTGAATTCCCGAATTGCAATACCAGTCTGTTGATGAATAGAACGCCAATCATATGCGCTGCGTGCTTGTGCTGCGCGCACAAGCTGTTTGATCTCAAGCGGAATTACATCTTTGATGCCGCTTGTATCAGGTTTTTCAAGGATGAGCGACCGAACGCGATCACGCCGGGTTTGGCTGACAAAATGACACGCGATGGAGCGGTCAAACGCGGCGAGATTGTCGTTTCCGGTTACAAAAAGCTGATAGCCGATGCGCCCTTCTTTGTAAGGAAAGGTGACGCGCCGCAGTTTGCTAATGATCCCGAATCTGAGCAGCAAATGTTGAAGCTGGCGCGCCATGCGTTCGGATGCAGTCGCGTAGTAGACGTTGCGACTGGTCGTATTGATATGCCCGTCACCTTCCCACATACGCGAGATCATCAGCCCGATTGAGCGATTATTGAGCGTGAATACCTCATCCGGAATGAATTTGGTGTGGGAGTCCTTGCCCCACAATCCCAACGATTTGATCCACTCGACAACGCCGCACGTCAACCGGCGATCGCGGCGGCGGCTGTAAACGCTAAATGCAGACTTGTGAATCGCGGTGACTGCTTCCGTGTTTTCATGCTGGTTTAGGTGATTCACATAATCGTTCAACTGCTCTTGATCGGTCGTGTAGTAATACACTCCAGTGGTGTGCCGGAGATTCCCTTCTGCCAGCAAATGACCGAGGACGATTAGGCGATGATCGTCCCACTCATGCTTGCCTTCAATCGGAAGCACGCGCGGTAAGGCAATTTGATCCCCAATCGTAAGCTCGCCTAGATTTCGCCAGCCCCCGAAAGTCAAGAATGGGTGATTGTCTGTCGCTTCGATCTGCCGCCCCAACTGCGTCGTTAGGCGATAAACAGGTTTCACGCCGTTTGGGGTAATTTGCGCAACCGCCGCACGCTTGAGCTTCTGCGACTGCGTGTCCAGCGCAAGCGTAGAACCGATCTGCTTTTCGCCGCGAATCAGCGAATCGATGGTGACAATCGCGCCTGTATCCGCATCAACCACTTCGGTCGAGCCGACTAAACACTTGTTGAATCCATAGTTCGCAAAGAACTCGATATCGTTAAAAATATTCTCTGCGACTTCGGGCGTGATTGTCGGATCAACTTTCGGTCCGTTTTCGAGAAAGATCGCCTTGTGTTTATGCAGATCGTCTTTCTTCTTCTTCGAGACTGCGCGCCGCATCAAGTCCGCATCACCGAGCGAATACCCGAACATATCGCTGGCGATCTGCATGATCTGTTCTTGGTAGGTGATGATCCCGTAAGTTTCAGCGAGGATCGTTTCCATGCGCGGGTGATGGTAATGAATTTCTTTTGTCCCGTGCATACGCGCATTAAATTCCGGGATGTAGTCCATCGGACCCGGACGGTAGAGCGAGATCGCCGCGATGATGTGCTCAAATTTCGACGGGCGCATCTCACGGAGCATCTGCTGCATGCCGGAGCTTTCGACTTGGAACACGCCGACGGTATGCCCGTACCCGATCATGACGAAGGTTTGACGGAGCATTTCGTCAAGGCGTTCATCTCCGGTCGGGCGATACGGGATGTTATCCATCGAATATGTTTCGCCGTGATGCTTGCGGATCAAGTCACAGGCGCGGCGCATGATCGTCAGCGTGGATAAGCCGAGGAAGTCAACTTTGAGCAAGCCAATCGACTCGC
Organism: Anaerolineae bacterium; assembly: GCA_026645745.1. GTDB lineage: Bacteria > Chloroflexota > Anaerolineae > Aggregatilineales > Phototrophicaceae > Flexifilum. Next base: position 2,716 of record JAPKMU010000090.1, on the reverse strand, counting down.
AGGTTTCCATAGGGAACTGCGTCACCCGATCCAGCGATATGCTGCCGCTGCCGCTTTCACCGTCCGCGTCATTGTCGCGCGTCGATTTGCTCTCTTTGGTTGGGCGATGAAGCGGAACATATGCCTCAAGCGGTTTATCGGAGATGATCACCCCGGCGGCATGTGTAGACGCATGACGCGCCAGCCCTTGCAGCTTTTCGGCGGTTTCGAGCATCACGCGAATATCGGCGTCACTGTCGCGGAGTTTGAGCAGTTCCGGATTATCGCTGACGTACTCGCTGACCTTCTTCGGCTTCGGTTCGGTGGGGATCAGCTTGGTGACTTCGTTCACGCGGGTGAGATCGAGATTGAGCGCACGTCCCACGTCGCGGATCGCCTGCTTCGCACCGAGTGTCCCAAACGTGATGATCGCCGCGACCTTGTCTTCGCCGTATTTCCCGACGGCGTACTGAATCAGTTCGCCGCGACGGTCGTCGGGGAAGTCCATGTCGATATCCGGCATCGAAACGCGACCGGGATTTAAGAAGCGTTCAAACAGCAGGTTGTTCTGGATCGGGTCGATGTTGGTGATACCGATGCAGTACGCGACCACACAGCCCGCACCCGAACCGCGCACATTCCACCAAATATCAACGGCACGCGCGAATTCGCACAAGTCCCACACGATCAAGAAGTAGGTGGTGAAGCCCATCTTCTCGATCACGCCGAGTTCATAATCAAGGCGTTCGCGCAGTTTCGGATCGGTGTCGGCGCGGTCGCCGTAGCGCCAGCGCAAGCCGATCTCCGCGAGATGGCGCAGATATGATGCGCTGGTAAAACCGTCCGGCACAGTGAAGATCGGGAGGTGATACCCTTTTTTATCAAGCGAAATGTCGCACATCTCGCTGATGGTAATCGAGTTCTTGAGCGCCGCGCCGCCCTGAATATGCCCGAACCACTGCCACATCAGGTCTTGTTCGATCAAATAGTAACTGTTGTCCGACATGCGCAGACGATTGGTATCGGTCTTGACGGCGCTCGACTGGATGCAGAGCAGGGTGTCATGCGCTTCGTAGTCGCTGGCTGACACATAATGCACATCGGCGGTCGCCACGAGGTTCAAACGGTCTTTTTCGGCGATGTCGATCAGCCATTCATTGACAGGCTTGAGTTCGTCGATCTCGTGCTGCTGAAGTTCCAAATAAAAGCGGTCACGCCCGAAAATATCGACGTACTCGTGAATTCGTTTGCGGGCGGCTTCGTACTGCTCTTTGAGGATGAGACTCGGCACTTCGGCGGCGAGACACCCGGTTGTAACCACCAAACCATCACTGTGCGCCTGCAAGAATTCGCGGTCGATACGCGGGCGGTAATAATAACCCTCAAGCTGTGCCGCGCTGGCGATGCGGAGTAGGTTTTGATAACCCGTCTCGTCTTGCGCCAGCATCAGCAGGTGATACGGCTTGGAATCGAGCTTCGAGTCTTTATCGCGCATCGTGCGCGGCGCAAGATAGCCTTCCATGCCGATGATTGGCTTGATTCCGGCTTTCTTCGCCGCGCGGTAAAAATCCATCACGCCAAACATCGTGCCGTGATCGGTGATTGCCAGCGCGGGCATATTCAGCGTCTTTTGGGCGCGCTCGATCAATTGATTAATGTCGCTCAAGCCATCGAGCAGCGAAAACTCGGTGTGAACGTGAAGATGCACAAACGGGTTATCAGACATGGAAACTGTCAAAATTCTCGCGTAGATTTGTGAACATATCCTTAGCACAATTGTACAGGATAAACTGCCTTCATGCGGGATACTTTGGGTTATAATTGGTAAACGTGTTAAGCATTCACCTGTGAGCCTATGCCAGAACTCCCAGAAGTTGAAACGGTTGTGCGCGGCTTGCGTGATCCGCTGATCGGGCGTGTGATTCACGGCGTCTGGTCGGATTGGACGAAAGCCATCCGGTATCCTGATCCTGCTGCATTTGAAGCGCGCATCGCCGGGCAGAAGGTGTGTGCGATCAGCCGCCGCGCAAAATACATTCTCTGCCACTTGGATCACGATATTCTTGTGGTTCACCTCAAGATGACGGGGCGGTTGTATGTGGCGGCGGACGACGAACTCCACGACTCGGATCGGTGGGTGCATGTGCGCTTTCAGCTTGATGAAGGGCGGCAGCTTCGCTTTTCCGATTCGCGCAAATTCGGGTTTGTCTCGCTCGTGAACACGATTGAAGAAATCGCGCCGCACCTAGGACCCGAACCGCTTTCGGACGCGTTCACGGTCGCGGAGTTCGCGGCACGACTGGCGCGGCATCATAAGAGCATCAAAGCACTGCTGCTGGATCAAGCGTTTCTCGCGGGGGTCGGCAATATCTACGCCGATGAATCACTGCATATGGCGATGATTCACCCACTGCGCGCGGCGGACAGCCTGACAGCGGACGAAACGGCACGGCTGCATCATGCGATCCGCGTGGTGCTGGAAAACGGAATCGAGCGCGAAGGCGCAAGCGTCAATTGGTATCGTAAACCCGATGGTACTGCCGGAAGCGCTCAGAATCATTTTGCAGTGTATGATCGAAGCGGGCAGGCGTGTTTGACATGCGGCAGCCCGATAGAGAAGAGTCGCGTTGCACAGCGCGGGACGCATTACTGCCCGACGTGCCAACCCTTAACTGGCTGAGGATGGTGTATGGAACCCGGTGTCTCTGATTTTTTGCGACAAATTCCTCTCTCCTTG
>JAPKMU010000008.1 GCA_026645745.1 Anaerolineae bacterium | reverse complement strand
AACCCGATGCGATCCGGGTCAAGGAACGGCAGTGAAGGCGTAACGAGCGCGATATAAACCGCCATCCCCACCCAGCCACCGAGCGCCGCCGCCACAAAGCGCGTCAAGGCTGCCGACGGATTTGACGTGATGCGCCGCCATGTATTCGCCAGCCATGCGCCGATGCGCGCGTTTTGTGGCACGTCAGTGGGCAGCATGGGCGCTTCGTCGCGGATCAACGCGAGCGCGCGTTGTGCCAGTGGTGTCGCTTCCTTCGTGATGCGCTTCACCGCCGCCGCCGAACGCACCCGCCCGACAGCACGCGCGGCAGTCTCCGCCGTCACCGGATCACGCATCTCAAGTGCCGCCGCACCGAGCAAACTATCGATCTCCGGCGCGAAGACAACCGCATTCCAGCATTCCCCCGCCGTTGATTCGGGATTTTCAAATGCCTGCAAAATCGGAGAACTGGCGCGCTCAACCTTGAAAGCGCCGCGCTGTTCTAGCGTACGGATCGCCTGACGGCGCACCTCCGGGTTGACTTCATTTTGAATCAACGCGCCGACCGCTTTCGGAATCTGCGGGGGTTCGGCATCGGGGAGCGCCGCCAGCCGCTCAAGCGCGCGAAGCTGTGCCGGAACGTTTTGACTGCGGAGCGTATGCAGCACCACCCAGCGGCGGCTGTCATCGGTCAGCTTATCCCACCAGTACGCGGTCTGATAATCGTATTCGAGCGCGCCGCGCAAAAACATCTGCGTCCCCTGCTCATCAAGCTCCAGCTTAAGTTCTTCGGCGCGGGTGTAAAAGTCATTCATCAACATGAACGGCGTGAAGCCGATCAAGAATTTGCCTTGACCGCCCGCCCATGATCGCCGCGCTTGCGTGTAGATCAATGTCGCTTCCATGCGGGCGGCAGGATCAACATCGGCGGGCAAATCGGGCGGCGCTTCGATCACCGCATCGGCGGAGAGTTCTGGCACAGGCGATGTATCCGCCACGTTGATCGTCCGGATATCGTCTTCAGTCGCGGGCTGTACAACCGGACGCGAATCGCCCACCGCCCCTGTATCCAGTTGGCGCGTGTTGGCGATCTCATCCAAATCCGCCAACGCACCGAAGCCTTGTGTCGCCAACATATCCACATCGAGATCAGTCGTCATATCGCCGGATTTGCGCGGCGGCTGGTTGAGCCGTGTCGTGCGCAGTTCGGCTGGTTTTTCCGCCGATAGCTTTTTCATCGCCGCCGTCACGCGGATACCCGTCAGCGCAGCTTCAATCGCTTCAAACACGCTCATAATCGACCCGGCGCGTTTGCGCGGTTCCATCGCTGTACCATGCCGCAGCACATCCGTCACTTTGGGCGGGAGGGTCGGCAAAAAGCGCGTGAGGTCAGGCATTTCGGCATTCGATTGAAGCTGCTTGATCGCCAGCGGCATGGGTGCGTCAAACGGAAGCTGTCCCGTCAGCATGTGATGGATCAAGATCGAGAAAGCGTACACATCAGCGCGCAGATCGAGATCGGCGGCGGTGAGCTGCTCAGGAGCCATGTACAAGAGCGTGCCAGAACCGGGATTCGCCGCGCGTCCTTCGGGACCCAACACAGTCGCCAAACCAAAGTCCGCCAAATAGGGCGACTGCATGCTGTCAAGCAGAATATTGCTCGGTTTCAGATCAAGATGAATCACCTTGTTTTGATGGGCGTAATCAAGCGCTTGCGCGATGGGTCGCGCCAACCGCAGCACTTCATCAATCGGGAGCGCTCCGCTGCCGAGGAGGTCTTCGAGCGATCCACCGGACACATAGCGCATGACGATGTAAAGCTGTCCCTGAAGATCACCAAACTCGTAGATCGGGAGAATATGCGGGTGTTCGAGCGCGGCAATCGTGCGCGCTTCGCTTTCAAACCGCACGACCGGATCGAGATCAGCGGCGACGTAGCGCGCAATCGTCTTAATGGCGACAGTGCGGTTCAAGCGCAGATCACGCGCTGACCAAACATCTGCCATACCGCCGCGCCCGATATGCTCGGTGATTTTGTAATTTCCGAACTCGATCCCGATTTCCATAAAAAAGCCTACCATTTCCCGCTAGAGGCTGCATGTGCTTTACTATACAGGAATTCAGCGGTGCGCACCTGACACGAAACAAAAAGCCCGCATGGGCGGGCTTTGACACTCAATATGCGGTTGAGAGCGCTTACGGCGCGGGTTGACGTATCCGCGCGCGGAAATACCCCTGCACGAACCGGTAAAATTCGAGTGTGTTTTCCGGTCGCTGCCGATTCGTGTCGAGCTTGCGCGTCAGGCTGTTTTGCTCCAACAATGGCTTGGCTTCGACTCGATTCGTGATCGCCAACAGCAGATCAGAGACGCGCTGCAAGTCCATCGCCAGATCAGCCACCAATTCGCGCCGCTCCGCGAGCGAAATATCTCCCCACAAACTCTCGATTTCACCCACGATTTCGACGGCGCGCACGCTGATCTTCCCGCTGTACGGGAACGTCAGCAGCGCGTTTTTCAGCACCATCACGATTGTTTGCAGTTCGCGCAGCAGCGCGGGCGCGGTGCGGTCGCCAAGCGGGTGATTGTCCATCAAGCGTTCCATCTTCGGCACGACCCGCCGACCGCGCCCGAAATACCCACTCATCACGCGGAACATATCGATTACGCTGTGCGCTTCGCCCGTTCCGTCTAAGAGCGCTTGAATTTCCGCTTCGGTTTCTTTGATGTGTGCGACACGATGCTGTGTTGCCAATCCGCTCGCAAGTTTGATCAAGTCGATCAGCGCGTCGGCAAGCTGTTTACGTTCAAGATCGCTCACACCGCCGTTCAAGCTGTCCAAGTCCCCGACGATGACGTTGTGCAGCGGTAACCGCTGGCGATCTGTATACGCCGCGCCCGTATCCTGCAAGAAATTCGCGGCGGTGTTAAGCGCATAAGCGTAATCCGCGATATTTTCGCCGCCCAACATACGGCGGATTACATATGTCGCCTTGAGCGATTCGATCAAGCCTTCGTCAACACGCGCGACTTGGTTGATCAAATTGCGCGCCGAACCTTCTGATGACCAGCGGACGAAACGGCGAAGGTTTTCTAACGCGGCTTTCTGCACTTCCGCCGCGCCTTCGACATTCGGCTCCCATGTGAGCACTCGATACATATGCAGCATCGCCGGAATACCGTCGTCGCCGCGCCTCGCCGTGTTCATCGGGATTAGCACTGCCGCGCGGATCGTATTCGGCAGATCGCGGGCAGCGCTCAACGCGCCGAGGAGTTCAAGCATCAAGTCGGTCGGCAGTCCTTCGAGGATCAGGCGGTGCGCGCCTAAGTGTGAGACAAGCTGCCCCGCCACATCGCGTAACTGCGGCGACCATTGATGCTGCTCCATGACGCCAAAATGCGCCATGATCAGCGGCAGCGGTTTTGTTCCCTCTGCCGAAAGCGCGGCGACACATTCCGGCACACTGCCGATCAAGATCGGCGTGCTGGCGAATAACGTTCTCACCATCGCGGCGTATTCGACCTGTCTGCCGCTGGGATACAGGATGCGCCCCTGCCGCCCAAGCTCCGACGCGAGATCAGCATATGCGCCGCGCGCCAGCAAAATTTCGAGCAGCGCTTTCGCGGCGTCTTCGCCCAGTGCCTTGAGCGCGGCATCTTCGCCAAAGTGATACACCACACGGCGCATCACACTGTCATACATATCACCGTAGGTTGTCCCCGCCGCGAATGCGAGCGCGCTCAAGGTCGGCGCGTCGAATACGTCCATGCGCCCGACAGCAAGCGCGACCTCGCTCAAGCGGGCGAGCATCAGCGACCGCCACGACGAACCAAACTCACTGGCGGCTTGTGCCATCAATCCCGGCGCAAGCGTGATGTTCGCATCCGCATTCAAGTAGGCGATCAACCGCCCAAGCGCGCGTGGAAGCTGCCCTAGAATCGGTTTCAAGTTGATGAACCGCTGCCATGAATCAAGCGGGAGTGTGGTTGCCGCCAGCAGCACCGAAGTCTGCGCCAAAACAGGATCACTGGCAGCCAGCGGCAGCGCGATCTCCAACAAGCGCGAAACGATGTATTTCGCCTCAAATGCAGACGCATTTTCGCGCACTTGTGCGAGGAATAGATTCATCGCTTTGCTGTCGCGGCTGCGAACCATCCCTTGCGCGTAAGCCAGCGCCGCCTTTTGTGCCAAGTCGATCCAGTACATGCCTTTAAATCCGGCTGGATTGGTCAGCCAGCGGGTAACGGCGCGGTACACGCGGAGCGCCTTCCCATTGTTTAGCATGTCGGTCATTTGCGCGAGGATGATTGGCTCAAGCGGGGGTTTGCCCGCCGCCGATACGACCAAATCCGCATCTTCTACGTCATCCGTCGCCATCACCAGCGCCAGCAAATGACGCACATAGGCGGTTTGCTGTTCTTCACTCAGCGTCGGATCAACGCTCAACACGCGCGCGACTTCGGAGGCTTCAACCGGAAGTCCATTACTCACCGCCTCGTCCATTGTCAACCGGAACGACGCATAAGTCAGCGCTTCGCTGAGCGGTTCACCGCGCCGCAGCCGCCATCCGGCAATCGGCGTGAGCAAGGTCGTCTTATCGACGACAAGCTCGGTATCGAGCCGAAGCTGACTGCGGATATAACGGGCGTAGTCATTTTCGGGCTTCACGCCGTCGGTTTTCTTGCCGCCCCATGTGTAAATCAAGGCGTCCGACGGATCAGGCGTGTCGCTCGTCACAAAACGAATTTGCGCATTCGCAAAGCTGGTCGGCGTGACGTGAGTCGCAAACGTCACGCTAACGCGCGCCGGATGCGGCAGCAGTGCCAACAGTCCTTCGATCATGCCAATGCGGGCGTTCAGGTCGGTTGGCGCACCTTTGATCACCACCGGAACGCCGATGATGACTGCCGCGAGCAGTGCCTCGATCACATCAAATCGATCATTGGTCGCGCCGAGCAGCGCCAGCATCGCTTCTTGCTGCTGTTCAATAGTTAGCGGATCGGTTTTATCAAACTCGACGGGTGGCAGTGTCGCATCCGTGCGCGTGAACTGCGGCATCGACGGCTCAAGCAAGCCGAGCAAACGCCGGATGTTGCCTCCCAACTGGCGCACCATTTCGAGCGGCGGCAGGTAATAATGGCACAACACGCCGCCTGCTTCCCCCACCTGTGATTGAACAAAGATATGAGGGATCGACTTGCCGCGCAGCAGGGCAACGGCAAGTGTGGGATCAGCCACTGCCGGAGGCAGACGCAGCACAGAAATCACTTCGCTGAAGTGATCGGCTTTGATCCCCGCCGATTTCGCTAGGAGGCGTAATTCTCCTTGCGGCTTGCCTTCGTATAATACCTGACCATAATAGAAGTGTTCCACGAGAGCCACCGCCCGACTACAACGTCTGGATACCGCACCCTAATTGTAGAGATTAACACAGAACCCTGTGAAGAACACTAAACTTCGCATCCGCAATCACACGATTGACAGGCTCGTGAAACACCTTTTATGCTGTTTTGGCGTCCTCCATCGGAGGTTTTACATTCATGTCTGATCCGAACCCGACCCTATTACGTCGTTCCGTGCCGCTGTTGATCGGAATCGTGATCTTCGCGGCAGCACTGCGCTTGATCAACTTAAACGCTGTTGGGGATGGTAATCTGTATTACACAGCGTCGGTCGCATCGATGGTGCAGTCCCCGACAAATTTCTTTTTCGCCGCCGCTGAGCCGGGGGGATCGATCACGGTTGATAAACCGCCGCTCGGTTTGATGATTCAAGCGCTGTTCGCGGCAGTTTTCGGTGTATCCGGCGTCGTGGTGATCCTCCCACAGATCATCGCAGGCGTGCTGTCTGTCCTCCTGATTTACCACTTGATCGCGCGGACGTATGGCACAGGCGCAGGACTCGCGGCGGCTTTGGCGCTCGCCGTCACGCCGATCAGCGTCGTCACCGACCGCAACAATACAATGGACAGTACATTGATCCTAATGCTCTTGCTGGCGGCATGGGCATTTTTGAAAGCGACCGAATCGCGCAAGATCGGCTGGTTGATCGCGGGTGGCGTGCTCGTCGGCTTGGGATTCAACATTAAAATGCTGCAAGCCTTTCTGCCCGTTCCGGCATTTTTCGCGCTGTACCTGCTCGGCGCGAAGGTCACTTGGCGCGCAAAAATCATCGGCATCCTTGCGGCGCTCGGTGTGCTGCTGATCGTTTCGTTTTCGTGGGCACTGATCGTAGACAGCATCCCGCCGGACTCGCGCCCCTACATCGGCAGCAGTCAAAAGAACAGCGTGATGGATTTGATCTTCGGTTACAACGGCGTTGAGCGCTTAATGGGCGCAAGGGGCGCACCCGGCGGAATCGACCCGGAAATCGGTGCACGCGGTGTGCTGCGCTTGTTCAAAGTCGAATTGGGCAACGAGCTTGCGTGGGGGCTTCCACTCGCGCTGATGGCGGCGGTGTACGGCGGGATTCAGCTTTTAATCCACTTACTCAAACCGCCGCGCTTTCAACTTCCCATCCGCGACGAGTTCAAAGGTATTGTTTTGTGGGGCGGTTGGTTGATGATCTGCGTCACCTTTTTCAGCGTGGCGCGCTTCTTCCATGCTTATTACTTGGCGACTGCCGCCCCTGCCGCCGCTGCCATGATCGGGATCGGCTTTTGGTATCTGTGGAAGTTTGCGCATCAGCGCGGCAATCTCGCGTTTATCGGCGTACTGCTTGCGCTCGTGATCACGCTCATCATTCAAGGACTGGTCGCAGCACAGTATACCGTCTCGATGATCTGGTTGTTTCCGGCGGGCGCGCTGATCCTGATCAGCCTGATTCTGATCGCGCTCCAAAGCGCACGCGCGCGGCGAACCGGATTCGCGCTCGCCGCAGCCGCGATCCTGATCGCGCCGACGCTGTGGACGCTGTATTCCATCCTTGATCCTGCACCGAATGTCGCGTTACCCATGAGTTATGAGGGTGAAAACGCATCCAATCTGACAGCGCTCGGTAACACGCCCCTTCCAATCGCCGGCGGAGTGCCAAACGCGGCAGTTTCCGATAGGAATCGTCTGATCACGTTTTTGCAGGAAAACACGTCGGATGTGGAGTATCTGCTTGCCGTACCGAACGCGGTGATGGGTGCGCAGTTCATCTTGGCTGCGCGCCGCCCGGTGCTGCTGCTCGGTGGATTTACGGGGAATGATCCGGTGATCGATGCGGAAGAATTCGCGGAATGGGTAAACAGCGGGCGCATCCGTTACTTTTTGAGCGTCAGCGTTGGCGGGGGGGCAACCAACGACGAAATTACCGCATGGGCGGCGGATCACTGCACGCCGGTTGAGAACATCTTGCCGGGTGCTGGCAGTGCGCCGCCGCGTGCTGCACCAACTCTGTACGACTGTCGTCCCTCTTAAATGCACGTCAGAGGGGCGACACTAGATTTTTCACCTACTGCTCCTCACCCCCCGTCCCCCTCTCTATCGCTTGCGATGGAGAGGGGTGGCGCACCGAAGGTGCGACGGGGTGAGGATTTACTGTCGTCCCTCTTAAATGCACGTCAGAGGCATTCGATATGCCTCTGATGGACTTCTAGCGAATGACAATCACGACGGCGGCGAGGATCAACGCGGTGACGGTGCAAAATACCACGCCCTTCAGCCAATTACCGATCTCTCTCCGCGTCCTGAAAAGCTGATCTTGATGCGCCCATGCTTCCGGAATGAATGCGAACTTAGGACGCACGACCCACAAGAACAGCCAATCGATCACCAACGCATCGAACAGATTGAAGAGGTTCAAGAGGATAAATGCGTGCAGGAATGCTGTTCCGAAGCCCGCGTCCGCTTGACTGACGACTGCGCGTGTAGAAAGGAACGGAAGCACAATCACCGCCGCCAAAAACGGGATCATGAAGATGCGCTGCTGCCGTTTCTCAGCCGGAGTTAGCGGCGCAGCAAGTTTGCGAATTGCTTCCGGGTAATCTTGCAGCCAGATGCGTGGGTTGACGACAAAAGAGATAAGGATGAGCACGGTGATGATCGTAACCAGCAATCCGCCGTCGATCAGAATGCGTTCGAGTGAGAGCATGATGAACTCCATAGTTTCGATTAGTCATGTTTAAATTTTAGACCAATCTAAATTTGAGTCAACAGCCGCTCTGCCAATTGGACTTATCTCGTCTTACGCTGTTTCGTAGCTGAGTTCAAATTGTGCGGGATCGCATACGCGCAGCACCCCCGCTAATTCATGCCCAATCACGCGATCCACCCCATCAACATCCAGATGAATCGGTCCGTTAAACGGCGCGCGGGATACCAATGTGAACGTCGTCCCCGGACGCAATCCGAGTTCGCCAAGATACGCCAGTTTGTCTGCGTCGTGGGTATTCGCGCGGCTGACTGTCCAGCGTGTGCCCACAGCGACCGCATTGAGCGGCGTATCGACCACACGCGGCATCACGCCATTAGCGGACGGTATCGGCTCACCATGCGGGCATCTGCGCGGATGCTTCGCCATTTTTTCCATGCGCTCAACGATCCGATCACTGACGACCTCGCCCAGTCGATCCGCTTCGTCATGGACTTCGTGCCAGCCAAAGCGCATCACATCGACCAGAAAGACTTCAACCAAACGGTGACGGCGAATATTCGCCAGCGCTTCCCGTTCGCCTTTCGGCGTCAGGTAAATGCCCCGGTAAGGCTCGTGTTCGAGATATCCCGCTTCTTTGAGCCGCTGCACCATGCGCGTCACAGCGGGCGCGGAAACGCCTTTCGCTTCTGCCAGCGCGGATGTCGAAATATACGGGTCATCCGGTTGGTAGTACGCGATTCGATACGCTTCTGCTAGATATTCCTGCATCGCAGCGCGAATGCTGCCGTCTTGTTTTGTGCTCACGCCATCAAACCCATCTGCGATGAATTATGCTCATCCCAGTCTTCAATATAGCGATGCGGAGCAAGTTTAGCAAGGGTTAAACCTTAAATTTCCATAGGTTTCTCACGAAGATCACATTCACGGTGACTCTGGCAGCGTAAGCAGGAACAGCACCAGCGCGTCGATATCCTCCGGCGCAACATCATAAATCAACTGGTGCGCACCGGGCTGCTCAAAGACGGTGTGCAGCGTTTCAGCCCGCCCATCGTGGTAATAAGGCGCGCTCCACGCCAACCAGCGCAGGGACGGCGTATCGAACTCGCCGCCCGTGCCAACGTCATAGACGCGCAAATCCGTTCCGACCGTGCCCACATGACAGGTATCGCAGCCCTGCTCCACAAACACCGCTTCACCGCGCGCGATGACCGCTTGATCGGCGTTACGATGCGGCGTGGGCGGCGCAAGCGTGATCAAGTATGCGGTGAGCAAATCGAGATCGCTTTCGTTCAGCGGGTTATGCAGTTCTTCCGCTATTGGAGGCGCTATGCTGTCGATCAAGCCTGTGCCGCCGAGCAGCGACCGAATCTTATATTCGGTATCCGCCAGTTCGCTCCATGTGCCTGACCAGCGGTAAGGCGGCGTCTCCGGAAGTGCATACAGCAGCGGCGTATTGCGTCCGCCTTCGCCAAACCCCGTCCACACGCGACCATCACTCATCCCGTCAAAATGGCACACGGCGCAGCTTAACCAGTTATCGCGGCTCATGCGCGGATCGGTCGCACCGTAGAATAACTGCGCGCCAAGCAGCACATCCACCGACACAGTAAGGTTGCTGATCGGCAGGGTCGAGACGATTTCAAGATCGCTTGTGGTGATCGTCGTGATCGTCGCGTCGAGCGCATTATGCACGTACAACAGCGTGTAATCGCGGTTGAGCAGAATCGCGCGCGGATTTGAACCCACGTCGATATGCGCCCGCGCTTCACCTGTATTCAAGTCAATCACCGTGATCGAGTCGCTGCCCGCGTTGGCGACATACAACCGCTGCTGAAAGCGGTCAAGCGCGGTCGCAAACGGCATATTCACCGGTCGATCCGCCGTATCGAGCGCGATTCGTCCGCCCCGCTGCATCGCATTCCCGCGCAGATCAACAACATTGATGGTTGGGAATGCCGACGTGTCATACGTGAGCGCCGGATTTTCGGCATACGTCCGCGAACCGGGCAGATATGCCAACCCGCGCGAAATATCGATCTCAACCGACTGCGACACGCTGACCGGAACACCCATCGTCACCGTTTGGATCACGCGGTTCTGCGGCAGATAAATTAGCGTCAGTTCCCCCGTCCAGAAGTGCGTGACGTACAGGAATTCGCCCCACAGCGCCAACCCCGCCGGCGCGGGTGGGGTCGCAATCCGCGCGATCTCGTCACCCGTCGTCACATCAATCAGGGCGACGGCATCACTACCGAGCAGCGACACATACGCCGTTTCGCCGTCCCCGATCACGATTCCATACGGAAAAACGCCATCAACCGGAATGGTGTTGATCACGCGGGCTTCTTGGATGTCGATCACGCTCAACGTACCGTCAACACGGTTGGTCACGACAGCGCGGGTATCATCCGATGTGACCGCGACTGAACGCGGGTCACGCCCGACCAGAATTTCGCTGATCATATTCCCCTGTGACGGTACGGCAATCGACACCGTATCGTTGATCGAATTGACCGCAATCACCGTGCGCCCACCGCTGAGTTGTGCCATGCTGCCGCTGGTATAAGCGCGGTTGGTGCGCGCATCCGGCAGCGCATACAACGGGAGCGGCGTTTCGGTCGCGCCGTTCTGAGCAGTCACACCTGCGGGCACGCTGACCTCCATCAGCGCCAGCGCGAACACAACCGCCGCGCCGTTGAGCAGGGAAAAGATCACCACCAATGCGCGTTTCGCCGCGTTACGCTTCATGTGCGTTCTCCCCGCTCACTCGCCATCGGTGAGCTGCATCAAACGGTTGTAGAACAGCGTATATTGGCGCGCTTGCATTTGCAGCGCACCATCGGAGTCTGTACCTGTAATCACAACGGTGAGCGTCATCGGATCAACGACTGAATTTCCGCTCCCACGAGGCTCATTTTCGATATTCGGGAAGCTCCCACGAATTGCGGCGGGCGAGAATTGATACCCAAAACTCCGCCCGTTGATGCGCACCGCGCTGTCCGTCAAAATATACGACGGTGTGCGCAGTGTCACATATGCGCGCGGATTCTGCCACGCTTGCGGGATCGTGAAGCCGAAGTTATACGCCACTCCGGTCGGGATCAGCACATCGGCGCGCCGCACCGTCGATTCTAAGACTTCGCTCGACTCCGGCATGACATACACCTGATACGATGTGCCCGATGCGCGTAAAACACTGCCCGTCGGGTATGGCGGCTGCGCCTGCCCTACCGATGTGACCGCATCACCGACCACTTCTATATCGACCGTCCATACGCCAATTTGATCCGCGATCACATCAAAATCGGGGTTATAGAAGTAGCCAATCGCGTTCGCATGCCCGCTGAAACGGGTGCTTACCCCTTCCGGTGACGTGATTGTGATATTCACGCCTGCCGCGATGGTCGGCGCGACCTGCCCCGCTACGGTGATCGAGTCGCCCACGCGGATCAGCGCACCCGGCGGCGTGCCGGAGGGGACGAAGAACATATCAAAGTCGCGGTCATCAATCGAAACAAGCGCGCCGCCGTCACCGCTGCCCGCCGCCCCATTCAGCGGAGGATACAGCCGTTCGCCGCGTGAGTCGTTGTCGTCGATGACAACGCTCAACGCGCCGTAAATCGAGACGGATTCGACGGTTTCACTGCGGATCAACGCACCGCCGAACAAGAATGCGAAATCGCCGGGTCGGTCGCCCGTTGTTCCCGCGCCGATTTGACGGTTGTACACATCGTCGCTGTCCCACCACAGCGGCAGACCGCTGAAGCCGCCCGCGCGCAAGAATGCCCGCAGCGACAGCCCCGGACGCACCGCACTCACGAAAGCGTAGCCGCCCGCGTCGCCGTACACAGGGAGTTCACCGAGCGCGGCGGCTTGCGGGACATTCAACCCGGTTTGCATTTCATATTCGAGCCGTGCTTGAGCGTCATCCGTCAGCGCATCGATCACCTGCTGCGCGTATGCGCCTTCAAGGTCTTGCAAGCGGAGCGCGGGCGCGATCCCGCTTTCGGCTGTTTCCCCGATCCATGCGACATCGCCGGAGAAGTATGGGAAATACGGCGTAACAGGCGATACATCTTCGCCCCGGTAGCCGTCGGCGCGGAACCATGTCAGTGGAAGTTCATCTGAACCGAGCAAACCGCGCTGACCACGCGCGATCAGCGTCGAATCAGGTGAAGCGATCAAGCCGACCGAACGTAAGCTCGCCGCCCAGATGCGCCCCGATGTATCGGTATAGCGGGCTTCGTAATCCGCGACATACATCCCCGGCACAGCGAAGGTGAATACTTGATCGCTGCTAGGGGCGAAAACGCCATAACGGTTCGACTGCCCGTTGAATACTTGGGTGATCGGGTCGCTGCCGTCCAGCGGGTATACAGTCAAATTGACCGTTACATCGGCGGGCGCACCCGGCATCAGCGTCACGCCCGCATGGAACACATCCCCAAGCTGCATCGGCGTTCCCGGAAGCACCGCTGGGATGATCTCGAACTGTTCGCCAATCAGCAGATGATACGTGCCGCCGCCTTGATACGTATTTCCCCACACATCACGCACGCTGAAGCGGCTGTTAATCGTATATTCGCCGTATTGATCGAACGAGAAGCGGATCAATGCCGGATCGTAGGTGGTCAAACGGTACATATCGACCGGAGACTGCGCGCCAAACACGGTGCGTTCGTTCAAAGCCGCCGTCGAAAGCGCTGATTGCAAAATCGGCAGTTCACCTAGATCAACCGTCGTCCCATCCGGCTTGGTGACTTCAACATGCAGTACGGACGCATTCGCATTCGCGCCGGAAAAATCAAACGGAATCAGCGGCGCGGCATTCGAGTCATACGCATTTGGCAAAATATTCAACAAATACGGTTCTAGGATATACGTCAGCGCGTCATCCGTGCCATCGCGGAACGGTGGCAAAATATACGTCGGCGCGTTGAAGATCACGCGGTTTGTGAGCGTATAATCAGCGCGGTTTTCGTCCGCCATGATCCCGCGTGATCCATCGCTCGGCGTATCGTATAAGAGCGCGCTCGGCAGTGGTGCATTTTCAATGCCACCCACGTTGAGCACCAGCGGCAGGCGGGTGATCGGCTGGCGGGATGCACCCTCACCAACGCCAAACAGCGGGTTGCGCGCCCAATACGCGGCTTCGTCGAGCATCAAAAGCGCCGGATCACGATCATCTTGCGCGGCGACGCCTTCCAAGCGCGGCACATATAACCCACGTCCCACGCTTTCCGGCAGTGTGAGCGTAAAATCGAGCGCGAAATCGACAGAATTTTCGTGAAAGATCAACTGGTTCGGCGTAACTGGGACGATCAGCGCAATTTCATCCCGATCCACGTTATCGACGGGCAGCCCGTTCAGCGATACCCCCGACCAACCGTTATTCGTCCCGACATCGCCGGGGTATTCCCAGCCATCCTCGCCGCTTTCGATGATCGGCTGCAAGCTGACCGCTGCCCACAACCGCAGATCAGCGGGAACGTTGACCTCATGAAACGTCACATCGAGTTCGATATTCAGCGACTCGCCCGCCTCAAGCGCAAGCGAACTTGCGCGCCCCCACGCTGACCAAAATGCCGCGCCTTCGCCTAACACGCCCCCCACAGAGAACGTTTCGCCATCCGCAGCACCGTTCGCGCGATACACACCATCATCAACATCGAGAAACAGCACTTCTGACGAGGCAGGATACACAACGAGTTCTTCACCCGCCGCGTCGAGCAGCGCGACTTCAACCATGCTGAGTGTGTTGATCCGAACAAGGAATGTCAGCGGGATGCGCAGTTCCGCCGCGCCATCCCCGGCAAATGCCGTCACGTTGAGCGCATCCAGCGATGAACGGTTAGGATTCAAGCGTTCAAAAGCGGACAGCCCCGCATCACGCAGTGACGCATTGACCGCGTAAGTGATGGTATCCACCGTGAACACCACCCGCACCGAGACAGCTTCTCCGTCCACCGCAGCGATCCGTGAGTCACGCACCGCGACCCACAGCGCCTCGCGGCTGCGCACCGCATGAAGTGAGCCGTTAATGCCCGACTCCGCCAGCGCATCCCAATCACCGGTATCACCATCGACGGCTAGGGGTGTGACTGCATTCAGGTCAAGTTCACGCGGAAAACCCGACCAGAGTATCGTACCTGCCCCGCCGAGAACACTCCCCGGCAGCCGCGAAGCTTCCGGCGGTTGGGCGGTATCTACCCGGCTGATCCAGAATGGGGTATTTCCTTCGCCATAAATGTGAGCGGTAAACGCTCCGGTAACGCCAACCGGAGCGACAACCGTCGCTTCGGTGTACAAATTGCGAATGATCACACTGCCGTTGGGAACAACCGCCCCCGCCAACCCGGTGATGGTGATCACTCCATCAGCATCCGGCGGCGAAAACGTGATCAAAGAACCAACAGGCGGATCGCCGGGGCTGGGACGCGGCGCTGCCGCCTGAGCGGACGAACGCGAGGAAGTCCCACTCAACACGAGCAGCGCCCAGACACCGACAAGCGCGAACGCAATCATAAAGCGCCGCATAAGCCCAGTCTCCAGATGGCATATAAATCCAAAGGAAGTATAGAGAGTACGGTCGGTGATGCGCAACCTCTGGTTAGAAAAAGGTTGGATTAGACTATCATGGCATGACCTTCAACACGCCGAGCAGTCGATCCAAAGCGCCGATCAACTCGTCAGGAGAGCCGTCGTTCAAGAGCGTGAAATCTGCCATCGCAATCGGTCCCCCCTTCTCGATATTCTCGATCTCGTTGTAGTCGCGCTGTTCGGCTTCCGCGCGGGTGAGCGGTCGTTCCGGTCGGCTGACCAAACGCGCATAGCGGAGTTCACGCGCACAGGTGATCGCGATCACGATGAGGCTGTCACCCCATTCGCCTTTGAGCGTCTTGTACTCACTGAAGCTGTACAACCCATCAATAATGATCGTGGGATGCCGCGTCAGCGCATCGCGCAAGATCGGCAGCGCGCGTTTGGCGATTGCGTCCATGCCTTCCCGTGCGCGGAACTCCTCCCGAACCGCTTTTTCATTCGCCGGGTTGATCGCCTGCCCGCGCCGCACCACTTCATCCACAACGATTCCGCCGAAGCGAAACTGAAAATATCCCAAGTCTTGCAAGTGCGCGGCGCACAATGATTTTCCCGCACCGGGCATTCCGACCAGTGCCAGCGTGCGCGGCGGTGTAACATTCGTCACAATCCCACATCCTCGATCAAAAACAACAGCGGCAAAACAGCCGCATTATAGCATCGTGCGCGTGTTATAATTCGGTGTATGTCGAACCAGATTCCGCCTAACCCTTATCATCATGATTACGGTGATGATGTCGAAAACGCGCCGTTCGCGGGTCGCGCGGATGCCCTTGCGCGTATTTACCGCCATCTCGCTCGCTCAGATTCGAGCGGCGCATTGTGCATTCTCGGCAGGCGGCACATTGGAAAGACCGCCCTGCTGTACGCCGCACGCGCGCTGTTTACTGAATCGCATCTCGGCGCGTATGTATCCCCGCGCGCCGCGCCCATCGAAGATGAAACCGATTGGTTATTGTTATGGGCGCAAGCGGCAACATCTTCATTGATCAGCGCTGGCTTCACGACGACCCGCCTGAGCGATCTCGCGCCGCCTGAAGACGATGCGCGCCTATGGTTTGAACAAACATTTCTCCCCGCCATGTTGGGATCGCTGCGCGGTACGCGCCGCCTGCTGTTCGTGATCGATGACGCAGATGAATGGATGCACGCAGTTCGATCTTCCATTCTTCCCGCGGACAGCCTGAGTTATGTTCACGGGCTGATTGGCAGAGCCGATCACCCGATGGATGTGATCCTCGCACTCGGCGCAGAACATGAAAATCAAATTCCGGCGTTTGCGCCGCTGGTGTCCGTTACCAATGTAATTCGACTTGGCGCACTCACCCGCCCGGACGCCGAATGGCTGCTCCGCGAACCTGTACGCGCCGCATATGAAGTCAACGACAGCGCGATTGATGCTGCGCTTGCAGCAAGCGGCGGCGCTCCCGGTTTGCTCCAGCAGTTCGGCTATTTGATGTATCGCAAGTGGTCGATCAACACTGTACACAGTGAGATGACCGCCGATGATATTAAAGCGATGCTGCCGACCGTGTACGCTTACGGCGAACGCGATTACGCGGAATTATGGCGTGGACTCAACACCAACGAGCGCTTGACCCTGACGGCGATCAGCACGATTACTCAAAGCGACCCCGGTGCGGCGATCACGGCTGACAGGATCGAAAGTTACCTTGTCGAGACGGATTACCCGCTCGATCTCGTCTCGATCAATGCGGCAGTGCGCGGGCTGGAATACAGCGAAGCCGTGATCCTTACGCCGGGTGAAATACGCTTGAACGGTGGATTACTGCATTCGTGGTTGATCGATCATGCGCGTTTGGGCGAACGGGTCATTCGCGGGGAGCGTGAACCCTCGCGCGCCTCGGATCGCCGCGCCCGCGTAGATGTCTCTACGCGGTTAGCCGAACGACGCGCAGGGAATATAGGCGCAAGCCGCCGCAGTTCAATCCGGTTGATCATGTTATTCGCGCTGGCGCTGCTAATTTCGACAGCAATTCTAATCGCCAGTGTCGCCAGTGAGCCGCCGGGTCTTCCCAACGCGACCGCGCAGCCCACCGCAACCTTGATCGGCACACCTTAAGGGGTAAAGCTGCACTGTCCAGCGTTCGTCGGGCAGGTTGCCAGCACGCTGCCAGCGCGCTGCACTTCAAACGTCGCCCCCGGTTCGCTGCTGATCCAGAATTGGCGGTTTGTACCGACCGCCTCCCACCCAAAACGCGCGGAACACTGCGCGGGGATACCTTGAAATTCCTGAGAGATCAACCAGATGTGATAACACCCGCCGCTCGGCATGAAGTATGAGCCGTTCCGCGATACCGGGTCCCAATCGCTGACCGAAAATGTGATCGGCGTGCCTAGCTGGTTGAGCCGGACGAATGAAATCCCGCTGATATTCACCAATTCAGATGAGCGGTTTTGCAGCACGAGCGCAAAGGTATCGTAGGTCAACACGATCGGCGCACCCGGCGAAAGCGTCGGCGTTTCGCTGCTGATCGAGTCGGGAACAACAAACCCTTCTGGCGTGATCGTGACCGTTGGCGGGCGCACCGGGGTTTCCGTCGGAATATCGGTCGGTGTGGAAGGCGTTTCGGTCGTAGGAGATGCAAGCGTTGGTGTATCTGGCAGCGGCGTCTCGGTTGGCGGCGCGTCAGTCGGTACTGCTGTCACTTCGTCGGTTTGATCCGCGCCAATAACGACTGCCGTACCATCGCCCCCGCCGAGATTATTCGGCGGCGTATTCGTCAGCACAAACAGCGCCGCCGCCGCAATCGCCACCAACAACAGAATCACGGCGATCAACCGCAGCGGAGATGCCTGCCGGGTTTCCGGCTTTGGCTTGGTTGATCCCGGTCTTGAGGTCAGCGACTCGGCGCGGGCAAGCAGTAACGATGCGCGCGACGATGTATCGGTGCTGCGCGCTTGCAGCGGCACACTTTCTGACCATGTGGGATTCTCAACCGGAGCGAACTGCCCCGGCGTGACTTTGATCTCATCGGTTGAAATACGCCGCAAAAGCGGTGTCGTCCCGGTCGGGCGGCTCAACGAATAGCCGAGGAAAGGCGCATACGCCGCTTCGAGCGCCTGCACCATCGTTTGACCGTCGGGGTAACGGCGCTTCACATCTTTTTCGAGCGCCTTCAGAACAACCTGCTCAACCCCGGCGGGAATTTCCGACGCGAAATTACGCAGCGGCGGCGGTAAATCGCTGATATGACGGAGGGCAACGCTCATCGCACTGGGATCATCAAATGGGACACGTCCGGTCAGCATTTGATAAATCACAATTGCCAGCGAGTATAAGTCGCTCTGCGGGACGGCTTGCGCTGAAGATACCGCCTGCTCCGGCGCGATGTAATGTGCGCTTCCGAAGGTATTCCCAATTGAGCCTTCGGGCACGCTCAACGCCAACCCAAAATCGGTCAAGATCGCGCGTCCTTCCGGCGTCACCATGATATTCGATGGTTTTACGTCACGGTGGATCACGCCGCCGGAATGCGCATAATCGAGCGCTGACGCGGTATCGCTGACGATCCGCAGCACCTGTTCAACCGGGATTCGCTGGCTGTAAGTCGCGTATTCTTTGAGGATTTGTCCTAAGTCGCGCCCTTCGATGAAATTCATCGCCATGTAATAAAGCGCGTCAACTTCGCCGTATTGAAAAATACTAACAATATTGGGATGGTTCAAGCGGGCAATCGCACGCGCTTCCCGCCGAAAACGGGCGCGGTATTCATCCTCGGATTCTTGATTACTAAGCAGCGCCGAGTCGATTACTTTGATGGCGGCGTACCGTTCCAGTTTCGGATCATATCCCCGGTACACCCGCGCCATGCCACCGCGACCGAGAATATCAATCACGCGGTAATCGCCTAACATGCGTCCGATTAGCGGATCGGTGAGCGCCATGTAATTCCTACGTTATGCTTTGTCCCGCACATGTGGACATTATAGCGCACAACCCTATCCCTCAAAACGGGCAAAGGTCATGGATGATGGGTTTCAAAATGACATGCGCTATACTTAAGCAGAATCGCCAACGGTAAACGCTTGTTCTGTAGTTGAACGTATCACACGGATTAGAGGTTGGGCAATCGTGACTATACCGCCCGATATTCCTGAAAAAGAACTGCGTGCGCGCTGTGCTCCTCATATTGCTGCCGCCGCTGAAGAAGCACGACGCTTACAACACGCCTTCATTGGTGTGGAACATTTTTTCATTGCCATGACGAGAAATGAAACCGGACCGACATGGCAGCTTTTGCGCCGCGCGCAGTTAAACCCGCGCAATGTGCGCGCCGATCTCCGCCGCGATCTCGGCACAGGCGAAGGCAGCTTGACCGAAACGCTGCCGCTCACCCCACGCGCGGCAATGGTGCTGCAAATCGCCATCTTCATCGCGGATCGTGATGAAAGCGAAGACGTGGACGAAGCTCATCTCCTGCTTGCGCTCTTGGAAGAAGGCGAAAGCGTTCCGGTGCGTAAGCTCCAAGAGATGGGTTTCCGTGTTGAACATTGGCTGCGGCGTTTGCACAACGATGCTTACGAGCGCGACCTTGCCAACCCGATTCCCGATTCGCTTCCGTCCGAACTTCATATCGACAGCGATGATGATCTGCTCAATTTCTCTGATCTTGATGACTCGCTGCCGGATGATCCGTTCCGCTTTTCGTCCAGCGAAATTGCTGTGCCGCGTGGCGTTTCGACAGGTGGGCGCGTGCCGACTCCCCTGCTCGATAAATACGGACGTGATTTAACCGCGCAAGCCGCCGATGGCAGAATCGGTCCGGCGATTGCCCGTGAGCGCGAAATCCGCGCGGTGGCGCGCACGCTGGCGCGCAGTAAGAAAAACAATCCGCTCCTACTGGGTGATGCCGGAGTCGGCAAAACGGCAGTCGTCGAAGGGTTGGCATACGCCATTTATGAAAAAACCGCGCCGAAGTCTCTACTCGATAAGCGCGTTGTGCAAATCGAGATCGGCACGCTCGTTGCGGGGACATCGCTGCGCGGTCAATTTGAGGAACGCTTGATCGGCATTGTTGACGAAGCGCGCACAGCGGGCAGCGTGATTCTGTTCATCGACGAGATTCACACCATCGTCGGCGCAGGCGATACGATTGACAGCAACTTAGACGCGGCGAATATTCTGAAACCAGCGCTCGCACGCGGCGAGATCGTGTGTATCGGCGCGACCACGCATGAAGAATACCGGCGCGCCATCGCACAAGACCCCGCGCTTGACCGCCGCTTCCGCCCGATTGACATCGAAGAACCGAGCGAAAATGACACGCTCAAGATTTTGATGGGTCAACGCGAACGGCTGGAAAAACATCACAGCGTCACGATCCGACCGGAAGCGCTCGATGCAGCGGTGCGGCTCTCTGTCCGTTACCTGCCAGATCGCCGCCTTCCCGATAAAGCGCTCGATCTGCTTGACGAAGCATGCGCCCGCGTAGTGATCCGCACCATCACGCCGGACGAAGAACCCGATCCATCACCAAACGAAGTTCGCATTGAGGTCATCGCTGCCGTGTTGAGCGATTGGACAGGCATCCCGATCAGCGAACTGACGAAGGATGAAAAGCGCCGCCTATCCGAAGTCGAAAACATCCTGCTGCGTCGTGTGATCGGGCAAGATGAAGCGGTGCGCACGGTGGCGGCAGCGATCAAGACTGCGCGTGCCGGACTTAAAGACCCGAACCGTCCGATCGGCGTGTTCTTATTCTTAGGTCCTTCCGGCGTCGGCAAGACGGAACTTGCGCGCTCATTGGCGAATTTCTTGTTCGGCAGTGATGACGCGATGCTGCGCTTGGATATGTCCGAATTCCACGACGCGCACACTGTCGCCCGCTTGATCGGTGCGCCGCCCGGTTACAAAGACACCCAGCGCGGCGGACAATTGACTGACGGACTCCGCCGCCGCCCGTATACCGTTGTGCTGCTGGATGAGGTCGAAAAAGCCGCGCCAGAGGTGTTTGATATTTTCCTTCAAGTATTCGATGAAGGACGCTTGAGCGACGCACACGGCGGAGTCGTCGATGCGCGCAACTCGGTTTTCATCATGACGAGCAATATTGGCACCGAAGAAACAGGAAAATCGCTCGGATTCATCGGGGGGGCGGATCACTTACCGGATTACAGTGCGCATCTCAAGCGGTTCTTCCGACCGGAATTCCTCAATCGTGTCGATGAAGTAGTCACGTTCCGTCCGTTGAACCCCGATACGCTGGCTCAAATTTTGGACTTACAGTTAAATGAACTGCGCCGCCGCTTGGAAGAACAGCGCTTGAGTTTGGAACTGACTACCGGCGCGCGCGATATGATCCTCAACCGGGGTCATGATCCGATCAACGGTGCGCGCCCCCTGCGCCGCGCCATCGAACGACTGCTCACCCGTCCGCTCAGTGCGCGTATTGTTGAAGACGCCTTTAACCCCGGCGATACCATC
The DNA here is from genome assembly GCA_026645745.1 of Anaerolineae bacterium. Taxonomy (GTDB): domain Bacteria; phylum Chloroflexota; class Anaerolineae; order Aggregatilineales; family Phototrophicaceae; genus Flexifilum. The sequence continues at coordinate 11,707 of JAPKMU010000008.1, read as the reverse complement.
GTTGTCGAAGTCGATAAAGAAAAAGGGCTGCTTGAGTTTTCAGCCGCTCGTGTGTGAGACGCCATGACCCCTCCGCAAACCGGACGCACGCCTCTTCCTACCCAAAGCCCGGAAGCGCGCAAACTGCTGCGCGCACCGCACGTTTTGGACGAACGTGATATTTTCGCCACCGATGCCGATCCCGAAATTCGGCGGTTGGGTCGGCTTGCGCTGCGTCGCGAGGATATTGATGATCTATTCGCGCTCGGTGATCTCTGCGCACTGCGCAGTCTCACGCCGGATCACCGCTTACTGGTGTTCTACGTCGGCAAAGCGTTGATCGCTTACCGCCGCGCCGCCGAACGCGCACGTCATGATATTGATCGCTTGACGGCGCACCGCGCGATCAATCAATTTATCGACTGGGTTGCCGATTCTGCGCAGCAGTACCCGACGCGCCGCAATATCGCCGTCGCGCTCTGGGCTGCCGCCGAAGACGACGACAGCGACGATATTTCAAACGTTCGGGAACTGCATAACGAGACGGTCGTTTCGCTCAAAGAAGAAAATACCGATTCGGGAGGGAACGAAAGCGAATTTACGGTCGGGTCATCCGAGATCAACCTGACCGATGCGCAGTTAGGTTCGCTGCTGGCGGCATATCTCCGCCCGTCGATGGTGCAGCCGCACAGCATGAGCGATTCGTTGGAGCAAACGCAGTTCGCCAGCCCGACGGATGATGACGCGGCGGATCTGTCGCTGTTTTCCGCCAGCCTTGACGCCGAATTTCCGCTTTCGGACGCGAACACGATTCCGCCCGCGCGTGTTGAGCAGGACAACCTGATCACCTACGGCGATGTGAACGAGGAAAAAGGCGAATCGCGCATTTTTGGCAGTGTAGGCAGCGGCGCAGCAAGCGAGACTCACCGCGAAGAAGATGTGCTTAACTCGCTGTCATCGCTCGAAAATGATGCGCTCAAGCGGCGTTCACCGGGTGGGCGTGCCCACCGCGCCGTTGATCCGGTCGGCGGCGAATTCCGCATCGGTGACATGATCGACACGCGCTACGAAGTTGCAGATGTGCGGCGCGGCGGGATGGGCGTCGTGTACCTGTGCTACGATCATACGCAGCGTGAACCGGTCGCGCTCAAGACGTTTCAGAGCAAATTTCTCGAAAATGAACGCGCCGTCGCCCGCTTCCAGCAAGAGGCGTTTACGTGGATACGGCTCGAAAAGCACCGCCACATCGTACAAGCGCGGCTTGTGCAGAATATCGTCGGACGCCCACACATCATCCTTGAGCATATCAGCGGACCAGAAGGTTTAGAGGCTGACCTGCGCAGTTGGATCGAACACAAGCGCTTGACCGTTCGCCACGCCATTGAGTTTGGCTTGCATATCGCGTCAGGGATGCAGCATGCGACCCAACGCATCCCCGGCTTGGTTCACCGTGATTTGAAACCCGCCAATATCCTCGTCACGCATGACGGGATCGCCAAAGTGACAGATTTTGGCTTGGTACGCTCGCTCGATCTGGTCGATCTGCCGCCGCTGATCGAACTCGAACGCGCCAGCCGCGCCCCGGCAGACGAACGCCTCACCCGTGTCGGCGCGATCATCGGCACAGCGCCGTATATGTCGCCCGAACAAGCGCGATCCGCCGCAGTGGATATGCGCTCTGACTTGTATGCGTTCGGCTGCTTGATCTACGAAATGCTGGTCGGCAAGCACATCTTCCCGGTCAAGAAAATGGAAGCGTGGATACACGCCCACCTGCACGAACGCCCCTCATTTGAGGTCGCCGCCGCCGCGTCACTGCCGCCGCGTCTGCAAGCGCTGGTGATGGCATGTCTTGAAAAAGACCCGGCAAATCGTCCGGCTTCGTGGACGGAGATCGTGAACGAATTGAGCGCGATTTTCGGAGATGTGACCGGGGAAACGCCGATCATCGAGATCAACGCACAAGCACTCGAAGCACGCGAATTGATGGATAAAGGGTATTCGCTGACGGAGTTAGGCAAGCTCGAAGAAGCACTTGCCGCTTACGACGAAGCGATCGCGCTTCAACCGGATTATGCATGGGCATGGGCGCGTAAAGGGCGCACCCTCCGCTTGCTCAGCCGCTACGAAGAAGCAATCGCGTGTTACAACGAATCGCTGCGGATTCAACCGGGTTATGCGTGGGCGTGGAAAGGGAAAGGCATCGTCCTTGAGCGCATGGGGCAGCCGCTCGACGCGCTCGAATGTTATCAAACGGCAACCCGCATCGATCCTGATGATGTGTGGAACTGGTACAACCAAGCTGACGCACTCCAGAATACCGGACGCTACGAAGAAGCCGTTGCCCTGCTCAAACAAGCGCTGAAGCTCGATCCGCTCCATCCGAACAGTTGGGCGAAGCTCGGTCAGGTATACCGTTTGATGCACGACTTCCCCAGCGCGCTGCACGCCTACCAGCAGGCGATTGATCTTGATCCGACTTACGCATGGGCGCAAAACGGCTACGGCTTGGCGATGAAAGCGATGGGACAGCACAAAGAAGCGCTCCTCGCGTTCAAACGGGCGGCACGCTACCAACCGGATGAGGTCTGGCATTGGTATAACCTGACCGAAATGCTGGTCGAACTCAGCCAATATGAAGAAGCCGAGCAGCCCGCACAAGAAGCGGTGCGCATCAACCCAGAACATGCGTATAGCTGGGCGAAACTCGGTCAAGTGCTGCGCTATCTCAAACGCTATGAGGATGCGCTCGCGGCGTATGATCGCGCGATTCGCTTGCAGCCTGATTACGCATGGGCGATCAACGGCAAAGGAATCGTCCTTGAACAGCTTGAGCGTTACGAGGAAGCGCTTGAAGCCTACACGCAAGCATCCCAGCTAGGGCGCGGGGACGTGTGGCATTACTACAATCAGGGAAATGTGCTGGCGCTGCTCGGCAGATACGAAGAAGCGCTCCCCCTGCTCCGCAGTGCTGTCGAACTCAACCCGCCGCACGCGCGCAGTTGGGCACGGCTCGGCAATGTGCTGCGCAATCTCCGCAGATATGACGAAGCGATTGAAGCGTATCGTCATGCGGTCGACTCCGAAGCGACCTACGCATGGGCATGGAATGAATTGGGCATGACGTATGAAGCGCTCGGCAGAATTGACGCGGCGCTTGATGCTTATCGTCATGCTGCCGACAGCGATTCGACCGATCCTTACTATTTGTATCAGCAGGTTGACCTGCTGACCGGACGATCCGATCATACGGCGGCGCTGAGTCTGCTCGAAACAGCGCTCAAGCGCGATTCGCGCAATTCACGCACATGGGCGAAACACGGGCAAGTTTTGCGGCGCTTGAACCGCTTACAAGACGCCCTGCGGAGCTATGCCCGCGCCATCGACCTTGATCCGCAAAATGGGTGGGCATGGAATGGGCGCGGTCTGGTTTTGTCAGCGTTGAATCAACATGAGGAGGCACTATCCGCCTTCCGCAAAGCATCAGCGATTGACCCGCGCGATGCGTGGTACTGGTACAACCAAGGGGATGAACTCGTCTCCTTGAACCGCTTCCGCGATGCGCTGGAGGCACTGGAGCAGGCGATCAAGTTCAACCCGTCTCACGCCGAAAGTTGGGCAAAACGCGGTCAAGCGCTGCGACGGCTGAACCGTCCTCAAGATGCGCTGACCGCCTACGACCGCGCGCTTGCGCTCAGTCCACGTTATGCGTGGGCGTGGAACGGGCGAGGGCTGACGCTCGAATCACTGGGGCGGCGCGAAGAAGCAATCGCCAGTTATGAGCAAGCGCTTGAGGAAGACGACCATGTGATCTGGTACTATACCAATCAGGTTGATCTCCTCTTGGAGATGCGCCGCGAAACCCAAGCGCTGGCGGTCGTGGAACGCGCGCTGGCGGTACTGCCAGAAAACGCGATTGCATGGTCACGGAAGGGACAAGTGCTGCGTCGTCTGCGCGCTTTTGAAGATGCGCTCGAAGCCTATGAGACGGCGTTGACCCGTGATCCGCAGTATGGATGGGCATGGAACGGAAAAGGGTTGGCATACGCCGCACTTTCGCGGTGGGAAGAAGCGCGCGTTTGTTACGAAAACGCGGTTAAATATAACCCGAACGATGCGTGGTTCTGGCACAACGTCGGTGAAGCATGTCTGAACCTTGATGACTGCCCCAATGCAGTGATCGCCTTTGAAAAAGCACTGAGTATCGATCCGGGACATCAACAATCACGGAATAAGCTCCTGCAAGCCCGCGCATGTGTTGAACTGCGCGACAAATTTATCCAGTAATCAACGCGGAACAGGCTTGAGAAGCCATGACGACGAAAGAAATCTCGATCACGTTTATGAGTGGTCCGCTGGATGGCAAAACGATGCGTTTCGAGCAGCCCGATATCGGCGATGAGTTGATCTTGCATATCGGTCGGCGTGACGGCTGCGATATTCACATGCCGTTTGATAATCAAGTTTCGAGGCTGCACGCACGGGTCGGCTGCAAGTCGATGATGGTCACAGCGACCGACAGCGTAACCGAACCGTTTATCCTCTCATTTTGGCTGGAAGACCTCGACAGCCGTAACGGAACCTTTGTCGAACGGGAGCGATCCGCAATCAAGGAACGGGTGAGCCTTCGCCCCGGCAGTCTGTTCCGCATTGGGCGCACGTGGATGCGCCTCGACGAGCCGATGTCATTATGACGTGAAGCGGGCGATATGAAAGCTCGTCTCTGATGATGCTCGATTTCATACTATTTTCACGTTTGACACCACTCTAGCAAAACATTATTGCGTAGAATGAAGTTAGATGCGTGCTGCCTCACGTTTCTTAGTAAAGGATTCTTATGTCTCAGTTCATCGCTTTCGCCCCAAATGTAGAAGTGAATGGTACGACAATTCTGTCGATTACGGCAGGCATGGGCGCTATCGCTCACCCCATTCTTGCGGCGCATGGACTTGATAATGTCCAACGGGATCAATGGTACCCGCAGCAGGCTTGGCTTGATGCTTTCAGAGAAATCGCAAACCTCCCCGGCAGCATGTCCGATTTGGTCAGTATCGGCATGGAAATCCCCACGAACGCGATTTTTCCAACAGAAATCAACTCCATTGAGGCTGCGCTCCGGTCAATTGATGTGGCTTACCACATGAATCATCGCGGCGGGGAAATCGGGTATTACCATGTGGAGATCGTGGGTGATCAGCAGATCGATATGATTTGCGAGAACCCCTACCCGTGCGAGTTCGATTATGGGATTATCTACAGCATGAGCCGGCGCTTCTGCCCTCAAGGGTCGTTCGCCCGCGTCCTTCATGAACACCATGATCCCTGTCGCAAACGCGGTGACAATGCTTGCGTTTATCATGTAAGCTGGAACAGTTAATCCTCAGCAGCATCTTCTTTGGAGCTTTTTCTCATGACCCAGCAGTTCACCAATAAAACCGGACAGACCCTTTACACCGCTGCGTACCACGCTCTTGATCCGATCAAAGGTGCGGTCATCCTCGTACACGGGTACGGCGAACATCACGGACGCTATACGCATGTGATCGAAGCCTTGAATAAAGCAGGCTACACCGTGTATGCGCTCGATCATCAAGGGCATGGGAAAAGCAGCGGCGAACGTGCCTACGTTAATTCGATGGACGAGTTGGTTGATGATTTGCACACGTATATTGGCACGGTCAAAAAAGAACTCGCGGGTCAAAAGTTGTTTATGTACGGTCACAGCATGGGATCGCTGATCAGCTTGATGTTCGTGATCCGCTATCAAGATGAACTCAGCGGAGTGATCCTGAGCGGCTTGCCGCTGGCAGCCAATGAAGCGGTTTCGCCGCTCTTGCTCACGACTGCCAAACTGCTCGACAAAATTGTTCCTAAAATACCGCTTGCCGAAACAACCCCCGCCGCTGAACTCGCCGCCGATCAAAGCGTCGCCGCTGCGTTTGCCGCTGACCCGCTGAACTGGAAAGGCAAGATGCGCGTGCGTACCGGTGTGAGCATCGGGAACGGTGTTGATTCGGCGCGGGCGCAGATCGGCGCGGTGCGTTTACCTGTCCTATTTTTGCATGGCGCAGAGGACAAAATCTGCCCGCCGAATGGGAGCGTGTTCGCGCTTGAGGGTGTATCCAGCCCGGACAAACAGCGGATCGTCTACCCCGGCTTACGGCATGAAATCCATAATGAAAAGAATTGGCAGACGGTGATGCAGGATATTCTGGCATGGCTGGACGGTCACCGCTAAAACGTCATCCCCCGCAGTTTGCATCCCCACAGCGGTTCGCTGCTGTGGGGCAAGCGCTTTAACTCATCTCGCGTTAAGTTGCTCTCAATTGAATAAATCGCTACAATGCGGAACGTACATAAAAAGACCTGAAGAATTACACTGTTCTTTCGCCACTTAAGGTACGTTTCTACATGAGCGATTCACCTTCTGATATAAAGCTGCATGTGCAGAAGATTTCTCTGCGCTTCGGCGGTATTCGCGCTCTGAACGGTGTCTCGTTTCAGGTCAAACGCGGCGAGATTTTCGCCGTGATTGGTCCGAACGGGGCGGGCAAAACCAGTTTGATCAACAGCATCAACGGGTTTTACCACCCGCAAGAAGGCGCGATCCTCTTTGATGGTCGGGACATCACCCAACTTCCCGCCTTTCGCCGCGCCAAACTCGGCATCTCGCGCACATTCCAGAACATCGCCCTCTACACCAACATGACCACGCTCGACAACCTGATGGCAGCACGGCACATCCATATGAAAACGAATATGGTGACGGGCGCGCTGTTTGTTGGCGCGGCACGGCGTGAGGAGATCGAACACCGGCGGAAAGTCGAAGAAATCATCGACTTTTTGGAGATGGAAGGCATCCGTAAAACCATCGTCGGCAACCTGAGCTACGGCTTGCGCAAGCGTGTTGAATTGGGACGCGCGCTCGCCCTTGAGCCGACTCTGCTGCTGCTGGATGAACCGATGGCGGGGATGAACGTCGAGGAAAAAGAGGATATGGCACGCTTCATCCTCGATATTCACGAGCGGCAGGGGATGACGATTGTGCTCATCGAACACGATATGGGGTTGGTGATGGATATTTCACACCACGTCGTCGCGCTCGATTTCGGAACGAAAATCGCTGAAGGCACACCTGACGAGATCAAGCAGGATGAGCGCGTAGTCAAAGCATATCTGGGTCAAGAGGTGTAACAGCGATGGCAGCGCAGCAAATAAGTCAAGCACAACGAGCCGAACCGCGCATTCTGCGGTCAAAAGAGCAAGTCGAGCTTCAGCCGCTTCCATCAGATTTGGATACACTGCCGAAGCATTTTATCGCCCGCGCGAAGGAGTTCGGCGCGAAAAAGATCGCCATGCGCAAGAAGCGCTTCGGCATCTGGCAGGAATTCACATGGGAAGAATCTTACCGGGTGGTGCGCAATCTCGCGCTGGCACTGGCAGAAAATGGGCTGAAGCGCGAGGAAAAAGTCTCGCTGATCGGTGAAAACGATCCCGAATTTTACTGGGCAGAATTGGCGGTGTGGGCGGCGGGCGGCGTGACAACGGCGATCTTCACCGATGCCAACCTGCAAGAACTCGCCTATGTCATCGACAACAGCGATTCGGTGTATCTGTTCGCGCATGATCAAGAGCAGTGTGATAAAGCGCTCGCTATCCGTGAGAAAATCCCGCATGTCCGCCGCGTGATCTACTGGGACGACAAGGGGATGTGGCATTACGATGATCCTTGGCTGGCGTCGTTTCAGGATTTGGTCGAACGCGGTGAAACGCTGGCAAAAGAACATCCCAACCAGTTTGAAGCGATGATCGCGCAAGGTAAAGCGGCTGATCTCGCGCTGTTCAGCTACACCAGCGGCACAACCAGCCTTCCTAAAGGCGCGATGATCAAGCACAGCAATTTGATTTACGGCAACCGCCATGTGATCAACATCGCCCCCGCCTACCCCACCGATGAATATGTCTCGTTCAGCCCGCTGGCATGGATCACCGAGCAAAGCCTTGGTTTAGCCGGACATTTGATCAGCGGCGTGACGGTCAATTTTCCCGAAAGCCAAGCGACGGTGCAGAACGACATCCGCGAAGTTGCGCCGAGCAGCCTGCTGTTCCCCAGCCGCATCTGGGAAGGTCTCGCCAGCACGACGCAGATGCGAATTAATGACAGCACATGGATCAATCGTCGGCTGTTTCGGACATTTCTGCCTATCGCCTACAAGGTGATCGATTATGAAGACGCGGGCAAAGGCGTTCCGGTGCATCTCCGCGTGCTGCGCGGCTTAGGTGAGCGGCTGGTATTCGCCCCGCTGCGCAACATGATCGGCATGACGCGGCTGCGCAACGCTTACACCTCCGGCTCGACTCTCAGCCCGGATCAACTGCGCTTTTTCCGCGCGGTCGGCGTCCAGTTGAAAAATCTGTACGGTTCAACCGAATGTCAAGCGCACACGCTCCACTACGAAGGCAATATCAAGTTGGAGACGGTTGGCGCACCCGCCCCCGGCGTTGAAATCCGAATCGCGGAAGATGGCGAAATGTGGATTCGGTCACGCGCGGTATTTTCAGGCTATTACAAAGACCCGGAAAAAACCGCCAAAGCATTAGACGAAGAAGGCTGGTTTCACACAGGCGACGCGGGTTATGCGGACGATGACGGTCATGTGATCTACCTTGACCGCGTGAGCGACATGATCGAATTGGCGAACGGCGAACGCTTTAGCCCGCAGTACATCGAAGGGCGGCTCAAGTTCAGCCCGTTCGTGCAAGATGTGATGGCGGTCGGCAGCGCTGAAACGCACTTCGTGACCGCGATTGTGAATATTGATTTTGATAACGTCGCGCGCTGGGCGGAAAAAAACCGGATCAGCTTCACAACCTTCGTTGATCTTTCGCAAAAGCAGGAAACCTACGACTTGATCAAGCGTGAAGTTGAACGGGTGAACAGCACGCTGCCCCCTGCCGCACGAATTCGCAAGTTCGTCATCCTGCATAAAGCCTTTGACGCGGACGAAAACGAACTCACACGGACGCGCAAACTGCGCCGCCGCACGCTCGAAGTCAAATATAAACAGATGCTCGACGCGATGTATCACAACTTAAATCAGGTCGTCGTCAGTGCCGAGGTGAAGTACCGCGACGGTCGCACAGGGACGGTCGAAACATCCGTCCGCGTGTGCGAGGTGTAGGTATCAAATACGGACATCTTCGGCGCTCGCTTGGAGCGCCCTCACCCCCCGTCCCGCTCGCCTGTAGGCTTCCGACGCGGGTCACATGTTTTTGCCCCTCTCTGTGAACGGAGAGGGGCGGGACGCGAAGCGTCCGGGGTGAGGGCACGCACTCAGTGAGCGGAGAACAAAAAGCAAGCCATGTGCAGGTTTGATCTTGAAAGGCTTCTTTTGTGACAAAAGTTTTACGTGACAATCAAAAACTTGTGACGTGGCTGATCTGGGGTGCGCTCTTGATCGGCGCGATCTTGTGGCTTGCACCGATCATCGGCGCGCAGCGAAGCTACCGCCTCGTACAAAGCACGATCACGGGCGTGTTGGTTGGCGGCGTGTATGCGCTGATCGCCCTCGGCATCGTGGTGATCAACAAAGCCAGCGGCGTGTTTAACTTCGCGCATGGTTGGATGATGCTGGCGGGCGGCTTGATCTTCTACAGCTTCTTCTCTGCCATCCCGATTTCACCGATTGCGGCGGGCGTGCTGGCGTTGGCAACGATGTTCATGGCGCTGACGACGAACGGTTGGCGCTCACTGCGCGAGCCGCGCACCCACTTGATCGGGATCGGTACAGGGGTCGTCGTGACGCTCATCCTGTCGATTCTGCCCCCCGGTTGGGAGATGATCCGTGCAGTCATTGGCGCGGGTTTAGGCGCGGTCTTGATCGGCTTGCTGGCAGAGCGTTTCGCTATTCGTCCGCTGATCGGTCAACCGTTGTTTGCGATGGTCTTGATGACGCTGGCACTGAGCGAACTCCTGCACGGATTCACCCAGTTGATCTGGGGAAGCGTCGAATTACCGCTCAGTTTGTTCGCCGGATTGAGTCAGATCGGCATTCCGTCGCCTATTCGTATCACTGAAGTCCTCGATGGTCCGCTGATTATCCGCACCGAACTCCTAATCGCGTTTCTCTTGTCGCTGGCGGCATTCGGCGCGTTCGTAGCGTTTTTCCGCTTTACGAGCGTCGGTTTAGCGATGCGCGCCACCGCTGAAAATCAAAAGCTCGGTCAGGCGGTCGGTTTGCGCGTGCGCGCGATCCTCGCCGTTGCGTGGGCGATTGCGTCGCTGCTCGGCGGCGTGGCGGGCATCCTGCAAGGCGCGGCAACCAGTCTTTCACTGAATATGCCGCTTCTGGCGCTGCGTGCCTTCCCTGCGGTGCTGCTCGGCGGGCTGGAGTCCATCCCCGGCGCGTTGATCGGCGGGTTGGCGATTGGCTTGGTGCAGGAATGGGCGAATCTGCTGTTCCCCGGCTCACAGGCGGGAACCGAACTTGCGCCGTATGTCGTGTTGATGATCGTGCTGGTCATTCGCCCGGATGGGTTGTTTGGTCAAAAGCGCATTGAACGCATTTAGCCTTAATCGCTTATCAAAGGAACACGGATGATTCGCTCAAGATGGACGCGCAGCGTCACCCTGTTGATCGCTTTGTTCGCGCTGTTTGCGCTGCCCGCCGCCGCCCAAGAGGATGGCAAGTGGATTACGGTGACAGCGACAATAACTGCTCGTGCGACGTTTTCGCCGGATGCAAGCCTCGCCCTGATATACGAAACCGGCATCTTCCAAGAATCAATCATCAGTTCTGCGTCAGATATCGCCATCCGTGTTTATGATTTGGAGGCAGGCGAACAAATCGCAGAACTCAACAGCGCGACAGATTACGCGAACAGCGTTGTTTTCGCCGCTGATGGCAGTTCCTTCGTTTCGACGTACACCAACGGGCAAATCGTGGTGTGGGATACCGCTTCGCTTGAGCCGCTGCGCTCCGGTCGCCTGCCGTTTATGAGTCTGGAAGGACTCGCGCTGCTCAACGACGATACGCTGATCGTTCGCGGTGTCGGCTACCCAACCGCGTTTCTGTTGGTCGATCTCGAGACGCTCACGTTGGCGGGAGGCTGGTCGCGCCCATTTGATACGTATCTTGAAGCAATGGAGTTCATACGCGGCGGCGCAATGGCAACCGGGTATCTCGGATATATCACGGGGGCGCTGTCACCCGATCAAACCCTGTTCGTCATGGCGAATCAAGCCGGATTGATCAGCGTTTATGACTTGGCGACGCAAACATGGACAGACCTGTTCACGATTGATCCCGACAATCTGCTTCAGCCGCGTTTTGATGTGCGCGATATTCAATTCACGCCGGATGGCGACGCCATCTACTATCACGCGCTCGACGAAATGACCTATCGCCTTGATCGAGAGACGCTGCAAGCCACACCGTTGATCCCCGGCGGCGCTATGTTCGCGCTGTCGCCGGATGGTACGCAAATCGCGTATATCCGCCAAGCAGAAACCGACGTGTATCTTGCGTCACTCAGCGGCGGCGATCCGGTGTTGTTAGGCAGTATGCCACTTGCGGCGCGCAATCCGTCTCTGACATCGCTTGCGTTTTCGCCGGATGGCTCACTGCTGTACGTAGGTGGACTGCCCAACCCGGATTCTACCGAAAGTATCATCGCGGTTTTTGCCACATCTTGATGGGAGCATGGTTTGAATGTCAGCCAATATCCG
>JAPKMU010000089.1 GCA_026645745.1 Anaerolineae bacterium | reverse complement strand
GTGTGCCGCTGAGAAGCGTCGCCAATTCGCTGAGGGCGACTTCAAGAATATTTTCGGTATCGAGCGACTGCGCGAGACGCATGGACGCGCGGTTGAGCAAATTCAAGCGTTCCGTCGTCGCGCGCTGCTGTTCGAACAAAACGGCATTGGTCAGGGCGATGGCGACTTGGTTGGTGAATGTGAGCGCCACCTGTTCTGTTTCAGCCGTGAACGTATTCGGCTGGCGGCTGCTCAATGCAAGGACACCCGTAACGTTATTCCCTTGAATGAGCGGGATACCCAACCAGCTTTGCGCACCTTCTTCGCCGGGGAGCGGGTCAGTTCCCAACAAGCGGCTGATCGACACCGGGCGCTGCGTATCAAGCACAGCGGATAGGCGTTCATTTGCGCGAACGGGTAACACCGTTGGGTTGTTTCCAATCTCAAAACCGCGTGATGCTTCGATTTCCAACGTATCCCAATCGCGCCGCCACAGGCACAGCGTATCGTAGCCGATCACGCGGCTCATCTCATCGAGCGCGAGCGCGATCACGTCTTCGCGGCGGAGCGCCGTATTGATGCGGCTGGAAAGCTCCATCAGTGCGACCAGTTGACTGGCGCGGGTTGCAAGGTCTTGCTGAAGTTGTTCGCGCTCGGTCACGTCATCGATGAGCAGTACCACACCGCGCACCTGATCGCCAGCGCGCAGAGGATACAGATAAAGATTCTGCACGCGGAGTTGATCCGCGAATTCGATGCGCTGATCGAGCAGTTCTAACGGCGTGCCGCTTGACACCAAGCGGCGAATACCGGCTTCCAAAATTGGGCGATATTCGGGTCGATAGTCGAACAAGTCGCGGCGAATCGCTTGATCGCTCCAACCGTACTGACGGCGCATGTAATCGTTGACCGCCAAGATCACAGCGGTTGGATCAAGCACGACGATGCCCTGCTGGATCGACTGCACGACGGATTCATTAAACAGGCGAAGGTTGACCGCTTGATTAAACAGACGGGCATTTTGCACCGCGACGGCGGACAAGTTGGCAATACGCTTCAGGAGTTCGCGGTGTTCGACAAAAGCATCCCCACGCGGCTGATCCGCGCCGAAGTGCAGCGCCCCCAGCGACAAACCGCCTGTCACCAGCGGGACAACAAGGCTGGTTTGTTCGCCTTCTGCCCATGTCCGCTGTAAATCGCGGTACGGCTCCACTGAAGCGGCATCGGTATACAGATAATCCTGTCCGGTTTCAAAGGTTCTGCCCAGCGCCGACCCGCTCAAGGTGGAGCGGCGTTCACGTTCGGTCAGCAGTGTACCGTCGTCGTTTACGGTGACGGTCAGCATATCGAAGCCGCCGCCGTCCGCATCCAAGAGCGCCATCGTCATCCGGTTGAACGGCAGAAGACGGAGCGCTCCGCTTGCCACCGCTTCGATGATCGCGTTCATCTCCAACGTACTGGAGATCGCTTCCATGACTTCGTTCAGGCGTGCTTCCTGCTCCGCGTCACGGACGGTGCGCGTGTACAAGCGGTTGTTTTCGATGGTGGACGCGGCTTGATGCGCGAAGATTTCCAAGATTTCGATGGTGCTGCGGGCGGGGCGCTGCCCGTCAAACGGACGGTCAAGGCTCATCACACCGAGGAGTTCACCACCCGCGCCCGCAATCGGAACAATCAGCAGGTCGCCATCGCGCCAGTCGGTTGTTTTAGCAGGGTAAAGCGTGCGCATTCCCGTATACGTGGTCGAAAGCACGTCCGCTTGCGGTGCTGCCCATTTGCCGACCTGTTCAAACGGGAAGAAGAACGATTCGCTGATATTGTATTCGGACTTTCTGAGCAGCGAATCGAGATTTTCGCGCGACATGCTTTTTCTACGCGAACTCTCAAAGGCTTGAATTGGGATACCTGCTTGCGCCACGCGGCGAAGTTCACCATCTTTTTCGTCGATCAGCGTCATCAGCACAATATCAAAGCCGCAGCTTTGCTGGACGCTGTAGGCGATTGCCTCCAGCATCATGACCGGATCAACCTCAGTCTGAATCATCTGACCGAGTTCAAAGATGCTGTTCAACTGTTCAACACGGCGGCGCAGGCGATCCGAGCGCTCTTGATTTTCAACGAAGCGCTGAAGATTGCCGTAGCTCAAGGAGGCTTTGGCGGCAAGCGTGGTGAGGAAGACAGCGGCGCGTTGATCAAAGTGACGGGGATGTTCGCTGTACAGATGGATCACACCGACGACTTGATCTTCATAGCTAAAGGCGACCGCAACGGCGGAGCGGGCAGTTACCGGAATCGGCTTGAGCCGCTCATCTTCGCTCAGCGTGCTTGATCCTAGATAATCTTCAACCAGCACCGCTTGATTCGGGTTGGCAATCGCGGCGCGTTCGATGGGTGCGAGACCGTCAAAAGCGCGGCGCTCACCGAGCCGCTTATCGACGCTTGGCTCATCGGGCGAGCGCCAATCCGCCAGCGGCGCAAGCATCGCCACCGTATTGCCGTCGGCTTCGGTCGCGCGTACAGCTTCCACGCGGATCAAGTCGATCACGCGGTCAAGATCGAGCGTGAGCGCGAGTTCGTTACTTACGCGCTGGATCGCGTCCAATTCCAACAAGCGGCGGCTCAGGTTTTGACCGGTATTTTCGTATAAGCGCACGCGTTCAAGCGCGGCGGCGACGTGGATCGCCATCGCGTTCATCAAACGCACGTCATCTTCGGTGTAGGGTTCGCGGCGGTTGGCGATGCCGAACTCACCGAGCGTCTGATCACCGACGACGAGCGGCACAAGGATCACCTGTGTTAAGCCGAGTCTTTCCGTTGCTTGGCGGTAGACAGGCAGCACACGCTTATCGCGCTTCAAATCATTGCTCATAAATGAACGGCGCGAAATCGCCACGCTGCGCTCAAAGTCTTTACTGGCAGTATCAAAAAGCAGCGTCTCGTCGAGGTCGATCCCAACCGTCATATGCGGCTGTGTGATCAAGCGCGCGGAGGTCGAGTCAAATGTGGTGATGAAGACCGCCGGACTGTCCATAATGTGCCCGATTTCAGTCATCACAGGCACAAATGAGTCGTCGGATGTGGCGATATTACCCGCCAATTCCGCGACACGGCGCAAACGTTCCGCTTCGGTCGCGCGGCGCTGCGCTTCACGGTACAAGCGGCTGTTTTCAAGCACACCCGCTAACTGCGCCGCGAAGATCGTGAGCAAACGGGCATCGCGTTCATTGAAGCGTTCACCGCTCAGTTTATTCGAGACTTGGATCAACCCAATGCGACGACCGCCGCTCTTAAGTGATGCAAGCAGGCTGTGAGTTGTCCCGGTCGCACGCGCGAAATCGACCAATCCGGCGGCGTTCGCCAACGCGTTGGCTTCGATATCATTCACGATGATCGAATCGACTTCATCCCAAATCATCTCAAAGGGTGATCCGGGCGGCACTTCGATGCTATAGCCTCTAACCAACTCATTGGGTGTGCCGTACTGGGGGAGCTGCGTTATCAAGCGGTGCTGAGTTTCATCGAAGAGCAGAAGTCCACATTTAGCGGAGTTCATCAAGGCAGCAACACGTTCGGTCGCTTCCGCAACGAAATGCTCACTGCCACTCAACGCGCTGAGCGACTGCGTGATCTCCGACAAACCTTCCATTTCGGTATCGCGCTCAATGTCCATCGACTTGAGGCGCATATCTTCGATCACGACGGCAGCTTGTGACGCCAGCAAGCGGAGATTTTGCACATCGCGCAGTTGGAAACCACCGTAGCCGCGCCGGTTGCCAAGTTGAATCGCGCCGATGCGCCGACCGCCTGCCATCAGCGGCATGATCAGCGTATTGGTCATACCCGCTGCTGTTACGAGGTTGCTCATGCCGAGCGGCTCAACCAGCGGATCATCGCTTAAGTCATTCGAGAACCACGCGCTGTCACGCTCCCAAATGTCGCGTCCTTCGGTTTCCGGCGCGACCGGAATCGCGTACCCCTGCCGGATAAACTCCGGCACGCCGTAGAACGGCGCTTGGGGGATCAACAAATTGCGGCGCGCATCATAGACGAGAATGCCGCACATATCCGTGCCGATCAGCCGCGCGATCTGCTCGGTGATCGTGGCAACGGCTTGGCGCGGGTCATCCCCGGCGAGCTGCTGCAAGCGGGCAAGGTCTTCGATACGCCGCGCTTGTTCGGTATACAATTCGGCGTTGTAAATCGCAATCGCCACCGGTTTAGCAATCGCTTGAAGCAGCGCTAACTCCGCCTGCGTGAAGCGGCGTGAAGTCACGCTGGCGAGTTCAAACGTACCGATAAAACGCTCGGAGAGCAGGAGCGGCACACCGACATAGCTCCGAAAGATCGTTTCGGGAAGTCGCGGACGCACCACTGCATGATCCGATTTATCGGTGACGAGGGTAGGTTTTTTATGCCGTGCGATCCAACCGGTAATGCCTTCGTCTAAGCGGTAGACGCCGCCCGCTTCGGCAAGCGCCAGCACATACGAGACATCCCCGATCCACCCGCGCGGAGTGAGGGTGCGCGTAGCATCATCCCACAGCGTGATCTCGCCCGCGTCCGCCGGAATCGATTTGCTCACAATCGACAGGAGCGCTTGTAAGCTCTGCTCCATGCCGAGGCTGGCATTCACCGTTTCCCCGATCTCGTTGACGATCAGGATCGCTTTGCTCAGGTCGTAACCGTCGCCGGATGCCACCGCGCCATTCAGTTCGCGCAGGACGACGACGATCCGGTTGGTTTCGCCCGCCGGGATCGTGTGCGCGCTGGCGTGAACCCAGCGGTCGCCAAGCTGGAGCGAGGCTTGACCTTCACCAGCGGCGAAAAGCTGCAAGAAGCTGTCGGCAGGTTGGGCAAAACGCGCGATCGTTTCGAGTGTGGGAACGCCGCCTTCGAGTTCAAGCCAGCCGCGCACGACAGGATTGACATGCGTCAAACGTCCTTGATCGCTGGCGACGAGAACACCATCTCCGGCTCCTGCACCGGGAAACTCCGGCGCGGCGGTCACATTTTCGGCTTCCGGGATGTTTCCCAGACGTTGGCGCTGGCGTGACCACAAAAAAAGCCACAAGAGGATCGCCAGACCACCGATGAATAAGATAATGGGTAAGTCCAACCCCATAGTGGCATCCTGCTCTAATCGGTCAGCCTACGGTCATCAAGTGTTCGCGGCTCACCACGAGGTGAGAATGTTATTTGGACTGCTGCTGCTTTCCATGCCATCCAATCCGCTGCGCCGATCTTGGACTGCCAGTTCGGTGATTTCGCGGATATCGGAAAATTGATGCGTCTTGGTGCTGACAGAACCCGCCGATAACGTCATCAGCGGCACTTGTTTTTCGCCAAGCGTATCTGGCACAAGGATATAGCCCCGTTCCCGGTCGATAAAGCTGTAATGCTGGCGGACTTCGTCGTTGAAGCGTTCGATCAGGCGGTCTTTCAGCTTGTTGGTATCTTCAGCATACGTGACGACGATAAAGTTATCGCGCCCCGGATGCCCGGCGTAGTCGTCCGCCGTCCCCATCTCGTCGATCACCTCACCGATCAGCAGTGCCATGAAGCGGATCACTTCGTCACCCGCGACAAAGCCGTACACATCAGTGAAAGAGTCGAATTGGTTGATCTTGAGGTCAACATACGCCCATGCGCGGCTGGCGTGCATCAGCGTGCGTAGATAATCTTCGATCAACTGCCCGGTAGGGAGATTCGACTTGGAGTCGATCAACGAGTGCTTCTTAGCGGCGGCAATCGCATTTTGCACCCGCAGCTTAAGCTCTTCTATATCAAACGGCTTGGTGATGTAATCGTCCGCCCCAAGTTCCAAGCCCTGAATTTTGTCGCTGCGCTCGTCTTTCTGGGTCAAGAAGATGATCGGGATATGGCTGGTGCGCGTGGTGGTGCGGAGTTCGCGGCACACATCATAACCGTTCATATCCGGGAGCATGATATCCAGCACGATCAGGTTAGGGAGCTGTTTGCGCGTCAGCGAGAGCGCATCCCCCCCACGCGGCGCGACTTGGACTTCATACCCCTGCCCCGTGAAGTAGATCCGCAGCATATTGGAAATATCGTAGTCGTCTTCGACGACGAGAATTCGCCCTTTGCTCATCCGCTGCCCCTCAACTGTCCCCGATATGCCGCTGCGATTCATGCGTGCTGATCGCATTCACCATAACTATACAAGCGAATGCCGTTGGATGCTACTCTTGTGAGGTTAGTTTTCCGTTGAGGTTTTCTGAAATTGTGTTCACCCCGGACGCTGCGCGACTCGCCCCTCTTCGTTAACAGTTCACAAGACGACACTTTTTCCTCAAAGGCTTGTCCGATACTCACCCCCCTCCCCGCTGACGCAACTCAGGGGGCGACAGTAAATCCTCACCCCCCCCCGCCCCCTCTCCAAACTTTGTTTAGAGAGGGAGTGAAAAGCAGCGCGCTGGTTTTTCCCCTCTCTATCGCTTGCGATGGAGAGGGGTGGCGCACCGAAGGTGCGACGGGGTGAGGAGTAGGTGTCGCCCCCCTCCTAGCGCCAGCGGGGAGGGGTAAAACAGAGATGATTGCCACTATCAGACAAGCCTCCGCGTGACAAACAACGAGAATTTCCCCTCAAGCGCAGTTTTTTACACTTTTCGCATTCCGTCAACCGTATACTTACGTATGGGAGTCACCCACGAATAGAGGACAACCATGCGTTTTCAAGACCTGAATTGGAAGGATGTCGAGCGTTATCTCGAAAATGATAACCGCGTCATCTTGATCACGGGCGCAACCGAGCAGCACGCCTATTTGAGCTTGCTGACAGATATTCTTGCGCCAGAACGAATTGCACTCGCCGCCGCTGAACGAGAGGGCGTTCTTGTTGCGCCTCCTTTGAATTTTGGCGTGAGCGGATATTTTGCAGAATTCCCCGGCACAATCACGTTGAGCCGCGAAACATTCGAGATTGTGGTCTACGAAATGGTCGAAAGCCTGCTGCATCAAGGTTTCAGCCGTTTCTTCATTTTGAATGGTCACGGTGGGAATCATCTCCCGCCCCGTGTGAGCGATCTGCAAGAGGAAGGCTTGATCCGCTTCGTCTGGTATGACTGGTGGCGCGAACGTGCAGTAAAGCAGTTTGAGAGTGAAATTGGGCTGACAGTTGATCACGCCAATTGGGGTGAAAATTTCCCGTTCACCCGGGTGACCGACTTACCGCAAGACGTTTTGAACGTCACCAAGCCGCGCATCAACCTTGAACGACTGGAAGAAGGCGAGTCGATGCGCGAGATCGCCGGGGATGGCTGCTACGGCGGCGCGTACCAGATCAGCGACACGATGATGCTTCAGCTTTTTCACCGCGTCGTAGATGAGGTCACCGGACATTTGGCAAACCTGCGCGACGAGTAAGAAAACCTCCGCCCCTCTCCAAATGAAACGCTGTTTAGAGAGGGGACGGGCTACCGCTTCTTTTGCGCGTAGCGTGCTTCGGCAGTGATGAACTCGACCGCGCCCGCAATCGTCGGATCGGGCGGCGTGGTGGGCGGCATGTCGTGAAGGCTGTAGGTCGTCAAATACCAAAGCGCATCCATACGCTCCAAACTGACGCGTCCCACTTGACCCGCTTTCACACGTACCAGTGAAAGAACTCGACTATCCAGCCGCGTTTTTTCGGTTGGTTTTAGCACCACCGCCAGCCGATCCCACTCCACACTGATCGGCGGTCTGAGCGTGAAGATCAGATCATCGACGATATGAGGATGCGTTTCATCGACCGGCGCGATTGCCAGATTGCCGCCGAGTTTGGGACGTTCTTCCTCAGCTAAATACCCGCTGACGTTGGCGGCAGCGCATCCCATCCCATCGAGCGCCACGATCATCGAGCGTCCGCCTGTGGCTTCGCAGTGCCAGACGGAAGGATCACATGCGCTGCCGATATCGAGCAGAATCGTCCGCCCTTCCATGCGCCCGCGCAGTGATTTAATGAAGGTGTAAAGACGCGGCAGCATCTCAAGACTGCCGCATAATTGACCTGTATACAGGAAGTTCAGCGATTCTTCCATTGGGGCGGGCGTTTCTCGACGAACGCCGTCATTCCTTCCGTTTTGTCTTCCGTGCCAAATGCGATATAGAAGTTGCGCTTTTCGTAGTCTAACCCTTCTTTGAGCGAAAGTTCATGCGCTTTATTGATCGCATCCTTAATCAAGCGCACGGCGACCTGCGGCATTCCGGCGATCTTCGCCGCAAGGTTGATCGCTTCTTGCAGGTAGCTTTCGACCGGATACACGCGGTTGACCAAGCCCGCCCCCAACGCTTCTTGAGCCGTCAAATTACGGTTGCCCAGCGCGATCTCCATCGCCAGCGCTTTGCCAACCGCCCGCGTTAAGCGCTGTGTGCCGCCTGCGCCGGGGATAATGCCGATGGTGATCTCCGGCTGCCCGAATTTCGCCGTTTCACTGGCAACGATCATGTCGCATGTCATCGCCATTTCGCACCCGCCGCCAAGCGCCCAACCGCTCACCGCCGCGATCACGGGCTTGCTTAAGCGGGTGAGGCGTGACCAATCGGTAAAGTCGTCCGTCATCATTTCGATCATCGTCTGCGTAGACATCGCTTTGATGTCCGCGCCAGCAGCGAAGGCTTTGTCGCTGCCCGTCAACACCATGCAGCCAATCGAGTCGTCGCGGTCAAAGGCTTCGAGCGCATCAAAAATCTCGCCGGTGATCTGGCTGTTGAGCGCATTTAGGGCTTGCGGGCGGTTCAAGCGAACCAATCCCACACCGGGAACGGGAGTTTCGGTTAAAATCATTTCGTAAGCCATTGGCGCTGTCTCCTGAAACAAGGATTTATCGGGCGGGATGATAACACAATCCGCGAACGCGGGGCGGGGTGACGCATGAATATTAACTGGAATGACGTACTCAGTTATTGGTGGGTGATCGGATTGGCGTGCTGTGTGATCCCATTCATCTTGATCACCCTCGCCGCGATCTGGGTGGTGCGGAATGCGCCGCGCATCGTGCAGCCGGACGAAGCCGATCTGCGCCGCTCGTTTGAGTCACTGCGGGCGAAGCGCAAGAACGCGACGACTCAGGAGTTGGTGAACGCGATCATCGCCCGTCAATCGCTGCGTTCCGGCTTGATCGGCGCGATCACAAGCGTGGGTGGTCTGCCGACGCTGCCGATTGCGCTCCCGATTGACCTGTACACAACGGCGCGGATACAAAGCGCGATGCTGTTATTCATCGCGTGGGCGTACCAGACGACCGCGCCAAGCACCTCGCAGAATAATAATGTGCTTGACCTCGCGGAAGCGGCGGCACTGCGCGCGGGAATTGCCCCGAATGAGCTTTTACTTGCAGGTGGTCAGCGTTTGACCCGTTACGCGATCCGCCAGTTAATCGTGAATGTGGTCGAAAAGAGCTTCGCCAAAGTCATCCCCGGCATCGGATTGTTCATCGGGTTCATCGTCAATTATTCGGTGACGCGCGGACTCGGCTTTGTGGCGGCACGTTACTACACTGCCCGCCGCGCCGCGCCGCTTACGCCTTAAGGGTAGCTTTCGATAAAGCGGTTGATCGCTGCGTCCATCGCGTCGAGATCGGCGGGGATGCCGTCCTCGCCGATCAACTGAATAATGTCGGTCATCGAGGCTTGCATTTTGGTGTACTCCAAAACTGCGGTCGGCTCATCCGCGATAAAACGGGTGTGCATCAACCAACCGTAAACCACCGCCGTGATCGCATGAGGGGCGCGTAAGCAGTCCTGCTCTAAGGTGATGCGTCCGCCGACCGGGTGCATCTCATCGCGGATAATCTGCCCGCCTTCATTACCTCGGTCGCCTAACGTGACGCCATTTTCGTAGGGCTGCCATGTGAGCATTCGTGTTACTCCTCGTTTTCCACATCAAACAAGCCATCAGGCGGAAATAAGTCCGCAGCGGGAACGGTAAAACCGGGGAGGACAGCTTCTCCGTTCAGCGTCTCTCCTGTGTAAAAACGGCGCATCGTGTATCCGGTTTCATTGGGGAGATAAACGTGTACCGACTGCTCACCCGGATAGATCACCCACACCATCCGCGATCCATGCTTGAGATAGGCGACTACTTTTTCTAACATCTCGCCTTCTCTGTTGGTGGGTGAAACCACCTCAACTGCGAGATCAGGCGCGCCGCGCAGCCGCATCGGGATTTTGGCGGATACAGCGATAAACGACACATCCGGTTTTAAGACCAGATCATCTGCCAGCACATAATCAGTGTTGTCGCCAAATACCTGCCCCAGATTCCGCGAACGAACGAACAACGTCAGCAGGATAAATAACTGTCCGACAATCCAATTGTGCAGCGTGCTTGGCGACGGCATCTGTACCGGTTCCCCGTTGATGAGTTCAAAGTGAAGTTGTTCGTTTTCCGGCAGCGCGACGAACGCGAAGAATTCCTCATTCGTCATCTTGCGCGGCGACCCCGGCGGCGCGGTTTGTGCCTGTGGCAAAGTCATTTTGCATCCTTCATGAACTTTCCATGATCATGATTGTATCAGGGTTTAGAACGGGCACGATTTGGAGGGAAAGGCGTGATCGCGGACGAAACGCTGGCGCGGCGCGTACAGAACGGCGACCGATTGGCGGTTGATCCGCTCGTCGAGCGGCATTACAGCCCGCTGATCGGGTATCTGTACCGCATGACCGGAGGCGATCGCGCATTAGCGGAGGATTTGGCGCATGAGACATTCATGCGTGCGATCACCAACATCGCCCAATATCAGCATCCACGCCCGTTCAAAGCATGGCTGTACGCGATTGCGACGAATGCCGCGCGCAATCATTACAAAAGCGCCGATCAACGGCGGACAGCGAATACGGATCACGATCTCGATGATGTGCCCGACGATCACCCGATCGATGCGCCGCTGATCGAAGGCGAAGAAGCGGCGGCGGTGATCGCGGCGCTCGACGCACTGCCGGATCATCAGCGTGAAGTCGTCCTGCTCTACTACTACCAGCAGTTCAGCTTGCAGGAGATCGCAGAAACCCTGCACATCCCACTTGGCACGGTCAAATCGCGCCTGTCGATTGGGATCAGCCGTCTGCGCGAAAGGATGAAAGCGATGGACTATGGGCGGTAAGGGTCTTGCTTATGTATTGTGTACGTTTCACTTCCTGACCGCTTATCCGATGCTGACTCCTCTGCCCTCACCCCGGACGCTGCGCGTCCCGCCCCTCTCCGTCCACAGAGAGGGGCAAAAACCATGCCGCAAGTGTCTGCGATTTGGCGAGCGGATCACCCCCTCTCTGCCAGCGGAGAGGGGGCTGGGGGGTGAGGGCGCTCTTGGCACGCGAAGGAGGGGTACATGACCAATCATCAAGACGACCACGACATCCGCGCATTTTTGGATCGCTGGCACGCCCCCGCGCCTGATCCGGCGGCGAAAGCGCGGCTGATCGATTCGCTGAACACCGTCCCCCTTCCGGCGGCGTGGATTGGTGCGCCGACGTTGAGCGCCCGTGCGCGGGTGCGTCAAGCATGGCTGCTCGTCCGGTCACAGATGCGCATCGTCAACCCGATTACGTGGATCGCCTCGCTTTTGGTGATCGCGTTCGGCGTGCTCGTGACATTGGCGATTCATCAGATGGACGGCGCGGCGGGCATGATTCCGCTCGTGATCGTCGCCCCGATTGTGACGGCGGTCGGCGTGGCATTTTTGTACGGCGAGGAAGTCGATCCGGCGCTGGAGCTTCAGCTTGCGACACCGATTTCTCCGCTGCTGATCCTGTTGGCACGCTTGGCGCTGTTATTCGGCTTTGACCTGATTTTGTCGCTGATCGGCAGCGTGATCTTGGCGGGTGCAGCGGATTTCGCGCTCGGTTCGCTGATCGTGTCATGGCTCGTGCCGATGACCTTTTTATCAGCGGTGGCGTTTCTGTTGAGCGTGCTGTTCTTCGATCCGCTGCAAAGCGTGTTGATCGCGCTGACGGCTTGGACGGGAATCGTGCTGCGTCATTTTGCCAACTTTGAGGCATTGGGCGGGATTCCTGATGTGCTGGCGGTTTCAGCGCGTCCGATCTTGATCGCGGCAGCCTTGATCGCCGTGATCGTGGCGCTGCGGCTAGCCGAACGTGATGAACGATTTACCCGAAAGGACACTCTATGATGTGGCACAAGCACCGCTACGCCTTCGCATGGCGGCGGGCAGTGATGGCGGTTGGCTGGTGGCTGATGCCGCTTGGCGTGCTGTTTATGTTGATCTTCGGCTTGCTGGCGGAAGCACGCGATCCGATCGGGCAAATGATCGGCGTTTCGGCAGTCGCAGCGGTGGGTGCGCTCATCGGCGGCGTTCAAGCATCGCTGATTCTCGCTCCCGCCGATGACCAAGCCTTCGAGATCGTGCTCGCCGCGCCGCGCCCGCTGGCGATGATCTTGATCGAGCGCTTGATTGTGTTGTTCGTGATGAACACGGTGATCGCTGCGATTGGCGCGGGGTTGTATACGCTCGTGCATCCCACCGGCGAAACGGTGATCGATCAGCTTGCGCGCTGGCAGCCGCCGTTCACCGCGATGGTTGGCTTGGGCATGATGATCGCCATTGTCGGCAAGAAAAGCGGGTTAGGGGCGCTGCTGTCGATTCTGCTCGTCGCGGCGATGTTGTTCGGCGGCTTCGCCTTTCTAGGTTTGTTCGATTGGGCGTGGGCGCTGCACCTGTTCTTACCCGTCAATCAATACAGCGCAGAACAACTTTTCGTCAACCGGGCACTGCTCACGGGGATCGGGTTGGCGTTGATCGTGTACAGCTTCACGCTGATGCGGAACAGCGAAACGCTGCTGAACGCGCATATCAGCGCGTAAACCCAGTGCTCCCCCTCTCTCCATCGCAAGCGATAGAGAGGGGTTCGGGGGGCTTGTCCGATACGCATCACACGCTATTTTGCCCTCACCCCGGACGCTGCGCGTCCCGCCCCTCTCCGTCAACAGAGAGGGGCAAAGACAAGTTACCCGCGCCGCAGATCGATGAGCGAGCAGATCACCCCTTCTCTGCCAGCGGAGAGGGGGCGGGGGGTGAGGAGCAGTAGGTGAAAAATCTAGTGTCACCCCCTCTCTGCCAGCGGAGAGGGGGCGGGGGGTGAGGAGCAGTACATCGCAGACATGTGAAAAGGAGACAAACCATTGATGCAAACCCTATCCCAAATCGGCGGAATCATTCGCTACGAAGCGCTGATGCAGTTCCGGCGGCGCACGCTGATCATCATCGCGGTCTTTTTCGCCGTCGGCATGATCGTCGTCAATGACTCGATGCTGCGGAATTCGCTTGGCATGCTGGTCGATGTCAGCATCGACGGTGATCAGCTTACCCAGACGGTGCGCTACCCGGACGGCAGGACGGAGACGCGGCAACTCCCTTTGACGGCGGACATGCCGTTTAACCGCTGGCTTGCCGATACTGATGTCGCCATGATCTCGAACAGCTACGCGCTGTTGATGGGATTTCTACCCGGCATGATCGTCCTGACGATGGTCTGTCTCGCCCTGCTCACCGAAACGATTCCGCTGGATTACCGTCATCGAGTGGATGAGGTTCTGCACGCCGCCGCGATCAGCAAAGCGGTGTATTTGGCGGGCAAAGTCCTCAGCGTGTGGGCGGGGTTGGCGATTTTTCTCACACTAGCGGCGGCGGTGATCACGCTCACGGCGATGGGTTACGGCGCGGTCGATGTCGGGCTGATCGCGCGCTTCTGGTTTCTCGTAGCACTGCCAATCGCGTTCGTCGCCAGCGGGATCGCGGTGCTGCTCGGCGGACTGACCAAGACGCGCCGCGCGGCGCTGTTCATCGGAATCGCTCCCCTGCCTGTGATCATCACCTATGGGATATTTCTGCTCGTGCGCAGTGCGATGTCGAACCTCGTTTTCATCATGGGCGGCACGACGGTTTACGACTCATACGAGGCAGCGTCCGCCGGGTTGATCGCCAGCTACGGAGAGGTTGTGCAGATATTTCTGCTCGTGTTGGGGATCGTGTGGCTGGCGGTCTGGGGTGTGTATCGCATAACGAAGGCGTAAACGAAAGGGATTTTGAATGCAAATGACACTCGCGCAGATTGGCGGCGTGATCCGTTACGAAGCGCTAATGCAGTTCCGGCGGCGCACGCTGATCCTGATCGTCGGCTTGTTCGTCGGCGGCATGATCCTGTTAGGCAGCGGCATGACCCGCGCACTGACCATGCAAAGCGGCACGCTGGTAGACATCGAAATCGAAGGCGATCAATACAGCGTGATCTACGAAACGCCGGAAGGCGAACGGCAGATTTACACGACGGTTCTCCCGCCTGACTCCGGGACTCCGCGATGGCTGGCGGATGCGGATGTGCCGCTGGTGGTGAACACGTTCGAGTTTCTGATCACGTTTATGCCGGGAATGATTCTGCTCGTCGTCGCCATTCCGCCGCTGATCACCGAAGTGATCCCGCTCGACTATCGTTTCAAAATGAACGAGATGATCTGGACGAAACCTCTGCCCAAAGCCGCCTACCTGATCGGCAAAGTCTTGAGCGTATGGCTCGGCTTTGCGGTGCTGCTCACGCTCGCTGCGGTCATCCTGACAATTTACGGTACGACGCAGTACGGGCGAATCGATATATCGGCGATCGCCCGCTTCTGGTTGGTCGGCATCCTGCCGCTGACCCTGTTCGTGAGCGGGTATGCCGTTCTGCTCGGCGGGCTGACCCGTTCGCGGCGGGTGGCATTGTTTATCGGCTTGGCGGCGATTGGACTCAGCCTTTGGGCGCTGATCACCTCAACAGTTTTCTTCGGGGTGACGAGCTTCATGATCGTGATGCCCGGCGGCGTGGTTTACGACACCTATGAAGCGAATGTGATTGGGATGTTCAACGACATGATCACCTCATACCTGCCGCTCATGGGGATGTTAATCGGCATTGGCGTTTTTATGTGGGCATATACGCGGGTACGGAATGCGTGAAAAGCGCCCTCACCCCGATTTCCGTTAACGGGACGACACTTTTAGTTTGCTGTACTGCTCCTCACCCCCTGCCCCTCTCCAACCTTCGGTTGGAGAGGGGTGAAAACAAGTGATCTGCTCCCCCTCTCTATCGCTTGCGATGGAGAGGGGGCTGGGGGGTGAGGAGGACTTGAGGTAACGAAATCACGGACTTGAGAGGACATGGACTCATGATTGAAGTCAACGGACTGACCAAAACGTATCGCGGCGGCGTGAAGGCGCTTACCGGAATTGATCTCACCATCGGGACGGGTATGTTCGGCTTGGTGGGACCCAACGGCGCGGGCAAAACCACGCTGATGCGCATCTTGGCGGGCTTGCTCCGCCCATCAAGCGGAACGGCGCGCGTATTCGGGCATGATCTGGCGACCGCCGCCGGACGCCACGACGCGAAAGCGATCCTCGGCTACCTGCCGCAAGAACTCGGCTTGTACCCGAATTTGAACGCCTACGAATTCCTTGATTACATGGCGATCCTCAAGGGGATCGTCGATGGAGCGGAGCGCCGCCGCCAGATCGAAGAACTGCTGGCGAAAGTTCACCTGACCGACGCGGCGAAGCGCCGACTCAAGACGTACTCCGGCGGGATGAAGCGCCGCATCGGGATCGCGCAAGCGCTCCTCGGCAACCCCAAGCTCTTGATCGTGGACGAGCCGACTTCCGGGCTTGATCCTGAAGAACGGGTACGTTTCCGCAACTTGTTGAGCGATAT
>JAPKMU010000088.1 GCA_026645745.1 Anaerolineae bacterium | reverse complement strand
TTGCTTTCGATGATCTTGTGCTGATTTTCTTCCGTCGTATCGGCGATATTCAGCCACACGATCTCGGTGCGCGGCGTCATGATCTGGTTGATGCGGCGCTGTTCCAGCCCCAACACATTCTCGATCATGTCCGTATTCGTTTCGGCAAATACGCCCGCCGCTACCCCCTGCTCGACCATAGCGACGATTTCTTCTTCCGTCACGGGTGGGTCTTTGCTGGGGCGAACCCCCATTAAGCGCAGCACCAAGTTCACCGATGATCAACGATAGATAGGTCGTCAGGAGTACCACCAGCGTGAAACTGATTCCTGCAACATAAGGCTCAAGCGGTGATCCCTGCACGCGCAGCGATTCCGCAAGCTGTTCCGCGATGGTCGCACCCGCGAATGCGCCGCTGACCTGCCCGATCAACGTAATACCGATCTGCACTGTCGAAAAGAACCGCCCCGGCTCATGCGCCAGTTTTAAAGCGGCAGCAGCGTTTTTGTCGCCCTCGTCCGCCCGCTGCGAAAGTCGCGCCTTACGCGCCGCAACAACGGCGGTTTCGGACATCGCGAATATTCCGTTCACAACCGACAAGATGACGATGATCAACAGTTCCATTGCGCGCTAAACCTCTCCTAATGTCAGGGGTTCTGCGGCTCCGTATCCCACCGCATATTCACAAACGTGCGTTGTATTAGAAAATGATACCGTGACAAAAGTGCATTCGTCACCTGCTCGTCCGCAGGGTGCTCGATACTTAAAGCACCGCGCATCCCCAATCTTCGCACAGCATAAGCGATCAGCGCATCGTCATATAAGCCTACATAGTCCGGGTCTACCATAAGCGTGAGATGGATGGTACTGGCAGCAATCGCGTTTTCGATCCAAAGTGACGCGCCTAACCCCCCGCCCGTACTGCGGATCACGAGATGTTCAATCGAGCGAAGATTGACAAAATCGCGGATCATGCGCGTGAGTGACGGGCGAAACAACTCTGGGAATGTCGGGCGCAGCCACCCAACTCCGCCCATATCCGGCGGACGCGCTTTTTGCGCCAGCGCGTATTCTGTGCGCCACTCATTTGGTCGCCGCTGGGTGATGTAGAGAGCCGGATCGGCGGGGATACTTGGAACGCGGCTCATACTTGACCGCCGCCAATGATTCCATACCCGCTCCGTCCGAAATCCGAGCGACTCATATAACCCGCGTGCGACTGCGTTACGTTCTTCGACTTGCAAAAGCGCAATCGCTCTGGAATAGCGGGTGCGCGCTTGAATCGCGTTCAGGCTGGTCAGCATCAGTTGACGGGCGATTCCACGTCCCCGGTAATCAGGATGGGTGGCGACATTGGCGATCAAATACACCGCGCCGCCGTACCATTTGAGCGCGCCGCTCGGCAGTGCCGCCGGATAGATGCTGACATTGCCGATCACCTTGCCTTGTTCGACCCAGACGTAACCCATGCCCATGCCCTGCACGAGATCGCTGGATGCGCCGATGACGTTGGTTAAACGTCCCATATGGCTGAGCGCGCGCATTTCGCGCACGGCGGCACGCCCATTCGCATCCATCGAATCAGCGAATGCGACTTCGATCAAATCTGCCAGCATACCCAGATCAGTTCGCAAATTGACCGGACGTATACCGTCTTCGCCAGAGGCAGTTACTTGAGGAAATGTTTGGCTGATGCCCAATCGAAACTCTAATACGAAACCTGTTTTGACTTTTCTTTATTCTATTCTAGCCGCTTCCCCCATGAATAGGGGAGAAAAAAACAGGATACTCATTTTCCGACTTTGACAAATAATATGTTATAGTGGTGATCGTGGCGTTGTACATCGACTCTCTTTATTATTGAGTCGCAATTCATTGGAGGTCTTATGCTCCTGCACCGCTTGACGGCGCTGCTTCACGCAGTGCTCACCAACTGGGGCGTCAACGCCGACGAAGAGAAAGCACAAGGGTTAGTCGAATACGCTCTCATTTTGATGTTCGTAGCAATGGCAGTGATTGTGATCCTTGTGCTCTTGGGACCCACGATTGGGAACGTTTTCTCGAATGTGATTGTCTTTCTCTAAGTCACGCATCGATCAGATGCACGCCTCACGAAGACCCCACCGTTGTACAGGTGGGGTCTTTCGTTTAGACTAGGCAGCGCATGGTTGAAGGAGATTCTATGTCTCGATACAGTTCTTCATCACTCAGCCGACGCCGCTCAGGCGGCGGTGCATGGCTGTGGATGGTGATGGGCATGATTTTGGGGTTAATGTGCGCGGCGGTGTTCTTCGTCGGTGCGCTTGCGTTCGGCGCGATCTTGATTGATCCTGCCGCAATCGCCGCCGCGAATGCCACACAGACCCCTTGGGTCATCACGTCCACCCCACCCCCGGTTACACCTACCGATCCCCCAACGCTTACTCCGACGGCGACCATAACAGTTGAAGTGCCGTTGATCGTCCAGCCGCCAACGGCATCACCCACGCTGAATCCGACGCTTCAAACACTGATTCCCACCGCTGCCCCTACGACGGGTGGCGAGGTTATTCAGGGCGTGGATTCTGGCACTGGAACTACGACGAACGTTTCCACCTCGCTGCTGGCATTAGCGAGTGAAATCCGCTTGATCGCGGGCGGCACGTTCCAAATGGGAACAACTGCCGCCGAAGTCGTCGCCGCCGTTGATGAATGCTTGGCGGGATACGGCGGTGCTGCCGGAACATGTCAGTTAAGCTGGGGCGAAGACGCACAGCCGCAGCACGCTGTTACGGTGAGCAGTTTCAACATGGAAGTGACGGAAGTTTCGTATCAGCAGTTTGTCGCCTTCCTCAATGAGATGGGTCCCGGCAGTCACCGGAACGGCTGTTTCGGTCAGCCGTGCGCCCGTACCAATATTGAAGCATCGGAAGTCGCGGAGATTTTGTTCGACAGCGCCAATTACAGTGTTGTGCCGACGCTGCTCAATTATCCCGTCACCAACGTGACATGGTACGGCGCACGCGCCTACTGTGAAGCGCTCGGTCGCCGCCTACCCACCGAAGCCGAATGGGAGCGCGCCGCGCGCGGTGACGACGGACGCATTTATCCTTGGGGTGTCTCGTGGAATGCGGATTACGCCGCCACCAGCCGCACAGGTGAAGCACGCGTTCCGGTCGATCAATACGCGAACGTGCCAAGCGCTTATGGAATCACCAACTTGGCGGGCAACGTCGCGGAATGGGTCAATGATTGGTTCGGCGCGACCTATTACGGTTCTGCCGACGCAAGCTCGCTTGATCCGCAGGGTCCCGCGACCGGTTCTGAAAAATCGGTGCGCGGCGGCGCATGGAGCAGCGTGCCGTTCTTCGCGCGCACGATGCACCGTCAAAGCTGGCAGCCGAACGACCCGCAAGCGTGGATCGGTTTCCGCTGTGTTGAAGATATTTCGGCAGCAGCACCGGGAACAACGGGCAGTGGAACAGGCTTACTCCCCGGTCAAACCGCGCCGACCGCAAGCCCTGATCCGGCGACGATTGGCTTGCCGAGCGGTGGCACAGGCGGCAGCGAAGAAGACGCGAATACCGTCCCGACCCTCCCGCCCGCGCCGACCACCAGCCCATAACATCTACGATCAAAAAACCCCTAACGCATTCTGGAATGCGTTAGGGGTTTCGTTTAAACCCTCGATTTATTTCGCGTTTTCCGGCGGCGTCCATCTCAAGTGCATCACGGTCACTTCACCGCCGTTCTCACGTCGCGGGATCGTCTCATCGTAGCGCAGCGTAAACGATGTTCCCTTCGGTAAGAATCGCTTGGCATAGCCGTACACCCCACCATAAAGAATATCGTCTGGTGCTGGATAGCGCGCCTCAATCCGCAAATGATTCGGTTCGACTTCGGTGATGGTCGTGTATCCGTAATCCGTCCCGCGATTCACCATCGCCAGTGAATGATTAAAGGCTTGCATCACTTGGACGAACGGCATGTGGTCAAATTCGGGGGGCATCGGCGCACCCATGACAGATGCTAGTGCAATACTCACAAAATCCATCATCGAGCCTTCACGCTCGGCAAGTGTATTAAATACATCAAGCTGTCGTTGAAAAGGATACCATTGATCGGGCAGCACTTGATCCAGCCCTAACTGTGTATAAATTTCGCGGTAGTTCGGTTCATTGACGGAGTTACGATAGGAAATAATCAACGCACCTAAAATCTCATGATCTGGACTGAAAACGGTGTAGCGCATGGATATTCCTTTCTGTGATGAAATCTGCGATGAACATATAATATCAGCTAGAGTTGCGCTTTTGGAACGTCTACTTCTGTGCGTTTTCCGGCGGCGTCCATCTCAAGTGCATCACGGTCACGTCACCGCCATGCTCACGGCGTGGAATCGTCTCATCGTAGCGCAGCGTAAACGATGTTCCCTTCGGTAAAAACCGCTTGGCATAACCGTACAATGCGCCATACATAATGTCGTCCGGCGACGGATAGCGAGCATCAATCCGCAAATGGTTCGGCTCGACTTCTGTCACAGTGGCATATCCGTAATCCGTCCCACGATTCACCAGTGTGATCGCATGACTAAAGGCTTGCATGATTTGCACAAAGGGCATCGTATCGAATTCAGGCGGCATGGGCGATCCCACGACGGCAGCCAGCGCAATGCTCACGAAATCCATCAACGAGCCTTCACGCTCGCCAAGGATGTTGAACACGTCAAGCATCTTCTGAAACGGATACCATTGATCCGGCTGCACTTTATCCAGCCCCAACTGCGTATAAATTTCACGGTAGTTCGGTTCATTGACGGAATTGCGATAAGAAATGATGGTTGCGCCCAAGACCTCATGATCTGGACTGAAAACGGTGTAGCGCATGGACATTCCTTTATGCGATGCAAGCTGCGATGGACAGAGAAAATGTGAGTACATCCCGCTGTCTTTGGGGGGGAATCATTACAAAGACTCTGTCCTTAGCAAAAACAGTCTATGCATCACTCGGCTTAATGTCAAAACAATGTGATGATTGTCAATTAAAGGGGTTTAAGAAAATAACCAACGCGATGTTTGAGCATGGCGTTGGTTATTGGGTGTTTGGGGTAGGAGAAGTCTTAATCGTCAGCTGGTTTGGTGAGCGGATACATCACATAGCTTAGGATATACAGTGGCGCGTCGTCGTGTGCTTCAGGCGGCGCGCTTTGCGCCTCGAACTCGTCAACCAGCGCGTGAAGCCGCGCATAAAATTCTTCTGCTTGGGCTGGCGTTAAATAACTGCGCCCACGCCCCATCGATACCTTGCGATGCGTTGGCGCATCCGGCGCGGTATTGATCACCCCCGACTGCACCGCCCGCCGAATCTCGTTTTGCGCGCGGTTGATCGTCGCATCCATGATCGCATCAAAACCGGGATTCGCAGAATCCTTGCCGCCGGGTGTCAAGAGAGTATGCCGAATATTGAAATTACGCGCGCGTAAGCCGTAATGCTTCTCAATAATGCCGGACACGATCCGCGTATCGGTCACGACGATCAAGCCGTGTTCTTCCATCAAGTTGATGTGGTAATACAGCTTGGTGGGAATCACATCGAGGAGCGATGCGATCTGCTTCACCGTTTTCGCGCCGTCCATCAAGGCTTCAATGATCTGCTGCCGCAGGGGATCAGAAAATACCTTCAACGTCTCCAATGAGGTGATCGTGAAGGTATCTTCAGGATGAAGCTCGCCACTATTTATAGAGGAATCGGTGTCCATCGCATTCTATCTGTGTGTGTTAACGCGCGTTCGTAACCAGCTTCGGTTCGACCCGCGCCTTCTTCATTTCGGCGGTGGTGGTCACAGAAGGGGCAGAGGTGACGACGGGGGCGTTCTGAACCGCGCCGCGCTGTGCCTTCATTGCTTCCTTCGCCAAACGCGCTGCTGCTGCTTCGCGCTGTAGTTCACTGTGACGCATCCGGATGACTTCGAGATCATTCACGAACATGGTTTTCTCCACTTGTCCTCATACGATAAGCATGCCGCGTTAAAGTCGGCTACAAACAAGAGCGCAAGTGGCATTTAAATTGTTTTGAACATTCAATTGATACCCACATTGTATGTCACTTTTGCGCATTCGTCAAGCGCCGCCGCACATGCTTTACAGGCTTTTAACGGTTTTACACAATCTTGGCTGCATTCCAGCCTATGCACATTGTACATTGAAACTTGTGAAATCAATCACAATGGTTCTAAGTCCATGTCAAATTCATGACATTCATCGGAATTCAAGCGTTTCACGCATAATTCAATATGAGGAGCACTGTCGCAAATCAAGAGGTGAAAAATTCATATGCCAACACACGCAGAGATGCAAGCACTACAAGACATCATCGTTCGATGGGCGGAGGATCAAGCACCGATTAGGGCTGCCCTACTGCTCGGATCACACGCGCGGCGCGATCACCCTGCCGACGCGCTTTCCGATCTTGACTTGGTGTTCGTCGTCGAGGATGCCGCGCTTTTCACCGAGTCGTCACAGTGGATTCATCAGTTCGGTGCGGTATGGGTCTATGTTTTCGAGAACACAGGCGGCGGCGATCCCGAATACCTAATCGTCTATGAAGGTGCGCGCAAGGTCGATATCGTCTTTTGGCGTGTTGATCAGGTGCGCGGCGGGGTCGATCACGGCAAACGTGAAGTCTTGGAACGCGGCTATCAAGTGATGTTTGACAAAGACGCTGTCCTCGCCGCAGAGCCACCTCCGAGCGGGCGCGGAATTGTTCCCCAAAAACCGGATCAAACCGCCTATGAAGCCGCCAACCATGCGTTTTGGTACGCGGTTTATCAGACGGTGCGCTGGCTTCGGCGTGATGAACGTTGGATGGTGCAGTACAGCCTCTACCGTGCCCGCGCCGAATGGCTGCAAATGCTCATGTGGCACTCCCGCGCAGTAAATGGGTGGGATCACGACACGTGGCATGCTGGACGCTACATCAAAGAATGGGCATCCCCGGACGATCAAGCGGTGATCCCGAACCTGTTCGCAGGCTATGATCCCGATTCATCGTGGGCGGCGCTTGATGCCCTTATCGTTCACTTTCGCAAGATCAGCGCCAGCACCGCTGAACGTCTGGGACTGGTCTACCCTGCCGCCGTCGATCAGCACATCAGCGAATGGGTGCTCAACCACCGCAACTTTAGGGCGTAGTCCCACGTAGATCAGCGTGAGCTTGATGGTAGAATCAATCACATCGCGCAATGACATGTGAAGGAGTGAAGGCGACATGCCCGCATGGTGGGGAACCCGAAATGAGGTCTCGGTGCGGCTGCGTCAAGAATTCGATGCGATGCGGCTGACCTTCGGGGATACATTCAAGCTCAAAGTGCCGCGTAGGGAACGCGATCTGATGGCATGGGAAGGCGATGTCGAGATCAATCTCTCGATTTTGCGCGCCAATCAGCGGACTCACCGGCTGCGGATCATTTATCCGCTCGATTATCCGAATCGTCCAGCAGAGGCTTATGTGCTTTCGCCAGAGATCATTAGCAAGAAGCATCAATACGAAGATGGACAGCTTTGCCTGTTCAACCCGCGTGATGGCGAGCGCTACGGATGGAATCCCGCGACATCGACGGCGGTCACGGTAGCAGCATGGGCGGTTCAATGGTTGTACGCCTATTACACATGGCGCGAAACGGGGACGTGGCCCGGTGTCGAAGAACGGGTTGACCCGAATACCCCGCTTCCGCCGCGCTATCGCTAGAGAGGACGGATAATGCTCGGTCGGATCGTCGGCAGAAAAACAACAGTACCCAATCTCGTCGTCGCCCAGCGCGTGATCGACCGCATGATGGCGGCGGTACAATCGTATCTTGAAGATGAAACGGGCGAGGCGATGGTCGGTATTGTCGCGGAAAGCGCGCACGGTGGAACCCCCACGCTTTACGTGTTGGACACCATCGCCCCGGATAGTTCCGCGATCCGGCACTATCACACATTTCAACAGGGAGACGAGCGCCAAGACGAAATCTTGTATTGGTGGCGCGAAAATTGGCGCGCGTATCGTGCCACGCTTGATCCCCTCAAGAAGAAGTGGGATGCGCCGCTGCATCATTTGGGGGATTGGCATAAGCAGCCCGGTTTTATGATCCAGCCGAGCATGGGCGACCTGATGACCGCGCTCGAATGGATTGCCGATTCGGAAAATGCGCTCGGTTTTATGCTCGCGCCTATCGTCACGCTTGGTCACGAACCGAATGACGACGCGGGCGGAGTCACGACGAGTTTTCTGCTCATCCCCGATAAGGACGGGACGAATGTCCGCGTCGATTGGTGGTTTATCGATCTCAAGTCGCGCGGTTTTGTGCCGATTACGCCGACCGTTTATCCCAATGATCAACTGCCTGCACTCCCGCCAATTCCTTGGCACTTAGGCGCTGAAGAACGCTTCGATCTCGAATGCCGCCGCTTGAAAGATCACGGCATTTTCCTCTCACTTTCGTTGTGGAACGCCGATGATCAGACACCGCTCGATGTCTGCCTGCTTACCGCCCGCGCCGATTGGGATCACATGCTGCTGTTGATCACGCCGCATGATTATCCGGCACATCCCCCGCGTGCGCGGATCGCGCCGTTTATCCCGATGGGCGAGGAAGATGACTTGTATCAGATCTTCGAGCAGGCGTGGTCGCAAAGCCAACCGATTGAGATCATGCCGGAGACATGGGATGATCAGCGCTGGTTGATTGATTACGTCAAAGAAATCGCGGCGGCAAAGAATCTGTCGCTTGACGTGCAAACGGCGCATTCAGCAAGCGCATCGCACACCCAAGCTGCTCCCGCTGAAGCCGTCGTTGAAACCGAAGCCAAAGCCGTGCCAACATCTGAACTCAGCACGGAAACGACCACCCTCACGAAAGCGGACTCGCCCGAACCTGCGAGCGGCAGTGACGACGACAAAACGAACACATCAAAAGAGGATGCGGCGTTATGAATTGGGATCGTGTGGAGCGCTTGATCGGCGCGGGCAATCTCGCCGTGCTGGCAAAGAAAAAGGTTGCCGTGATCGGATGCGGCTCTGGCGGCGGATTCGTCGCTTTAGGGCTGGCGATGAGCGGCGTCGGCAGTTTCGTCTTAATCGATGATGACGTGCTGGAAGAAACCAACATGGTGCGCCATGTTGCGGATCGCCGCTACTTGGGTCAGCCGAAAGCCGAAGCGGTCGCGGACTTGATCCGGCATCGCAACCCGAATGCAGCGGTCGAAGTGCATATCGGTCGGCTTGAGGCGAATTTCGACGCGCTCGAAGGTGTTGATCTGGTGATCAGCGGCATCGACAACGAACCGTCGAAATACGTGCTCAACGAAGCGGCACTGGCGCGGAACTTGACCACGATCTACGCGGGCGTGTACCAGCGCGGCGAAGGCGGCGATGTGGTGATCATTCACCCGTATGACGGCGCGTGTTATGCGTGTTGGGCGGAACAGGTGCGCGAAGACCTCGCCAGCGCCAAAACTGAAGAAACCGCCGAACTGGACTATGGTATGATCGGGAAAGATGGCACGTTGGATGCGGAACCGGGTTTGTGGCTGCATGTGACCCGTATCGCGGGCGCTCAGGCGGAAATCGCCCTGAATGAACTCCTTCGCGGCACGGATGCCTATCGACCACTCCCCGGCAGTACGCTGATCTTGGCAAATACCGCGCTTGAAATCTTGGAAGGGCAAATCAGTCTGCCCTATTCATCCGTATGGGTAACGATCCCGCGCAGCCCAACCTGTCTGGTGTGCGGGGGGCATTATGCGGCGGAAAATACGCTCGAAACCGACGAGCCCGCCGTTTCGGTTGATGAAATGTTTCGACAGGCTGGTTTATCCGTAGACGATCAGGACGAGTGAGCAGACGATGGCGGACGAATACACGAACATCCCCGCAGACGAACAGGAGACTTCCGGCGAACCGGTCTCAGGAGCACCTGTGCCGCCCGCGACTATACCGGAGCAGCCGAACGAAGCCGACACCGGAGCGGCGAGCGATTCGGTAGAAACCTATGAAGAACGGCTGGAACGGCTCGGCGGCGAACCCGCCCCCGTGATCACGCCGGAGGAATTCGCGCGGCTTCAAAAAGCCGGGCAGGTGCATATTGACGCGCGCGGGCGCGTCCGCACGACGCGGCGAGAAGAGAGTGACGGCGGTGTTTCGTTGAAGAAACGCCGCGCATGGTATCAGAGCTGAGGACAATCTTAATTGCCGACTTCCGATGTGGCGCAGCTTCAAAAGAATCTCATCAGCGCGATGAAAGCGAACGGTGATTTGCACGATCGCGCAGTTGAGGCAGCATTCATGGCAGTTCCGCGCCATGCCTTTCTGCCGGAAATTTCACTTGAACAGGCTTACGCCAACCAGTCGATTTTGCTCAAGCGGCAGAGCGACGGCAGCGTGATCAGTACAATCAGCCAACCGAGCATGATCGCCCAGATGCTCGAACAGCTTGCGCTTAGGCGCGGGCTGAATGTCCTTGAAATCGGAACGGCAACGGGTTACAACGCCGCCTTGCTCACGCATATCGTCGGTGAAGGGCGCGTGACCTCTGTCGAAATGGAAGCGGACTTGATCGAACGCGCCGAGCGGAATCTCCAGCGCATCCAGATGCGCGGCGCGGTTTCGATTGTGCAAGGGGATGGCGCGGCAGGGTACGCCCCACGCGCCAGCTATGACCGCATCATTTCGACGGCGAACGTATACGATATCCCCCCGGCATGGGAGCGGCAGCTCAAGCCGTCGGGCGTGCTGGTCACGCCGATCTGGTTAGAGGCGCTTCAGGTCAGCGCGGCATTCCGGTTTGAACCGGGCGGCACGCTCTACAGCGATCACAACCTTCCGTGCTGGTTCGTGCATCTGCGCGGCGCGGACGCGATGCCTGATCTCAGTGAACGGGTGGGCAGCACCTCGCTTGAACTCACCTCATCGCAGATTGAACGGATTGACGGAGGGGCGCTTCAGTCATTCATGAGCGATTGGTCAGAGATCAACTATTTTGATCGACCGCTCACATGGTCGATGCTGTTTGCGGGATTCATCCCGTACATGACGATTCACCTCCCGCTTGAAAACACGATGGCGTTTTACACTGCCCCGGAAGACATCGCGCCCTACGGCGTGAGCGGGACAGGATTCGCCTTGATCGCACAAGGAAGCGCGTGTTTTATCCCGTTGGACGGCAGAGGTGCGGCGCACTGCTTCGGCGCGTCGGATGCTTTCTTGACCGTTCAAAAGATGCTCACCGATTGGATAGCAGCAGGTCAGCCGACGATTGATCGCTTGCGCCTGCGCCTGCATCCACGCGGCGCGCTCACATCCGTCTCACAAGGACGGTTGTTCCCCCGGAAAAATCATGATTTGCACGCATGGTTAGAGCCAACCTAAGCGAAAGGGGCGGGAGATGAGCGACGGACATGTGGTGGTGATCGGCGCGGCGGGGATCGACATCAAAGCGCGGACAGGCGACACGATCATATGGGGAGAAAGCAACCCCGGCGTGATCCGTAACAGCGTCGGCGGGGTTGCGCGCAACATCGGTGAAAACCTCGCGCGGCTGGAAGTCAAAACCTATCTGCTCACCGCTGTCGGACGCGACCGTCAAGGCAAGCGCGTCTTGAATGCCTGTGAACAAGGTGGACTCGATATTTCGCGGGTGCGGGTCGTCAAAGAGGCGCGCACGGGCACTTATGTGACGCTGCTCAAACCCAAAGACATGCGGTGGGAAACCGTCGTCGCGATTCACGATTATGATGTGCTGGAATCGGTCAACCGCGATTATCTGCTCAAGCAGACCGATTTGATCGCCGGGGCGGAGATGATCGTGATCGACACAAATCTTTCCGACGAAGCGATGGCGACCGTTTTTGAACTCGCGGGACGCTTTGGCGTTCGCGTCGCCGCCGATCCCACCACGCCGCAGCTTGCCGCCAAGTTGTGCGATTTCATCTCCCATGTGTACCTGATCACGCCCAATGCCGCCGAAACAGCCGCGTTATGCGGGATGCTCAATCCAGCATACGACCGCGACTCGTCGATTGCAGCGGCGCGCGGTCTGGTGCAGTTAGGCGCAAAGATCGCCGTCGTCACGATGGGCGAAGTCGGGCTTGCTTATGCTGATGCCAACGGCGCGGGCTTTATTGGCGCGCTGCATACCCACGTCGTTGATCCAACAGGCGGCGGGGATGCGTTCACGGGCGCGGTGATCTTCGGCTTGCTCAACAATGTCGATGTCGATGAAGCGATGCGGCTCGGCGCGACAGCGGCGGCGCTCAACGTACAGAGCAAAGAAACCGTGCTGCCAGAACTCAGCGTGGAACTGCTGTACGACAAATTGATGACGTAACACAAAATCATCAACGCAAAGACGCGAAGCAGACTCCGCCATAAGCATCAAGATAAGCCTTAAGACTTCCCCTCACCCCCTGCCCCCTCTCCCACGCAAGCGAAGCGAGTGGGGGAGAGGTCAGTGTGTGCGAACGGCAAAACTTAACTTGATGCCTATGGGCGCAAAGCACACACCGCTTTTCTTTGCGACTTCGCGCCTTTGCGTTAAGTCCTTACGTTTCCTCCGTTATTCCGATTGCGCGGCGATCTGCACATCGGTACAATCGAGAGATCATCCATTCTTAACAAAGAGTGATCCCTGATGGTCTTGACCCTCGATCGCCCTTCCCTACGAACGGACGCCGCGCTTAAACCGCCGCTCAAATGGGCGGGTGGTAAGCGATGGCTGGTCGAACATGTGCGCCCGTACTGGGAGCAGTTCCGTGATCGTCGTTATGTCGAGCCATTTTGCGGCGGGCTGGCGATGGCGCTTGGTTTGCAGCCGGGTTACGCCCTCCTCAATGATATGAATGCCCACCTGATCAATTTTTATCGGCATCTTCAGGACGGCTTGCAGCTTGATATCCTGACCGGTCATGACAATGACCGTCAGGTTTATCTCCAGCGCCGTGAACGTTTTAATGCCCTGATCCACGCCAATGCTTGTTACGGTAATGAGTCTGCTCAATTGTTCTATTTTTTAAACAAAACCGGGTATAATGGTTTGTGTCGCTTCAATAAGAAGGGCGAATTTAACGTGCCCTTCGGCAAGTACAAACGGATCAACTACCGTGAGGAAGCCTTCCCGGAGTATTCGCAGGCGCTTGCGGAGTGGCGGTTTGTCAGCGGCGACTTTGAGCAGGTCGGGGTGCGTTCCGGCGATTTTATCTATGCCGATCCGCCGTATGATGTGCCGTTCGTCCAGTATTCAAGCTACGGCTTTAACTGGGCGGATCAAGAACGGCTGGCGGGCTGGTTAGCGGCGCATGACGGACCGGTGATCCTGTCCAATCAAGCGACGCCGCGCATCATGGAGCTGTACCACGATTACGGGTACGTGACAAAAGAACTTCCCGCGCCGCGCCGGATTAGCTGCAACGGCAACCGTACCCCGGCGGTGGAAGTGCTGGCGTTCAAGAATATACGGGTATAGGTGAGGGAGAGCGCTTTCCCCCACTGATTCCCGGTGGGGGTGAAGCATGGCGGCGTATAACTTCCCCGGTAAACAGCGCGAATCTTACGAGCTGGTTGAGAAAGTGCGCGCATGGCTCGCCCGGCGCGAAGATGTCGCGGAGGTGATCGATCTGCAATCCGATCCGCGCTTTTACTATCGCGGCGATCTGCAAATCACGCGGCGCGACGGCACGGTGCAGTACGTCGAAGTCAAAAGCGAGCCGCGTTACTCGCGCGAAAACACCCCGTTCATGGCAGTCGAACGTTATTCGAGCATCGAGAGAAATATTTCCGGTGGTCCTTGGTCAACCAGTGCCGATTTTTACGCCCATATCTACGCCGATGGTCTGCTGGTCATCATGAGCCGCCGCAAGCTGATCGGCTGGATTGGCGGCGAGTTGGGGCGCGATCCACAAGCGTTTGAATACAGGTTGGTCAAAAACGAAACGTATACGACCGGCACGTATTTGGTCAGCCGCGCACGGGCAAAAGCCGCACTCGGCATCTTCTACCGCGATTACGAGGTGGCTTAGACCGTCTCCAAATCGAGCGCATAGCGCATGATCGTGTAATAGGCGGCGATTGCGCCATATTCTGCATAGGACGCGAACAACCGATCCATCTCATCAGGATCAAGCCGCCCTTTGACGCCATAAAAATAACGGTTGACCGCGCTCCTCAGGGCAACATCCGCCCGCCCAATGTATAGATATTCCCCGGCGGCGCGGATCGTCGTCCATGCCGCCGTCCAATGCCCGACACCGTGCAGCGCGATCAACTGAGGATAACGTACCGCATTCGGCGCATCCCGCAGCGCCTCCAGATCGATTTCGCCTTCAACAACCCGCCGTGCTGCGTCGATCAAGCGCCGCATGCGAATAAACGTGATCTTCGTCGGCGTCAGGTCTTCAACCGTCGCGGCGGCGATCCGCTCAACAGGCGGAAAGGTGTAAAACGTGTGTCCGCCGTGTTCCAACGATGCGCCGCCCCATTGACACAAAAATCGCTCCGCCAACTGCGCCGCCCGTAAGCTGATCTGTTGTTCGATCATCGTGACCATAAGCGCATCGAATAAACGCTCAAAGCGGAACGAATGCAGCCCGACGAGCGGCTCGATCACCTGATCGAGCGGCGGATTTTGCGCGGCATACGCCAAGAACGGACGATGATCGCGTGCCGGATTCAGCACATGCAGCACATCCGACCAAAGGATGCTGTCATCGACGTGCCCTTCATGCGCGACGACTTCAGCCCGCACCGCCGGATCGTCCGGCGTACCGACCTCGTGAAACGCGACCAGCGCCAAGCCCGCCCCCGCCTTGAACAAGCGGCGGTAAACGCCATCTTCGACATGACCGAGTACCGAATATGCGCTGAGACTGCGAATGTTCAACAGATGCGCATAGGGAGGGTAAAGACGGACGATCAAGCGTGTGCTCCGATACGCTGCAAGAAGCTTTCGACCGTCTCGAACACGGTTTCGCGCTCGACATCTTGCGGGAGGATATGCCCGCTCATTT
The DNA here is from genome assembly GCA_026645745.1 of Anaerolineae bacterium. Taxonomy (GTDB): domain Bacteria; phylum Chloroflexota; class Anaerolineae; order Aggregatilineales; family Phototrophicaceae; genus Flexifilum. The sequence goes on along the minus strand of JAPKMU010000088.1, from coordinate 796 downwards.
CAAGCGTGTGCGTTTCAACGGTTTGCGCGCCGATCCGTGCCTGAATTTTCGCCATATTGGCGTAAGGAATCGTCTCATCTTTACGGCTGTACACGAGCAGAGTCGGCGCGGTGACATTGGGGAGATGTTCGTAAGCGTAATCGGTCATCTCGTTGAGTTCCGCGACCGCGCGTGATGCCCACAGGTCATAACGCACACGCCCTAATACGGGTTCACCGCGCCGCGCCTGCTCCGCTTTGAGCAGCGGGACAAACGGGCTTTTGTCTGTTTGATCGGTGTAGCGCAGAACATGTTGAAGCCAATGTGCCATTTTGACCGTTCGTGACTCGAATTCGGCGGGAGCTGCCAGCAAAACCAGCGCCGATACGTCGATCCGCTCATCGCTGGCGAGCGCCATCGCCACGACTCCGCCCATCGAATGCCCGATGATCACAACCCGATCCACCAGTGACGAGAGCAGGTAATAGCCGTCAAAGGCTGACGCCGCCCAATCCTCCCACCGAATGCGCGCCAACGCCCGGTGATCCGTCCCGTGTCCGGCAAGGCGCATCCCGCAGACGGTATACCCTGCTGTGTGCAGATGATCGCCCAACCAACGCGGTTCAGCGGGGGTGGCGGTCAGCCCGTGCAGAATCAAAACTCCGGTCGATCCCCCGTGAAGCAGATAAGGGTGTGCGCCCTGCATATACGGAATCATGCCAAGTCCTTCTCCGTCGGCGTGCTATACTGTGATGCACGACTTTACCACACGTTGAGGCGGGAAGGGTGTCCGCGATGAAGCATTTGATCCGGTTGA
>JAPKMU010000087.1 GCA_026645745.1 Anaerolineae bacterium | reverse complement strand
CAACGGGTGGCAAGTTGACTTCGACACGCGGCGTTCGCCCGGTTTGACCGGGTTCGTAGGGCGCTTTCGGTTCGAGCATGGCGCACTCCGTAACATGAGATGCCGTTTTAATTGTAGCATGTCTGTTCGACAGTTGCGATCAAAAAAAGCTGTAAAAGGCGCTGCGCGTGTTCAGAGCGGAATAATAAATATTATGTGTTCTTTTTCACAAACCCGTTGAAGCTTCACAAAAGCACAGTAAGATTTGAATAGTATCTGCTTTCGCGAGGGGTTATCGCAAATGACCTTGACTTCGAAATCTGCCCGTGTGACTTTCGTGTTCGTCCTTTTTCTCGCCCTCCTCATCCCGATTTCTGCTGCGTTTGCCGGTTCGGTTTCAGGCACACTAAATATGGGCGTCACCTGCACCGCAATCACAACTAGCGGTGGCGGCGGCGTCACATTCGATCGGAATACCAACGGCGACGGTACCGAAACAATTCGTCTCCAAGCATTCGATGGCTTAGGAAACGTGCTTTATGATGAGGATGAGATTCGTCCAGTTGGGACCACGGCTGTTGGCTTGGGACCTACGTTTTCTTTCGTTGGTTCACCTGCCGCGAACCCGATCACCGCGCGCTTTTTCAGCCCCGGCGGAAACGGCTTGCCTGATCAGGTCATCATTTCGGCGACCTTTAACTGCCCCGGACTGCCGAGCGTCAACGTACCCGGTCCCGGCGTCCCGGCTGGCTTCGTGCTGCGCACGATCACCTGCGAAACCCCGGTCTATAACACGGCGGCAGGTCAGCCCGTCGGCAGCGGCATGATCCACGCGGGTCAAACGTGGTATGTCAACCCCACGCCAGTGGATGGCGCGGACGGCGCATCATGGACGGAGATTTTTAACGGCGGTCGCGTGAACGGCTTCATTCTCACAAGCTGCGTCGGCGGCTGAGTTTGTAGGGCAGTTCAGTTCATGCTGGGCTGCCCATTCCATGTCTTGCGCGCCGTTAGAAAGTTCGTAAGATAAAAAGGGTGTACATCTAGTCTTAGGATCACCCTCATGCGTCTAAAGTCCCATTTTTTGCGCTTGAGCCTCGCTGTCGCCCTCTTCATTCTCCTGCTCACCTCTATTTCTAGCGTATCGGCGGCTCTCGTGGTCGGCTCATTAAGCCTGACAGCGGACTGCGACCGAATCCTGATCACCGGTTCGGGCAGCATTTATCACTCCCGCAACACCATTCCCAACGCGGAAGTAATTCTCTTAGAAGCCTATGATGGGCTGGGCAACTTGCTGTACCAAGATTCGTATGTCATTTCAATCGGTGGAATGATCGGCGGTTGGGATCTCGGTGATTATCCATTCACGGTCGCGCCCGCCGCCAACCCGATCACCGTGCGGTTTTTCAGCCCGGAGCTGGTCATCGGACCGGATGAGGTGGTGCTTGAGGGGACAGGAATATGCAGTGATCTCATCCCGGTCAGCGAAGAAACTGCCAGCGGTGGTCCCGGCGTCCCGTCTGGCTTCGTCCTGCGCACGATTACCTGTGAAACTCCGGTCTACAACACAGCCGCAGGTCAGCCCGTCGGCAGCGGCACGATCCACGCGGGTCAAACGTGGTATGTCAACCCCACTCCAGTAGATGGCGCGGATGGCGCATCGTGGACGGAGATTTTTAACGGCGGTCGCGTGAACGGCTTCATTCTCACAAGCTGTGTCGGCGGCTGAGTTTGTTGACTACGGCGGCGGCGCGCTCACCCATTCGACGGCGAGCGCCCCCGCCACAACCCCCGTAATTTCTTCTACCGCCCCGCTGATTCGCGCCACAAAATAGCGCCGCGCACCATTTTCGTTCGTCACGATCAAGACGGCTGTGCGATCAGGACTCCACGCGACCCGCTCCGGCTGTACGTTCCCGACTGCGGCGCTGATCGGTGTGCCGTTCGCGCTGACCAATGCGAGCGGGCTGCCTGCTCCGCTCACCGTACCCAATCCGATCACCCCGGCGGGGGTTTCCGCTGCATACCCGATCCAGCCCCCGTTCGCGCTGGCATTGTAAATCGGCGTGATCGCACCCGTGCTCACATCGATCCAGCGAATGCCGATGATGCCGTCTTCGCCCGCACCGCTGGCAAGCACACGCGTTCCGTCGCTTGACCACATCGCATATTCGTAGCGGTAGATGCGCGGGAGTTCAGCGGGATTGGTGCTGGTCAGCGCGGGAACGAGCGCGAACGCGAGGGCGTTATCCTCCAAGTGCAGCCGGATCAAAAGCGCGGTGCTGCTGCTGTTCCATTCAAAGTCATAGGGACGGAATTCATACGGTCCTGCGTCATGCCGCACCAATTGACAGCTTAATTCCGGCGGGCAGCTTCTAAACAGCGCGTGCGGCGCGGTCAGCCCCGGCTCGAAGAAGTAAATCCCGTCATTCTGCAAATTGTTATCGGTCGATTCATCGCTCAAGGTGTCGATCAAGAAAGCGACATAGCGACCATCCGGCGACCAGCGCACGAGCGTCACGCGGGCGTTGTTCGTTCCCGGTGATCCGGGTTCAAATTCTGAAAACGGCGATGCGCTCAAGCGAGCACCGGGATCACCCGCGCCGTTGACGACGAACAGCGAACCGTTCTGCGCGACGCGGGCGTACTGCGCCGGGTTGAGCGGATTCTGTGCGAACGTAAACGCCCCACCGGGAAGCGCGAACGCATCCCCACGCAAGCCGCCCGATGTCGAAAGCGCATACGAGCGATCCGCCGGAGCGAACTGGATCAGCGGGTCAGGATTGATCGGCTCAAACAGCGCGGTCGGCTCAACCGCTGGCGCGGCGGGCTGCGGCGTGAACGTCTCCAGATCACCGCGTCCTTCCGCCTCTCCGCCGCCAATCGGCGGGGTAATCGTTGGTTGATCCAGCGGCGGCACACTCGTTCCCGGCGCGGCAGTGACATAAGTCGGCGTGGCGTCGAGCGTTGGTTGCGGAACTGGCGTAAAGGTAGACAAGATAACCGTCGTGGGGAGTTCCGTCCATGTTGCGGTGGGCGGGCGTGTCGGCGCATTCACCGCCATCTGTGTGATCGTCGCGGCGATCTGCTCAAACTCAGCGGTCAGCGTGGCGGCGTTCAGCGTGCTTTCGCCCGCGATCTGCGCCTTCTGCGTTGCTGAACCATCCAACGTCGGCGGGCGCGGCGTCAGCGTGACGGACGCGGTGAAGCTCGGTGTTATCGACGGCGTGCCCGTCGGCGTCAAACTCGGCGCATCGGTCGGCGGCGGTGTGTCCGTCGGGATGATAGGCAGCGGTGTCAGCGTGGGCGGACGCGTCTCGCTCGGCGTGTCGGTGATGGTAGGGGGAGGTGTGTCTGTTGGGATCGCTGTTGGTTCATTGGTGCGGCTTGCCGTAAGCGTCGCGGATGGGGGTGTGGTTCCCGTCACCGTATTGGGAATCATCGACGGGAACGGCGTATGCGTGACGGGCTGCGTTGGCGAAGCGGTGCGCGTTGGCGCAAGCGTGGGAGTCACAGGTGGGGTGGACATGTTGCACCCGGCAAGCGCCAGCATCAGCGCCAGCGCCGCCCCTGAGATGATCCGCCGCATGTGCTTATCCCCCTTTAGCCGCCGTTCACACCATTATAAAGGCGCAATATGCGGCGGCTAAAGTACGGATGATGGGCGGATCGCCTACGCGCGCTGGATCAATTCGTCAAGCTGGCGCATTTGATCTGGCGTGAGCGCGCCAAAACGCATTGCTCCGGCGTTATCGTCCACCTGTGCGACCGTGCGAATCCCCGGAATCGGCACGGTGACTGGGCTGCGCGCCCAAATCCACGCCAGCGCCCCTTGTGCCAGCGTCCGACCGCCGCTCGTCAAAATGTCGCGGATCGCGTCGAGCTTGTCAAAGGCGGGAAGCAGGATATGGTCACGCGCCCATGAATCGGTACGCACGTCGTTCGCGGCGAATACAGTATCGCGCGTGTATTTTCCGGTCAGCGCGCCGCGCGCCAGCGGCGTCCGGTTGACGCTCGCCAGATTGAGTGTTTCGCACAGTGCCAGCATTTCAGGCGCATCCAGCACAACATTTAAATCGTGCTGAATTGCTGCACAGTGTTCACCTTCGGCAAACAGACGCGCCGCTTCAGTATTGTCTGTACTCCAGCCATACGCGCGAATTTTGCCCTCGCGTACAAGTGCTTCGAGCACTCCGACCAATTCCGGCACATGGCTGACCGGATAATCCCACACATGAAGCTGATACAGGTCGATGTGATCGGTGTTCAAATGACGCAGACTCCGCTCACATTCGGCGCGTACGTTCGTGATCACCTGTTCAGGGGAGTCATAGCCGCGCACCCGCTTGGCGGCTTCATCGACATCCCAACCAAACTTGGTGGCGATGATGACCTGATCGCGCTTTCCGGCAAGCGCGCGACCGAGCACATCTTCGCTGTGACCTGTGCCGTAATTCGCGGCGCTGTCGAAGAAATTGATCCCGCTGGCGATGGCGTGATGCACGGCGCGAATCGACTCGTCGTCGTCCACTTCGCCCCACCCCGCTTGAATATCAAGGAACTGCCACACGCCGCCGATTGCCCAACAGCCCATCCCCAACGGCGATACCTGAATGCCGGAACGTCCTAACTGCCGCATGTCCATTGTGTCTGACCCTTTCGGACTCATCCTATCTATCCGTGACTCTACAAGTTAGAGCGTGCTCTAAGTCAAGCCCTTTGCATGGGTGAATTTGCGGTACACTCGGAGTCGATTTCGTTGCGAACGCATAAGGAGCGTTAGCCATGACTTCTCCACGTTATAGGCTCGGTGTGATCTTTCACCCAACTTTTCCGCCGGAGACACTCCGCGATTTTGCGCGCCGTGCCGAAGCCGCCGGATTCGATGAATTATGGTTGTGGGATGACTGCTTTTTGCCCGGTGCGTTCACGTCAGCGGCGGTTGCCTTAAGCGCAACCGAGCGTTTGACCGTCGGGATCGGGCTGCTTCCCGCGACCGTTTATAATCCGCTGTTCGCCGCGATGGAGATCACGACGCTGGCGCGGGCATTTCCGGGACGGATCATCCCCGGTTTTGGTCACGGCGTCGATTCGTGGATGAAGCAGATCGGCGCATCCCCCACTTCCTCAATGAAAACACTCGAAACGACGGTCAACACGGTGCGCGCACTCCTGAATGGAGATCGCGTAACAGTCGATCAGCACGATGTCCACTTGGACGGGGTGCAGATGACATTGTTCCCCACCCAGCCGCCGCCGCTTTACATCGGCGCGATGCGAGAGAAGTCAATGCAGCTTGCCGGACGCACCGCCGAAGGAACGATCCTCACCGATATGTCGTCGCCCGCCTATGTGCGATGGGCGAAACAGCACATCAACGCGGGAATCGCGGAGCGCACGCAGCCGTTAGGCGATCACCAAATCGCCGTGTATCTGACGACGAAGGTCAGCACGGATGTCACAATGGCGCGGTCGATCATGCGGCGGTTAATCACATCACGGTTAAAATGGTCACATCCGCAGTTAGCAGCGCTCGGCATTCAAGACGAAGCGCGGACGCTCTTAGAAACGCACGGTGATCAAGCCGCACCGTATATCCCCGATGCGTGGGTCGATGCGCTGTCGGCGGCAGGCACGCCGGATCAAGCGGCGTCGGCAGTGCTGCGTCTTGCCGAAGCAGGGGCGGATTCGATCATTTTGCAGCCGCTCGACGGCGACCCGGATTGTTTAGACGAATACACGCGGTATTTGCTGCCCGCGCTCAGGAGGTAAATAGTTTGCGATGACGAACGGACACAAACAACTGCTCACGATCAAGCAGGTTGCCGAAGCGACGAAATTGAGCGTTCACACCCTGCGCTATTATGAGCGTATCGGGCTGATCCACCCTATCGAGCGGGCAGATAACTCACACCGCCGCTACACCCATGAGGATATCGGCTGGATCGATTTCCTGCTCAAGCTCCGCGCAACAGGTATGCCGATCCACGAAATGCAGGTGTACGCCGAGCTTCAACGGGAGGGTGATCACACACTGCCGCAGCGCGTGGAGATGCTCAAACGCTTGCAGCATGATCTCGAAGCGCGTATCGACGACCTCAACGAACATTTGAAACTGATCCGCTACAAAGTCTCGTTTTACAGCGAGGTGATCGCCGTGAATACCGAGAAAGAATTGGTATAATCCGCGTCTCAATGCTGTTTACCGGATGACCCATGCTCAAGAATATTCAAACCCTCTCGCTGCCTCAGCGGCGCTTCGTCTTCTTCGTGATTTTCGGCGGCGGCTTACTCGGATTCGTCGGCGTCGCAGTCCTGTTGATCAATTCCGCGCTCAACACCGGACAGCGCGTGCAGTCCATCGCGCTCGATCCAGCCGTCAGCGCAGCGCAGTATGCCGCGCTGCCGGATGACAATGCGTATCCCCCAGCGCTCGCTGCGCTGCCGGATAATACGATCATCACCGGCAGTTATTCGAGCGGCGCGGTATACGCGATCAGCCCGATGGGGCATGTGAGCGAACTCACTGGCACGCGTGACGCGATTGGCGCGTTTACGGGAGTCGCTGTTATGCCGGATGGCGCGTCGGTGCTGGTGATCGACCAGAATGATACTGATCCGCGCACGGGAGGCGGCAAGTTGTGGCGCGTGCCTGTGGTCAGCGGAGAAATTACGGAATTCCCGACCTCAATTGATGCGACGGGATGGGTTGCCCCGAATGATTTGACATTTGACAGCACCGGACGCCTTTACGTGACTGACCCCGGTCGCAACGAAGTCTGGCGCTTTGATGCGGACGGAACGAACGGGACGATCTGGTTTGTGCCGCCGCCCCCCGCCGCCGATGCGGTCAATCAGCGCCGCGCCGTCACCGGGATCGCCTATGATGCGTTCACGGATTCGATCCTCGTGACCGATCCCGAACAAAATGTGATCTACCGCGTCAGCGTGAATGATGGCTCTTACAGCACGATTTATGAGCACGGTACACGCCCAAATCCGCCGGGATTTGACGGCTTGACCGTCACACCGGATGGCACGATCTACGTGGCGGCGCTGGGTCAAAACGGGATCGCGCGCGTGGACGAAGCAAACAACGAACTCGTGTATATCGCCGGATTGTTCCGGGGTGCAAGTGATGTTGAATATGGTGAGCCGAGTCTGCTCTACGTGACCAACTTCGATCAGGCGTCGATTGTGCTGCCGTTTGTCGCACCGCAGCTTCCGTTCGCGCTCGACGTGATCGACTTGAACAGACCCAGCGCCACCCCAACACCATAAACCATGTGAACCACAAAGCCGCAAAGAACACAAAGAATTTGGAGAGAGGCTCTTTGTGTTGTCTGTATTTCCGCAGTTTTCTTTCATACGAAAGGGCATCATTGTGGAACTCAAGGTCGTGCTCGTTGGCTGTGGAAGTATCGCCGGATTATGGCTTGAAGTTGTACAGAAGCACCCCGAATGGGCGGTGCGCTACGTGGGTTTTGTAGATGCGCGTATTGAGGCGGCGGAGAACTTCGCGGCGCGTTATGCTGTGCCGGATGTGCTGGTGAGCACCGACCTTGAGGTGGTGCTGCGCCAAACACAGCCCGATATCGTATTCGACTGCACGCCCCCAGATTATCATCACGCGACCACACTGACGGCGCTGGCGCATGGCTGTCATGTGCTGGGCGAAAAACCGCTTGCGACATCGCTTGAACTCGCGCGCGACATGATCGCAGCGGCGGAAAAAGCAGGTAGGTGTTATGGTGTGATGCAGAACCGCCGTTTTGACCCTAATCTGCTCCGCCTCAAGCGCTTGATCCATTCTGGGGAGATCGGCGCGATCACCACGCTGCACTGCGACTTCTTCAACGCACCGCACTTCATCGGCTTTCGGGAAACGATGCCGCACCCGCTCCTGTTCGATATGGCGATCCACACATTTGACGCGGCGCGCTACCTACTCAATGCTGATCCGGTCGCGGTGTACTGCCATGAATGGAATCCAAGCGGTACTCAGTTTGCGCATGGGGCGTCGGCGGTCGCGGTATTCGAGATGACGGGCGGGATCGTGTACACGTACCGGGGAAGTTGGGCAGCCGAAGGCGTGATGACGACATGGGAGGCGGAATGGCGTGCGCTTGGCGAAAACGGCAGCGCGACATGGGATGGCGCGGCGCACTACCGAGCGCAGAAGATCAGCGCTACCGGAGGATTCTTCAACGAGTTTGCCGAGGTTGAACTGCCGCCGCTGGAGACGCTGCCCGCCGCGCATCATGCCGGAGGGATTGAGGATTTTATCCGCGCTGTGCGGACGGGTGGAACGCCGCTTAACACGGGGTCAGAGAATATCAAGTCGCTGGCAATGGTATTCGCTGCCATTGAAAGCGCGGAGACAGGTCAGCGCGTGGCAGTGCGGTGGTAAAGCTGCTCGGCTGAAATCAAGGGGACAGGCGCGGCGGCAGCCGCGGTTTCCTAATACAACCTCGTCTGGCGTCACATGGATGCCCATCAACAACGGTCTTGACCAGTTTCCCAAACGAAGTCGTTTAGGATGCTGGAGTCGAGACGTTGATAGGTGTAGGTCATCCCGTTCATCGTATCGGTGAAAGTGTGCGCCCGCGCTCCGCCCCGACCACATCCGCGATCGCGTGGATATGGCAGTGGATGTCAGTAAGTGGTATTGCATCATGGTATAACAATACTGACATCATAGTTTTAGAGAAAGAGGTGCGGATTGGACGAAGGGTGTCCAATCCGGGAGGTGCAGAACGAGTTATCGGCGGCGCGGGCGAATGATAATAGAGGGGGAGTCTTCATTTTCGAGAGAACGCCCGCCATGCTTCTCGAAGAACGTGGGGGTGGTGACACGCGCACGGGCATGACGCAAGCGAGAATCGTTTTCGGCGGGAGGCAGATTGAGCATGAGATGGTTCTGCTCACGGACGATTTCCAACCCAATGGCAAGATGATCGTAGCGGGCAGCCAAATTGAACAGAAGCGAAAGGCGCTCGAGGGCGATACCGACTTGAACGGCGCGATCCTGCGCGGCAACATCGGCAAACTGCTGACGGGCAGCGGCAATATAGCGCCAAGCCTGCCGCTCGGATACCCCGTTCTCCTCCTGACATGAAGTGATGATGGCGGAAGTGGTGTAGCCCATAATCAGCTTGCGAAAGACATCTTGAATCCGCCGTTGATGTTCGGCTTTGGTGGCGCGCGGTGGACGCGATTGTGTCATTGAGTAATCTCCTGTGATGAAGCGATGGGTAAAGAGAGTGGCACAGCGCCGAAAAAGAACATATGTGCTGTAAACCTCTCTCATTATATGGACGTGTCAAGAGGGTAAAGCGTTGGAGGCGGGTAGTATTGGAGTTTGAGAGCGTGATCCGCGTGTTCTCCCCCCAGAAGGACACGCGGATTATGGCAGAGGATTTAGACTCAGATACCCATTGCTGCGAAGAACTGCTCGCGCTGCTCAACCGGACTATATCGAACGTCCCGCCGCGACAGCGTATCAGCCGATCCCCATCGATCTGATCGATGATCTGCGTGCCCTGCATGAAAGGTTGCCCGGTGCGCAGGTGATCGCGCCCGCTCCTGACCTGATGGCGCTTGTCCCCGACGAACTGAAGCATGACCTCGTGCGCGAAGTCACCGAGCGGACGATTGAGGCGTGGCATGAGGCGCGTGGGCTGAATACCCCGGAATTTTCATACGTGTTGCACGACCGCGACACCGACGACGACTACGGGATGCAAAGCTGCACACCCATGTCTTTGTCGCCGGAACGATTGAGAACAGCCTGGGTGAGCGGCAGTCGCACCGCGTCGATCGCCAGCAGGTGTGTACGGATCGCGGCGGACTGGAACATGATCACATCGCCCGGCAAGAATTTGAACAGTTGTTAGACCGCACCCTCGGACGGGAGTGGCGATTACTGCGCGATGCGAAGCAGTCGTATGCCAAACGCTTGTCGGTGCAGGTCGCGCGCGGGCGCGACGAAGCCAAGTCCGAAGTGATCCGCGCTGCACTTCAAGTGCCCCATGATCTTCCATCCTGCTTCGTCCTCCGATCTGCACTAAACTTTTGACCGAAGTTGTTTCATCCATTCTGGCACAGAGGGTACACACGAATCGGTGTAGTTCATGACTTGTCCCAATCGAGCGGTTGAGTCCACGTAAAATCAATGCCTCGAGCACGAATTTCTTCCATAAAGCGCTCAAATCCAAAGCGCTCGATCAGCACAGCCTGCCGTACTGTATTGGTTTCCTGCAATATCTCAGTCAGTGTTATGGATTCGGATTGGAAAGCAATCCGCTCATCAACCTCAACCCCTTTCCACAATAGCCGCACATGAGAAAGAGATATCGGTAATTCTTTAATACCAGTGTCGGCTATATCTATTTCATGCCCTACCTGAAGATCCTCTGGTAGATTTGTAAGATTTTTACAATGCGCTAAACACAGACTGTACCCAACCGACATTTTCTCAGGCAGTGCTGTCAAGGCTGTGCATCCAGATAAATCTAGAATCTCGCCAACGCGGAATGCAACCGGTAAAGACTTCAATGAGGTGCAGTTATGAAGAAAAAGCTGGTAAGCGAAAAGGTCGTCAGGCAATTCAGTTAAGCCAGTACAATCGGACAAGTCAACGTAATAGTCATCACCGTGTGGTTCTAGGTGATCGTCTTTCAGGTTTGGTGGAAGTTTTGTGATGCTCGTGCAGCCCGTTAGTTCTAGAACGCCACGTATCATCAGATTAGTAGGCAGTTCCACAATTCCGGTACAATGCCGCAAATGAAGATGCCAAGTTCTTAGGTCAGAGGGCACTGTTCGCAAATTGATACAGTGTTCCAATGAGAGATAGCCTTGAATGTTCAAGTTGGAGGGCAAGTCAGTAAGCCAATCCCAGTCTGCTAGGTGTATTCCACCGAACAAAGCATTGACGGGAAATTCCCGGATGCCTGTATCCCCATCAATGTGTAATTGTCCAATAGTTGCCATCGGGAAAGAAGTAATATGGGGACAATGGCTTAAAAAAAGGGTAGCCTTCACCGTGAGCTTTGCAGGAAGTGTTTCCAAAATCGGACAGTTCAAAATGAAGGCATTAACGCCTACCCATAATTCATGGGGCAGGGCTTTCAGACGCTCACACCGATCTATTGCCAAGAAACCTTTGAGGCTCAACTTGCGTGGAAGACTGACTAACGCTGGGCAGTTGACTAAGGACAATGAGTCGATTTCAATGCCGTCAGGAATAATTTGTAATGCCGTACAATCGGAAAGATCGAGGTATCCAACCTTCAAATCGTTTGGCACATCTTGAAGGCTCGTGCATCCTCGCAACCAAGCCGACGCCTTTACCACCAAGGCAGGTGGTAATGCTCGTAAGCTTGTACAGCCGGAAAGGTCAAGAAAACCCCAAACTGTTAACCCTTCTGGAAGCTCTCTTAAGTCTATTTGATTGCTCAGATCGAGTCTTGTACCGTGGCTCGCCTTATCAGTATCTCGAACATTCAAATTCTTGGGAGCCTGACCACGCAAAATCAAATCACGGGCTTGAGAGGCACTGATAGTATTAGGAAGCCTTTCCATATGAAGTATCTGCCTTTTAATTTACAAATCATCACCATCGAGAACTAATAGTGCTGAATTCCATTACTCAGTGTATGCATTAGTTGGCATTGGCGCTATCGGGAGAATGGACGAGTTGGTTTGTTCGACAACCCTATTGCGGAGAGGCAAGGACGCTGACCACGGCTAGACTCGAACCACTGCCGGAAACAGATCTGTGATAGGGATCATGGAGATGGGTTGAAGTGCCCCATCGAATGCTGAATGCGATCCGGCAGTCCGGCGCGAGCGGCGCTGCGCTACGCGATCTCTATCGCAACCTGAATTTCTCCGCGAAGCAGGCACGCCAACTCGCGCTGGATTTGGTCAAGGCTGGGTTGATTGAGGAACGGTGGCTGGATCGCGCCGAGTGGTTCATCGCCGTAGAGCATGTGGACGAAGCCACCTAGTACCGACAAACAGGAGAATTGCCTTGAACCACACACAGCGAGTCGCGCACGTCGCTCGACAGCGACGCAGCTTGACCAAAACCCTCGTCCGCGAGTCGGTCGAGCGCTATTTCGAGGCACTGGCAGACGAGATTGCCACCGGGGAATGGGTCGATCTTCCGTACACCGGCAAGATTCAGGTGATGCGAGAGGAAGGAAAGGCTATGTGACCGCGATCACGGCGGACGGGTCTCGCCAGCGCCGCAAGGTGCAGATGCGGCTGCGCACGAAGGTGCGGTTAAGTGAGAAGTTCAAAAGGCAGTGCCGTTCCGTCTAACCATAACATGGAGAAGGAGTCCTCAAATACCCCTTCTCCAATGCTTTGTTACGCCACTTCCGCAAATCTCACTGCTGAGCCAAAGCGAGATTAGCGATGTCTGCGACATTCACGCGTGTGATCAGTTCGTAATTTGAGGTATCCCACAAGCGCGCGACCCCGTCGTCGCCCAAGGCGACTAATCGACCGCCATCCGGACTGTATTCAATTGAGCGTGCCGATTGAGGGAAGTTGTGTCCCCTATGACTCCCCTCCAAAGTAAAGAGCAGTTGTGCTGCTCGGTCATAAACACGCACTGTTTGGTCTCGGCAGTTGACTGCATGTTCTTCAGCGCCATTCGTACGCCAAGCCACACTTATTCCCTCGCACTCCACGTTTGGGACAGTTCTTGTATTCGTTAACAAATCTTGAATTCCGCCTCCAAGCCCTCCTAGCAAAGTCGCATCTGGAGTACATGCACCCCCATAATATGAAGCCATGTTGCCTTGAGCTGTTTCCCAAGCCGGAAACGTAATTAGGTATCTGGGAGCATACATAAACGATAGAAGGACGTAGCTACCCCGTGGAGACCAACACGCCAAAGTTGGGTAGTCTCCCATTATCTCGTCGCTATATGATGGGTTGAATTGGAAAACCACCATGCTGCTCTGCATATCGTAGAACAACATTTCCTCATCATAACCAAACACGAAAATATCTTGACTGGGATGCCATGCAATAGGTATAGAACTAAACTGCCCCTCAAGTATGCGTACAACACTGTTCGTCTGAGCGTCCCAAATGATGATTGATATTGATGGTTGGCTGCCTTCTTGGTAGCGAACAGAAGCTGCGATGAGAGTCCCATTATGGTTGAAAGCAACTGATGCCATATCTCTTGCAGAGTCCAATGGCAAAACGCCAGTCAGTTGGTCGAGCCTGTCGTTTAACAAAAGGACTCCACAATTTGACCCAAAAGCAAGAGTGTCTCCGGAAGGATTCCAATCTAAGTTGAAAACTGTATTTGCATCTACCCGGCAAGGTGATACCTCCTGCGCGAATACGACATTCAGAGCGAACACAAAGATCAGCAGCACGCCGTACCGATAACAATATCGCTTCACATCCTACTCCCGGCAGTTCTCGTAACTCATGCTCACCCAAGTTGAGATAATCCGCATCTGACCATACTCACGTCGTCCGGCATGGGCGCAACTTGACTATACCCCTCGTCCGCGAGTCATTCGAGCGGTATTTCGAAGCCTTGGAAGAGGAGATCGCTACCGGGGAATGGGTCGATCTCCCGTACATCGGTAAGATTCAAGTTGTCCGCGAAGAGGGGAAAGGCTTTGTCAGGGCGATGATCACGGCGGACGGCACACGTCAGCGCCGCAAGGTGCAGATGCGGCTGCGCACGAAGGTGAGGCTGTCCGAGAAGTTCAAGCAGCTGTGCCGATCAGCAAAGTAGCCAAGTCACGCTCTCGCACTCCCGCCGACGCGGCGATCCTACAGCGCGGGCTGCCTCCCAAGCAAACACCGGCGGCGGTACGCTGGCAGTAGGTCGGCTGAGCAAGCCCCAGTACCACCGAACCACCGCCTAAAACGGCGACCCCACCCCCGGTCGCCGTTTTTGTTTGCTTGGTGCCCTCCTTGTATCAGCAACCTAGGGGAAATATGCCGTATTGTATGAATGAATTTGCTATGCTCTACGCTTCCGAAGCAATGCAGAACTTTTTAGTTTGAAATCGAGTGAATAACAATTGAAGTAGCAATGACAATAGCAAATAATAACATACTCCCTGCAACAATGAAGTTCAACAAACTGAAACACTTAACGAAAACTCTGACCAAAGGGGGCAACTGACTTGACTGCTCATGCTCACTAAGCCTCAAGAAGATATATGGGCCAGTTCCAGTTTCAGATTGATTTAGAATCCTTCTCAAACGGCGACCCTCTCGAAAAGATAAATATGCTAGTATTAAAAAAAAGGTAATTATTCCTATAGTCACAATTAGTGTTGTCATGAAAGGCTCCTTGCACAAGGGTTCACCTATAAGAATACAAACACTTAGTTGCATCGCAATTATAGAGGAATTTTCGGGTATCCTGCGCGAAATCGAAGATCACTGTATGGTTAATGAGGCGCAAGCCCATCACCTTGTTGACAACCTAGAGGAGCGTTTCACCGTATGCGTCTTGCAACTCTGCGTCATATCAGCTTCACGAGCCTGTTTGTAATCCTGTTTGCCCTGATTGGAACCGTGACCGCGCAAGAAGCGCCCGAACTTGGGGCAGTCGCCACCCTCAGCGATGATGAATGGACGTTGAGCATCAGCCACCCGGAAGACTGGATGACGTTCAACGATGAGGAAGCCTTGTATCTCGCAAGCACACAAGCGGTGCTGGATGCCAGCTTGGAGCGGTCAGGCAGCGTGAAACGCGGCGCGACCGGTGTGATTGTGTTCGCCCCCGGTACGGCAGCGGCGCTCGATCTGCCGGAAGAGAGTTCAGCGGCGGACGCGCTCGCCGCGTTCCTTGAACGCGAAGGCTTGCGCTCGCCCAGTGCTGAGGTTTACGACGGTGATCCGGCAGTCAGTTTCAACATGTTTCCTGTGCAAGCGGATGACGAGATTGATTTCGGAATCCAGCTCATCACGGATGCAAGTGTTGATGCGTTTGCCTTCGAGCGTGAGGATACCTTCATTTTTGTGCTGCTCATCAGCACGGACGATGTGTTTGCACTCAGCGAAGCCATGTGGGAGACGCTCACCCTGACCAGCGGGGAGGCTGTGCCGGAAAGTGAAACCGCCAGCGCGGCGGGTGATTTCGTGCTTCCGGTGGACGATGACGGCAGACAGTTGGCGTTCAGCGCGACGCTGCCCGAAGGATGGGAATCGCTGTGGGGTGAAGAAACTGGGGTGCTGATTCTGGCGAGCAGCAGCGCGGCGCTCGATGTGGCGACTGGCGCAAGCGGCGAATACGAGCGCGGCGACTCGGCGTTGATCATTACGCTGCCGCCCGGTTTGCGCGCGTTGGAGATTAACCCGTTCGATTCGGCTGATCTGGTGTTCACGGCGTATGCCGCCACCCTCGAAATCGAGGCATATCCCGCATTCGTTGAAGGGTTTGACGTGTTCACGGCGCAAAGTTACATCGCCGGGGAAAGCCTTCCCGGTGGACAGGCGAACCTGTATGCCTTCGGCTTCCCTGCCGGGGTGGTTACGGTCATGGTGCAGGATGTGTTAGGCGCATCCAACCCAGATGTGAATGACGTGCTGCACTCGCTCCGGTACGATCTGCCACAATAAGGGAAAACCCAGCAGGCTCAAACGACTGACTTTGATCTTCGCCAATGAATGGCGATGTGATCGCATTGAGTCGGGGACGCAAGCCACCGCTGATACGGGCGGTGTGCTCGTCGTGCGCCGCTAGTTCATCAGTTAAGGGGGTGAGGTGAAATTCACCCCCTCGACAAGGTTACTGCCGCTGCATTTCAAATCCGCCTGTACCGTCGGCAGTTTCCCACGACAGCGTGTCACCACTGCATTCGACTGTCCCATCGGGCGACCACAGATCGATCCCGCCCATCTCGTAAAACTGGT
>JAPKMU010000086.1 GCA_026645745.1 Anaerolineae bacterium | reverse complement strand
AATCTTTGAGGCAATGCTGCGCGCCCCATTCATGCGGAAACGGGATAGCAAACGCTTAAGCAGTGTCATGGCGAAATCGTCATCAGCCGATCTCCGCATACTCACCGAGCATATCGAAAACGGTTCGGTCAAACCTGTCATCGAACGATGCTATCCGCTGGCGGAATTGACTGCGGCAATGCACTATCTGAATGCGGGACATGTGCGTGGCAAGCTCGTGATCACACTGTAGACAACCATGCAGCACAATACGAGGACAGATACATGTTCCTCGTATTGTGCTGTATAGGCTCAAACAAGGGTGTTCATCGCGGCGAGCACTAAAATGAATGCGGCGGCTGATACTGCCATCGCTCCCCAATTACTTTGTCGCCAACGCAGCAGAAGCGCCGGATTCGAGTCGCGGCGTGCATTGCCAGCGGCAAATAAACCGAGTCCCGCTCCAATGATGACGAGTACGATTGCCACCAAAGCGGGACCGATGACATTCATAGCATCAGGCGCATTAAGGTGATTGACAATCGCACCAAGAATTGAAAGTGCGGCAATACCGCCTAAGACGCCTGCGATGATAGCAGTTCGAGTCGCAATACGACGAATATCGCCGCTTCCGCTGCCCAAAACGAGATTGAGGAGCGCGGCGGATGCAAGGAAAAAACCAGCGAGGAGTCCCGAAGTAATCGCAGCGATGGTGAGCGCAATCTGTGTAGACATTGCTGCCTCCTATCGGCATATACTTGTTCCATTCAGTATACGCTGGACTTGTGCCCACGCGAATCGGATTACCATTCAGTTTTGACGCTCGCATGGAAACGCTTTATAGTCTTGGGCGTTCACTTAAAATAAGCTCTGCGAAAGACCTGTTATGCGTATTGTTGGATTGATGTCAGGCACCTCTGCGGATGCGATTGATGCTGCTGTATGTGAGATCAGCGGTACACCACCCCTCCTTAAAGCGCACATCGCTCATGCAGTCACATTTTCTTACCCAGATGGATTTCAAAAACGCATCTTGAATGCATGTGCGGCGGGGCGCGTTGACGAACTGTGCGCGATCAATTTTGCGCTCGGTGAATTATTCGCGGCAGCAGCGCTGCAAGCCATTGAATCAGGCGGCTTCAAACCTGAAGATATCGATCTGATCGGGTCACATGGTCAAACCTTTTGGCACACTGTCGAACCCAATGGCGATGTGTCGTCCACGCTTCAGTTAGGCGAATCGGCGGTGATCGCTGAACGCACGGGGATCACAACCATCAGCAACTTCCGCACGCGTGATGTTGCCGTTGGCGGGCAGGGTGCACCTCTGACGGGTTACGCCGATTGGCTGCTGCTGCGCCATCCAACGCAGTGGCGTGCGGTTCAGAATATCGGCGGGATTGGGAATGTGACATTTTTGCCACCGCTTTCGGATTCCACCAGTCTGCCAACCGCTTTTGACACCGGACCCGGAAACGCGCTGATCGACTCGGCAATGGTGCTGCTCACCAACGGGCAGCAGGCATTTGATCGGGATGGGATGTTGGCGCGGCATGGCAAGGTAGACGAAGACTGGCTTCAGACGCTGCTTGAACATCCCTACTACGTCGTTAAGCCCCCGAAAACGACCGGGCGCGAATTGTTCAGCGCACGCATGGCGGCTGATCTCGTTGAAGAAGGGCATCGGCGCGGGTTGAACGATGCCGCTGTCATCGCAACACTCACCACCCTCACCGCACAATCGATTGCCGACGCTTATGAGCGTTTCGCACCTACGCACATCGACGAGGTGATATTAAGCGGCGGCGGACGCAGCAACCCGGTGATCATGGAACTTCTTGACGCGCTGATCCCGGCGCGCGTGCTTTCCAGCGATCAAATCGGCGTGGATGGCGATAACAAAGAAGCATTGGTGTTTGCGCTCTTGGCACATGAAAGCTGGCACGCACGCGCCGGTAACTTGCCCTCGCTCACCGGAGCAAGTCGCGCGGTGATTTTGGGCGACATCACGCCGGGAAACAACTATCTTGACTTGATCCGGGGCACTTGGAACCCGAAAAGCGACTCGGTATGAACGTCCGCGCTTTAACTTCGCAGGATATCCCGCTCGTTTCAGCATGGATTGTGACGATCCCGCTGTGGCAGCGCTACGGGCTAACGGCTGAAAAACTGAATCATCAGCTTACGATCGCGCTTGCCCATGAAATTCTCCTGACGATTGATGCAGAAGAACCGGCAGTCGGTCTGGCATGGTGCATTCCGCGCGGAGGTTTTGGTCGGAGCGCCTATTTGAAGATGCTAGGCGTAAGACCTGATCACAGCGGGAAGAAAATTGGTGCGCTTCTGCTTGAACACTTGGAAACGTTGATCACCAGCACCGATCTGTTTCTTCTTGCATCTGATTTCAATACCGATGCACACCGCTTTTACCAACGTCAAGGTTATCAACAAATCGGCGCGATTCCTGATTACGTGCTGCCGGGCGTGACGGAACGCATCTTTCGCAAGCAAGTTCGTTCAAGTCCCCAATAGATAAGTCCAAGTGTTTGGGTGAATTCTTGCTTTGCGCTAAAGTTGTATGGATGTATTTAGCATTGGAGATGCTGCTATGCTTAGAAAAGTGTTGTTGATTCTCGTTCTTGTTCTTGCTGTATTAAGCTTTGTTTTACCCTCTGTCGCCCAAGAGAACGTGCTAATCATGGCGCGCGCTGCGGATACTACCGGACTCGATCCGCATACGCAGACCGCATTTGCATCATTCCGTTTGCTTGAGCTGATCTATGAGCCGCTGGTCAATTTGGATGCCGATCTGAATGTGATTCCGGCATTGGCGGAAAGCTGGGCGTTCAACGATGACGCGACACAGCTTACCTTGAATCTGCGTCAGAGTGTGACCTTCCATAACGGCGCGGCATTCACGGCTGAAGATGTCGTGGCAACGTTCGAGCGTATCCTCAACGAAGAAACAGGTGCGGCAGCTCGTGCCAATTACCTGAGCATTGCCTCCATTGAGACCCCCGATGAATACACGGTGGTGTTCAACTTGTCTCAGGCAGATGTGCCGCTGCTCGCCGCATTGGCAACGACGAATGCCGCGATTGCCGACTCCGCAGATATCGAATCGGGTGCGATTGCGACTGTCGCCAATGGGACGGGACCATTCAAGCTGGATAGTTGGACGCCTGAAGAAACCACGATGTTGAGCGCCAACGAAGCGTGGTGGGGTGAAGGTCCATTCGTGTCAGGAATCGAAATCCGCATTATCCCGGATGAAACGTCGATCCTCGCTGCGCTGCGCGCTGGAACGATTGATTTCGCTCTGCTCAATGACCCGCTCGTTGCGACTTTGCTCGAAGGCGATCAAACCGTCGTGCTGAATCGCGTCCCGGCGATTGCCTATCACGTGCTTCAGCTTCGCGCGGTCGATACCGAAGCCCCGCTCGGAGAACTTGCCGTTCGCCAAGCGATTTCTTGCGCGATTGATCGGCAGGAAGTTCTTGATACAGCGTCTCTCGGCGAAGGCACCGTAACAGGTCCTCTGACGATGGCTGCCTACGCGCTCGATCCGAGTGAACTGTTCTGCTACGAAAAAGACCTTGACCGCGCACGTGAATTGATGGCACAGGCGGGCTACGAAGAAGGCTTCACGATCACCGTGATCGCCGCCAACGCTGAACCGCCGACCGCCCTTTCGGAAGCGCAGAGCATTCAGGCGCAGCTTGCCGAAATCAACATCACGGTCGAAATCGAATCGCTTGAATTGAGTGTGTACGTGGATCGCTGGCTGGCAGGCGATTTCCAAGCAGCAGTCGCGCTCAACGGCGGACGCCCCGATCCGTACACGATGTATGCGCGTTATTGGCAGAGCACGGGTAACCTGAACAACGTTGCAGGCTACATTGATGAAACCCTTGACGAACTGATGGCAGCAGGGCGCGCGGAAACCGATCCGGCGGCGCGTTATGAGATTTTCGCCCAGCTTCAGCGTCACCTTGCTGAAATGGCTCCTTGGGTATGGCTGTACGCGGGTTATGAATACACCGCACAGCAGCCTTATGTTGAAGGCTTCGTGCCCTATCCGACCGATTCGCTGATCTCGCTCGCTCAGGTCACACTGAACCGCTAAGTATTACCGGGGCGCAGTTCAGCACTGCGCCCCTTTCGTTTTTTATTTTCATAGCTCAATACTACCCTTATGATCCGCTACTTGACACAACGCGCCATCGCATTTCTTCCAACCTTGTTTGGTGTTTCTGTACTGATCTTTCTGGCGATCCGGCTCGTTCCCGGCGATGCCATCGTCGCCATGCTCGGCACCGAAGCCGGTATGCTCACCGAAACACAGCGTGCTTCGCTTGAGTCGTACTTCGGTTTAGATAAACCACCAATCGAACAGTATCTCGTCTGGTTAGGAAATGCTGTACAAGGAAACCTCGGTTTGTCAGTGCGTCATGGCGCACCTGTTTTAGACGTGATTCTGTCTCGTTTTCCGGTCACGCTTCAGTTGGCGCTGATGTCGCTCTTGATCGCACTTCTGATTGGCGTACCGATTGGTATCTTATCGGCAGTGCGGCATAACTCGTTTATTGACTTGATCGGGCGGTTGCTGGCATTAGTGGGTTTGGCAACCCCGGCGTTCCTGCTCGGCACGCTGATTATTTATGTGCTATCGGTTTATTTTCGCTATCTGCCGAACTCCGGCGATTTTGTCCGCCTAACGGAAGACCCGCTTTTAAACCTTCAACAAATGATCTTTCCCGCCTTCACATTGGGGTTTCCGTTTGCCGCGTCAGTCATGCGGACGACCCGCTCTGCGATGCTGGAGATCATGAATCAAGACTATATCCGCACGGCGCGCAGTAAAGGGCTGCACGAAGTGAACGTCGTGCGCCGGCACGCGCTCCGCAATGCGCTGATCCCCGTGATCACATTGGTTGGCGTTGAGCTTGGTTATCTTCTTGGTGGTACGGTGATCGTTGAGGAAATCTTCTCGCTGCCGGGAATCGGGCGGCTGGTCTATAACGCGATCTCACAGCGGGATTATGCCCTAGTGCAGGGGATTGCCCTTTTTGTTGCCTTCAATTTCATCCTTATTAACCTGATCGTCGACGTGATTTACACGATGATTGATCCGCGAGTCTCGTATGCAAAAGCCGCGTGAACGTGCGTCGTTGAAACTGCTGGGGCGGCTGCTGCGCAATCGCAGTGGAGCCGTCGGGTTGGTATTGGTGACGTTCTATTTTGTCGTCGGGCTGCTCGGCTCGGTAGAGCTTACGCCGCATCCTCCGCTTGAGCAGCACCCGCGTGAGCGCCTACAAGCGCCTAGTGCGACCTACATCATGGGTACGGATTTGTTTGGGCGCGATATCGCCAGCCGTATTATGGGCGGCGCGGCGAACTCGCTGCGAGTAGCGGTGTTTTCCGTCACGCTGGCGACAACGCTCGGCACATTGTTAGGGACGCTCTCCGGCTACATCGGCGGCACGGTCGATATTCTCATTATGCGGGTCATGGATGTGTTTTTTGCCCTCCCCGCTTTGCTGCTGGCGCTCGTGGTGGTCAGCGTGTTAGGTCCGGGTATCAATAACACGGTTTTTGCGATTGCGACCGTATATACACCGATCTTCGCGCGTGTCGCGCGTGGTCCGGTGCTGACTGTCAAACAAATGGAATTTGTGCTGGCGGCACGCTGCATCGGCGCGCAAGATTGGCGCATCGTTCTCCGGCACGTGCTTCCCAATACACTCGCGCCGCTGATCGTGCAGATCAGTCTCGCGCTTTCATGGTCACTCCTCACAGAAGCAGGGCTGAGTTTTCTCGGCTTAGGGACTCAACCGCCGATGCCGTCATGGGGTGTCATGTTGAGCGAAAGCCGGGGAATCGCAGAAATGGCACCTTGGCTGATGCTGTATCCCGCCGCTGCGATCATGCTCGGCGTACTAGGCTTTAACCTGTTGGGCGACGGAATGCGCGATGTCCTCGATCCGAGACTGCGCGGGCTGCGTTGATTCTTTTGCTCACCGCACAAATAAAAAAGCCCTTCTGTTCATACAGAAAGGCTTTTTTGATTCGATACTATTGAAACGTGTCGATCAACGACCGGACGACCAACTGATCTTTGAACTCCGCTTCTGACATCGACTGATCAGGGCTTACGATCAGCCTGTGCGGCTGCCCCGGCTGCAAATGGAAGAAGTTGTCGGAACACTGCATCCCGTGATCCTGCCCGGAAATCCACACCCATAACGCGGCGCGGTCTGTTTGTACCTGAACTTCAAATGCCCCTTCACCCAATGGGCGGATTTGAGTCTGAAATTTTGGGGTAGACAGCTTGAGATGCTTTGGACGCGCAAACAATACGAGGTTATCGCTGATCGTTTCGCCGCCAACATCGAGCGCCAACCACACCAAGAGATCACGTGTCCCGGCTTTTTCTAGCGCTGCACTCAGGTCGAGCGTTTTCACAAGTGCGCTTCCGCGCCGGGGTGTTGTCGCGTCGAACTGCCCTTGTAAGAGCACATCACCCGCCGCTGTCGTCACACTCCAATGGATTACGCCTGTGTGTGTTTGCTCATGATCGCTGGTTAGGTAAATATCGGCTGTTCCCGTTTCGGGATGTTCGACGCCTGAAACCAAGATCGGTGCATAAAAGCGCTTCGCCATGTGGTGCAGCGCTTTCCAGCGTCCGTGATAATCAATCGATGCCCAACTCGGCGCTTCCCAGCAGTCATTTAACTGCCAATACAGCGCTCCCATCGTGCGCGGCATATTCCGCCGCCAGTGTTCGATTGCATATTTCATTGCCATAGCCTGCAAAATTTGCGTCAGCCAGAGCGATTCCTCGTATCGGGTCGGCAGTTTGAACCAATCCAACAAATACTGCATGATCGTCGTATTGCCGATCCCGCTCCGCTGGCGGTATTCCATCACATAACTGGTGATGTTGCGATCTTCCGGCTCAGTGACCGTGTTCATAGTTGCGGGTTCGGGGAAAGACTGGAAACCGAATTCGCTGGCGAAACGGTGGAAACAGGTGCGATACCATTCAAACGGCTTCTTGCCGTGCCACACATCCCATAAGTGAGCATCGCCGCTTTCCGGGTTGCTGTGCTGATAGCGATTTCCTGTCGGATTATGTGGGCTGGAGGGCCAATAAGCACGATCAGGATCAACGCGCTGCACGACTTCCGGCAGCAGCCGATCAAACAATGTACTGTAATCCTCCCAACTCATCGTGCGATCCGTCCATTCGTCACCGACAAGTCCCTGCTCAAGTTCATTGTTGCCGCACCACAGCGCAATCGACGGATGATGACGCAGCCGCCGGACATTTTCCTCGGCTTCGACCGCGACATTTCGGCAGTATGCTTGATCAAATCCGGGATATGTTGCACATGCGAACATGAAATCCTGCCAGATCGCAATCCCGCACTCGTCGCACAACTCATAAAAAACATCGGCTTCGTAAATGCCACCGCCCCACACGCGGAGCATGTTCATGTGCGCATCTGCCGCATCCTTGATCAGCCGCTCGTAGCGTTCCGGGTTCATGCGAGACGCGAATACATCCGCCGGAATCCAGTTCGCACCTTTGGCGAAAAACGGAATTCCATTGATCACGAACTGGAATGATTCGCCCCATTCGTCGGCATGGCGATCAAGTACGAGCGTCCGCAGCCCGATCCGCTTCTGCTGCTGATCCAACGTGATTCCTGCCGCACTGTTCAGGCGAACTTCAACCCGGTAGAGCGGTTGTTCGCCCATCCCGTTGACCCACCACAATTTCGGATTTTCGACTGCGAGTTCAACGGCTGCCATTCCTGATGTGAACGCGGCGCTTGTGCTTGCGACCTGAGTTTCGCCATCCCACACGCTTATATCAGCCGTGTAAGCACCACCGCTCACGCCTTCCGCTTCAGCATTGATCCGCAGCGTAACCTGCCCTTTGCGGTGATCCTGCCGGATATGCACATCCGTCAGCCGTGCTTCAAAGCCAATCAAGGCAATATCACGCCAAATTCCGGCGGTCACGACTTTGGGACCCCAATCCCAACCGAAGTTGCACGGTTCTTTGCGTAACCAAGTACCGCCGTGAACCTTGTCCGATCCGACCCATGCAGGCAAAACCCGTTCTTCTCGGTCACGCCGGCGCAAATAATTGAGCGCCGAATCAAAGCGGATCACGAGCGTATTGTCACCCGCGCGCAGGCTCGATTTCACATCGTATTCCCATGTGCGGTACATATTGTCCGCGCGACCGATCTCGACACCATTTAGGAACAATGTTGCTAACGTATCAAGTCCGGCGCATACCAGCCGAACATGCGGCTGTTCAAGCAGTTCGCGGGGAACAGTAAACATCCGCTCATACTGCCAATCCGTCTCACCGATCCACAGCAGATCGGCTTCATTGTCGCGGTAAAACGGATCAGGAATTCGTTCCGCCCGCAGAAGATCGGTATGGACGCATCCCGGTACAACCGCCGCGACTGTATCCTGCGTTCCAATACGAGATAATTTCCATTCGCCATTCAAAGAAACGCTTTGCATCAAGAACACTCCGAGTTTGCCGCTTGCAAGCCAAAACGATTATAGCGCACCGCCGCCCCTCAGCAGCGTTTCGTTGAAACTCAGTTCCGCTGCAATCCCGAAATGATCTGAGGGATACAGACTCGGATCATGTGCTGAGGGTGACGTTCCAATCAACCCAACACTGGCTACGGTGAGGGCTGCGGGATCGACAAAAACATAGTCGATTGCAATACGCGGATATGAAGCACTGTCTTTGACCAAGGGGGTTGGAAATGTGAGAGGATCGGCACCATGAACCACCCGATACGCGGACGTAAACGTTTTCGCGGCAGCTTGAATCGTCGCAGTGTGCGGCTGCGCATTAAAGTCACCGACAATCACCCAAGGCTCGTTGGGATGGGTATCCGTCATTGCCGCGATCCATGCGAGAATCGCTTGCATCTGCGGCAGCCGCA
Source organism: Anaerolineae bacterium (assembly GCA_026645745.1). GTDB lineage: Bacteria > Chloroflexota > Anaerolineae > Aggregatilineales > Phototrophicaceae > Flexifilum. The sequence goes on along the minus strand of JAPKMU010000086.1, from coordinate 7,020 downwards.
CATGCTCATCATCTTCGGGTTGATGATGAAGATGGGTGTTGACGATATTGAGCGCATGCCCTTGATCGATCACACGTAGACGCTGCGCAACACGCCCGCCTTCCGGCAGGTCGATTGCATCGACTTCAACGACGGGTAATCGGGTCAGGAAGGCAACTCCTTCGTGGGAATGTTCTCCCCACTTAGGCTGCACATACACGCTGTATGGACGAACGCCCGTCTCCGTATGCAGTGCATCAGCGATCAAGTGCGCCTGCCGAATCGGAATTGCTACCTCTTGAAATCCGATAATATCGGCGTCCTGCTCGCGCAGTGCTTCTACAACCAAAGGAAATCGCTCTACCCATCGATCTGCGTCATGGCGCAGATTAAAGGTCAAAATTCTCATCGTTTGTCTCTTTTGAGGTGAATCTGTCATCAACTTACGATAACATAAAATAAGCTGTATCCGGCGATAGGATGTCCATTCATGAAGATTTTGGTTGCGGGAACGATCAACTTAGAAACCACACTGCGGATAGATGGTTTTCCAGTGCATTACCAACCAGTGCGATACCCATTTTTCGGTGTGCGCTCGACGGTGAGCGGAGTCGGTTACAATCTTGCTAAAGCACTGCGCACGCTCGGTCATGACGTGCGTTTGTTTTCGATTGTCGGGCGTGATGCGCCCGGTGAAATCACACGCCGCGCCTTAGCCGCTGATCATCTACCCGACGCAGATGTTCGGATGCTCTTGGAAGAAACGCCGCAGTCGGTGATCCTATACGATCCATCGGGTCAGCGCGCGATCCATGTGGACTTAAAGAACCTTCAGGAAACCGCCTACCCTTCTGAACCGTTTGAGTCAGCGCTAGCGTGGTGTGATTTAGCAGTGCTGTGCAACATCAACTTCACACGCGTATTCTTGCAGCGAGCACGTTCGATGGGAAAACCTGTCGCTACCGATGTGCATACAATTTCCAGCCTCGACGATCCGTACAACCGCGACTACATGCAAGCTGCCGATATTCTGTTTATGAGCCATGAGCATCTGCCGATGCCGCCGGAAGCATGGGCAGCACACGTGATGCGCACCTTTGGAAATCGCTTGATCGCAGTTGGCTTGGGCGAACGTGGTGCGCTCGTAACCGTCAATCATGGTGATGGGCGGTTGTCTCAAAACCTGATTCCGGCGGTGATCACACGTCCAATCGTCAACACCATTGGCGCGGGTGACGCACTGTTCGCAAGCTTTTTACATGCACAGTCACGCCTGACCGATCCATTTCAGGCGATGCGACAAGCCGTCGTTTTTGCGTCGTGGAAGATCGGTGTATCCGGCGCGGCGGACGGATTTCTAACCGCGCCGGAATTGGATAAGCTAAGTGCCTCGGTCTTCACGCAGATATAGATACAACGGAAGTGCAAGCGACAACCCGACCAGAAAGCTGGAAGGAAGTACGATCCACCACCTACGGATGTTCAGCTTACGCGCATCAAGGTACGACCATACCCAGAATACAACTATTGAGATCAAAACGTCACTTGAAAATCCGCCTGCCGCACCATTCACGAACAGATTGGAGATGAACAGGGGGAAATTCAGCCCGGACTGCGCAAAGAAGCTGGCAAAAAACGCCCAAGGAATCACGGCTCCAACGACAGCACAAATGAGATAGAAGCGTTTCACAATATGCCCTTTTAGAATGGGAAGTCTGCATTCACTCCGTCTTCACACAGTAATTACATCAACCCCAAACAAAATCGCAAATGTTTCGGCTGTTTTTGCGCATGTTATTTCGGACGAAAAATCGACCAATAGCACCTTATTGGGCAACACAATCATGGTTTGGCTTGGGTATACTGAATACGGTAATTGCTCCGGGGCTATAGGTCTCACACGATGGAGAAATGCTAAATGTCTGGTTCAGTGAAATTTTCAACAGCGTCTGACGCACTCGATGCTGCACAAGTTCCTTTTCGCACGGTTTACACAGGCGCGCGTATTCCGGTTGTTGGGTTAGGGACTTTTGGTTCGGATCGGTTTTCAGGAGACGAAATCGCTGCCAGTGTGAAAACGGCGATTTCGCTCGGCTACCGACATATCGACTGCGCCGCAGTTTACGGGAATGAGCATCTCATCGGAGAGGCACTGCGGGAAGTGCTGTCCAGCGGTGTGGTGCGGCGCGAAGACCTGTGGATTACATCGAAACTGTGGAATAACAAACATGCCGAAGCCGATGTGATCCCCGCGTTTGAAAAATCGCTTCATGAGTTGGGTCTCGATTATCTTGACCTCTATTTGATTCATTGGCCCTTCCCGAATTATCACGCGCCGGGTGTCGATGTCACTTCGCGCGATCCGCATGCTGTCCCGTATATTCACGACAATTACATGAAAACGTGGCATCAGCTCGAAAAACTGGTCGATCAAGGGTTGGTGCGGCATATCGGCACGTCAAACATGACGATCCCGAAACTCAAGCTGCTGCTGCGCGATGCTCGGATCAAACCCGCGTGTAATGAGATGGAACTGCATCCTCATTTTCAACAACCGGAGCTTTACCAGTTTGTGGTCGATCAAGGGATTGTGCCGATTGGCTATTCCCCGATTGGATCACCACGCCGCCCTGACCGCGATAAAACCCCCGATGATACGGTTGATATCGAAGACCCCGTTATCGTTCGCATCGCGGAACGTCTCAACGTACATCCCGCCTATGTCTGCATCGCGTGGGCGGTTCAGCGCGGGCAGGTGCCGATTCCATTCTCTGTCAAGCGTGAGCAAATTCGCAGCAATCTGCACGCCGCGATCACGATGCCGCTGACCGAAGCGGACATGCAGGAAATCGCTGGCATCGACAAAAACTGCCGCCTCATTAAAGGACAGGTGTTCTTGTGGAACGGGGCGCGGGATTGGGAAGACCTGTGGGACGTTGACGGCGTCATTCCCTCATGATCTCTGCTGCTTGGGCGCAAAAATCGGTTATCTTGGTCAGACAAAACAAGTATCTCTTCTAGAGGAGTAAGCATGATTGCATTTAGTGTTGATCCAAGCAGTACGGGAAGCCCGTTCCCGCACTATTGGGAACAGTGTGTGGGAAGCTGCCATGCCGTGATGGGACTGCGCTCCGATTGGCGTGAACAGCTCGAAAAAAGTCACCGTGAGTTGGGCTTCCAGTATGTGCGCTTTCATGGACTCCTCGATGATGATATGAGTGTGTGCGTCCGCGACTACCACGACGGTCAGAGCACACTGCGATACAACTTCTTCAACATCGACTCGGTTTTCGATTTTCTGCTGAAGATCGGTATGAAGCCCTTTATCGAATTAGGGTTTATGCCTTCCGCGCTGGCATCCGGCACACAAACCTGTTTTCACTACAAAGCCAATGTCACCCCGCCCGCAGACTACGGGGAATGGGAAGCCCTGATCAAAGCGCTAACACAGCATCTTGTTGAGCGTTATGGGTTGGATGAGGTTCGCTCATGGTTCTTTGAAGTATGGAATGAGCCAAATCTCAGTTACTTCTGGGCAGGCACGCAAGAAGAATATTTTAAGCTGTACGCCCATGCCGTGCGCGCGATCAAGAGCGTCAATAGTCAACTGCGCGTGGGCGGTCCGGCGACTTCGGTCAATTCGTGGATTCCCGAAACGTTGGAATTCTGCCGGAGCACAGGAACGCCAATCGATTTCGTCTCGACGCATCACTATCCGACAGATGATCCGCTGTGGCGTCACAGCGACATCAGCGGCGAAGAAGTTTACAAGCAGTTTGCGCACGAATTTGGCAAATACGAACGCGGCGTGCTCCGTCGCATGACCGCCAAAGCAAAAGCGCAAGCCGGGGAACTGCCACTTTATTATACGGAATGGAATACGTCTGCATGGCTGACGGACAGAATTCACGACGAAGCATATTCGGCAGCGCTGGTGGCGAAAACGATTGCCGACAATGATGGGTTAGTTGAGGGCTATTCCTTCTGGACATTTTCCGACCTGTTTGAAGAAGGTGGGCAGTACGGTGCACCCTTTCACGGCGGATTTGGACTGCAAAATATCTATGGGATTCCCAAGCCAACCTACCGCGTCTATGAAATGCTCCACGCTTTAGGGGATCGTAGGCTTTCCGTAAGCGGCGGCGCAGAGTCAACGGTGGAACTGCTCGCCGTGCGCGATGGTTCATCGCTGACGCTGATCGCGCACAACCACAACTCACCCGAACGCGAAGTGGTGATGGAGGACGTGATCGTGACGCTCAAGGGTGTTTCGCCGCAGTCGGTATCGCTCCACCGAGTAGATGACGCTCATGCGAATCCCAAACAGGCATGGATCGACCTCGGCAGCCCAATGTATCCGACATCGGCGCAGCTTGCGCAGTTGGAACAGGCTTCGCGTCCCGGCATTCAAGAAGTACACCTCGAAGCGGCTGAAGGAGGAAGCACCCTCAAGTTCTCGCTTCCGCCGCACGGCGTAGCATCGGTTACGATCCCGCTGTAATCATCCTCTGATCTCCCCCAAGTGGGCGGCAGTTCAAGCCGTCCACTTTTTTCTTTACTCAGATGAACCATGAATCAATTGAAGAACGATTGCGAAGCAATCGGTGATGTTCTGTACCATTCGATGTGAGACAAATCACGCTGTCAGGGGCAGTGAGTCAGCATAAAATACACGTACCAGTTGGTCAGGAGACTACACGATGTGCCTCGGAATACCCGGTCGAATCACTGAAATCTATGAACATCAAGAGACAAGCGCACGCATGGGCAAGGTCAACTTTGGCGGCATTGTCAAAGAAATCTGCCTCGAATATGTGCCGGAGGCGGTTGTCGGTGATTATACGATCGTCCATGTTGGCTTTGCGATCACCCGCCTAGACGAAGAGGCAGCACTAGAATCACTCAAGCTGTTCCAAGAACTCGGCATTCTTGATGAAGAATTGAATCCAGACGAGACAGGTTCAGCATGAAGTATTTAACCGAGTTTCGTGACGGTGAAATCGTAAAGAAAATGCTGGCGGAAATCCACGCAGTCGTCACGCGCCCTTGGGCGATGATGGAAGTGTGCGGAGGACAAACGCACTCGATCATCCGAAACGGAATCGATCAACTGCTGCCACCGGAGATCGAACTTATTCACGGTCCCGGTTGCCCGGTGTGCGTAACGCCTCTGGAAACCATTGATAAGGCGTTAGCCATCGCATCGCAGCCGAATGTCATCTTCTGCTCGTTCGGTGATATGCTCCGCGTGCCCGGCAGCGATCAAGACCTCTTCGCGGTGAAAAGCCGGGGCGGCGACGTGCGAATCGTGTATTCGCCGCTGGACGCGCTCAAGGTCGCACGCGAAAACCCCACCAAGCAGGTTGTATTTTTCGGAATCGGCTTTGAGACGACCGCCCCCGCCAATGCAATGGCAGTCGTGCAAGCAAAAAAGCAAGGGCTGACCAACTTCTCCATGTTGGTGTCTCATGTGCTTGTCCCGCCAGCCATTGAAGCACTGATGAGTTCGCCCAACCGCCGTGTGCAGGCATTCCTCGCGGCGGGTCATGTGTGCAGCGTAATGGGCTTCTGGCAGTATGAGCCGCTGGCGGAAAAGTATCATGTGCCAATTGTCGTGACGGGCTTTGAGCCGATTGACGTGCTTGCTGGAATTCACCGTGTCGTTCTGCAATTGGAATCTGGGCGGGCAGAAGTGGAGAATGCCTATGCGCGCGCGGTACAGCGCGAAGGCAACATTCCAGCGCAGCGCATCCTCGCGGACGTGTTTGAGGTGTGCGACAGGCAGTGGCGCGGGATTGGCATGATTCCGCAGAGCGGATGGCAGTTGAGCGCCCCCTACCGCGAGTTCGACGCGGCGTCCCGCTTTAACGTCGAGAATGTGCAGACCAAAGAGTCCGCTTTGTGCCAAAGTGGCAACGTGCTGCAAGGGTTGATCAAGCCGAATCAGTGCCCCGCTTTCGGAAAAGAATGCACACCGCAAAAACCGCTCGGCGCGACAATGGTATCGAGCGAAGGCGCATGCGCCGCTTACTACAACTACGGGCGTTTTGTAAATGTCGAGAGCATCACATAATGACTGAACTTGATTTCAACGGCTGGGTCTGCCCCATGCCGCTGCGCGATTACCCGCAGATCGTGTTGGGTCACGGCGGCGGTGGAAAGTTATCGGGCGATCTGGTCGAGCATCTGTTTCTGCCCGCTTTTCGGAATGACGCGCTGGCATCGCTCGCTGATGGGGCATCCCTGACTATCGGGGGTGCGCGGCTCGCATTCTCCACCGACTCGTATGTGGTGCGCCCGTTGTTTTTCCCCGGAGGCAGCATCGCTGATCTCGCCGTAAACGGTACGGTGAACGATCTATCAATGCTCGGCGCGCGTCCCCTGTTCTTGAGCGTAGGTATGATCATTGAAGAAGGACTACCGATGACCACTCTCGGCTCGCTCGTCGAACGGATGGCGGCGGCAGCACGTTCTGCGGGTGTGCACATCGTGACTGGCGACACAAAGGTTGTCGATAAAGGGCATGGGGATGGGCTGTATATCAATACCAGCGGCATTGGCGTGATCCCCGAAGGTGTAAACATTGCGCCACAAAACGCCCGCCCCGGTGATGTGATCCTGATCAGCGGCACCATTGGGGATCACGGCATGGCGATCATGAGTGTGCGCGAAGGACTTGAGTTTGAGACACTCATCCAGAGCGACTCCGCGCCGCTCAACGGGATGGTTGCCTCCATGCTCGATGTCACGCCCGAAATTCATGTGCTGCGCGATCCAACACGCGGCGGAATTGCCTCCTCACTTAACGAGATTGCGCGGGCGGCAGGCGTGGGCATTGCTTTGGAGGATCGATTCTTACCCGTGCGCCCAGAAGTCGCAGCCGCTTGTGAACTGCTCGGCATGGACCCCGCGTTTGTCGCCAACGAAGGCAAACTCATCGCTATCGTTCCGCCGCAGCACGCCGACGCGGTGTTAGAAACCATGCGCCAGCATCCCAACGGGAAAGAATCGGCGCGGATCGGGCAGGTGGTCGCCGAGCAT
>JAPKMU010000085.1 GCA_026645745.1 Anaerolineae bacterium | reverse complement strand
CCGGATTTGGTGGTTTTCTTTCACCTCCCCCTGCCACTTCGTAGAGGGGAAATTCACGCACATGCAAAGTCCCTCCCTGCGATAGTGGGGAGGGATTTAGGGAGGGGTTGTTGACCACCAAAAGCGATAGAACGAGCAAAAACACAACGCAAAGACGCAAAGAGGCACGGCTCTTCTTTGCGTCTTTGCGTTGAAGTCCTTCTATTTCTCGTTTTACATCACCGGTTCAAACGGCAAATTAAACGTCTCCGCGACGGCGGGATGGGTGACGCGACCGCCCATCACATTCAAGCCCTTTGCGAAACCGGGATCGCGCTCGCTCGCTTCACGCCAGCCGAGATCAGCCACGCGCAAGATATAGCGCAGGGTTTGATTGCTCAAGCCGAAGCTGGACGTGCGCGGCACAGCACCGGGCATATTGGCAACGCCGTAATGGAGCACGCCATCCACGATATAGGTCGGATCACTGTGCGTCGTTGCATGGGTCGTCTCCACGCAGCCGCCTTGATCGACCGCCACATCGACGATCACGCTGCTTCGCGGCATTTGACTTAACATCGGGCGAGTGATCAAACGGGGAGCGCGAGCACCCGTCACCAATACCGCACCGATCACCGCGTCCGCCGTGCGAATCGTTTCGATCACATTCGCTTCGTTGCTGTGCAGCGTGGTTAAGCGACCGTGCAGCACATCATCGAGATAGCGCAAACGCTCGGTATTCACATCAAGCAGCGTCACCTGAGCGCCCATCCCCAGCGCGATTTGCGCCGCATTCGCGCCGACCGTGCCCGCGCCGAGGATCACCACATGCGCCGGACGCACGCCGGAAATCCCACCCATCAAGATTCCGCGCCCACCTTCTGGCTTTTGCATGTAGAACGCCGCGATCTGCGTTGCCATTCGTCCAGCAACTTCGCTCATCGGTTGCAGCAGCGGCAGTCGTCCTTCGCTGTCCTCGACTGTCTCATACGCCAACCCAGTCACGCCGCTCTTGAGCAGCGCCTGTGTCAAACCTTCGTCGGCGGCGAGGTGCAAATACGTAAACAGAATCAAATCTTCTCGCAAATAAGGATATTCGGCAGGCTGAGGTTCTTTCACCTTGAGCACCATGCCAGCCGTTGACCAAACTTCTTCCGCCGAAGACAGCACGACCGCGCCCGCTTGTGAGTATTCCTCGTCGGTGAAGCCGCTGCCCGCCCCCGCCTTCGATTGGACATGAACCGTATGCCCGTGCTTGACCAGTTCGCGTACTCCCCCCGGAGGCAGCGCAATCCGGTACTCGTTGTCTTTAACTTCTTTTGGAATCCCGATAATCATGTGCTTGTGAAATCCTTTTTCAGTCATGGGAACTCTGGAGGTATTGTACACCATGACTGAAAAAGTCACTGAATCTTCGTACAAATTGTCTGTCAACCAGAAATCAGCCCGAACAATGCGATCAGCGCAAATGCGAGGATCACTGCCCCGCTGATTCGGTTCACCCAAAGCATCCAAACAGCATTGAAGCGCCCGCGCAGCAAAGAAACAAGCGTGGTCAAGAACAGCCACCAAGCGATTGATCCGCTGAAGACGCCCAACACGACCAGCGGCGCACATTCCGGCTGCGCGCTCAAACCAGCCCCCGCGAAGATGCCCGCAAACATCAAGATCGTCATCGGGTTGGTGATCGTGAGGGCAAGCGCAGAAAGATAGTCGGATGCACCGCTTCCGCTGGTGACCGCCGCTTTTTCTGCCGGACGTGCAAGCAGCGTCTTGATTCCCAGATACAGCAGGAACAAGCCGCCGATCAAACGGACAGGGGTTTGAATACTAATCAGGAACGTGGAAAGAGCGGATAAGCCAAACGCGGCGATGATGGCATAAAAACCGTCAGCAGTCGCTACGCCCAATCCGGTGAGCAATCCAGCGAGGCGACCGCGTGCAATCACGCGTTGAACGACGAGGACGCCGATTGGTCCAACCGGCGCGGCGACAGAGATGCCGATTCCGAAGGCACTAATCAGCGTGATTAAGGCACGCATCGAAGATCATGTGCGCTTATTCCCTTTCTTGATGGCTTGTGACTTGAATGCGATATGCGTATAGTAGCGGAAATGGAAAAGGGAAACAAATGCTTCTTAATGATCCTCCTCGGTTACGACCAATTCCGGATGAACACATCACCGAACGGCTGATCTTGCGGACGCCGCGCGTCGGAGATGGAATCATGGTGAATGAAGCAGTCATGGACTCCTTTGAAGCGCTCAATCAATGGATGCCTTGGGCGCGGATGCGTCCGTCGATTGCCGAGTCAGAAACACACGTCCGTGAATCTGCCGCGCGTCACCGCACCCGCGAAGAACTTTCTTATTTGATCTTCAACGGCAGCAGCGGCGTCTTGTGCGGCATCATCTCGCTGCATCATATTGATTGGGATGTGCCCAAATTTGAACTTGGCTATTGGATACGCTCACGCTTCAGCGGGCACGGTTACATGACCGAAGCCGTCACCGCATTGACGGACTGGTGTATCCGCGACTTGAGCGCGATCCGCATGGAAATCCGCTGCGATGCGTTGAATTCTCGAAGTGCCGCCGTCGCGCTGCGTGCCGGATACACGCTCGAAGCTACGCTGCGCAAAGAAGCCCGGAATATGTCCGGTGGGCTGCGCGATACGCAAATCTATGTGCGAATCACCGAGTGATCTTTAGTGTAACTGGCTGATCGTCTCCAATGCGTCGGTCAGCCAGTCAATATACATCTGCTCCAACCGCAAACCGAGATCAAGCGTCAACCGCGTGAGCACCTGCTTACGCTGCTCATAGGGGTCATCTGTAGGCGGAATGATGATCTGTTCCAGTTCCGCCTTGCGCGCTAGATGTGCCTCGCGCTGAAATACCAGCATCGCCCGAATCGCGTCATTACTCAGTTGAGCGGCAAAAAACAACTGAATCAAGAAGGCTTCGCGGTGCGCGGGCGGCGGCTGATTCTGTTTGAGCCATCCGTCAAATTCAGCGCGTCCGTCAGCAGTCGGGCGATACACCTTGCGCGGCGGCTTGTCCGTCTGCTGGATCACCTCGCATTCCACCCAACCGAGCGATTCCATTTTTTCGAGTTCGCGGTAAATCTGCTGCTGAACCGCTCCCCAGAAGTGCGCAACGGTGCGATCAAACGCCTGTGTTTTCAGGTCATAACCCGTCATCGGCATGACTTGAAGAAATCCAAGAATGGCGTGCGGCAGTGACATTCTTCACCTCTATTCATGACATGATCTACACTGCTGAGTATATCACACCCGCTTAGTATACAACTAAGTGTATATAAACCTGAATGACTACTCAAAGGGTGTAAAATGACTGTCATCCACCGACATAAAATCGCCGTCTACTTCGTTCTCGCCTTCGTCTTTTCGTGGCTTCTCGCCGGGTTCATGCTTGCCCGCGCTAATGGTTCGATTGACCTACCCGGTTGGGTGCATTATCTCGTTGCATGGGGTCCCGCCCTCGCCGCGTTCGTCGTGACCGCACTCACAGAAGGCACACGCGGACTATCCGACCTGCTGAAGCGCTTGGTCAATGTGCGTTTCGGGCTGGATGGCTGGTTCTATGCGGTCGCATCACCACTGCTCATGCTCGCCGCTGCCATCCTCGTCAGTTGGATCACGAGCGGCGTGATGCCTGACCTCAACAAACTTGGTGAGGTCGATTATCTGGGCGGCGTCGGCATCCCAGCGGCGCTGCTGATCTGGATTTTTTCCTTCGGGTTCGGTGAGGAGATCGGCTGGCGCGGCTTCGCACAGCATCACATGGAATCAAAACGCGGGTTTCTGCTCACCGTCCTCGTGATCGGCTTGATCTGGGCGTTCTGGCATATCCCGTTCTTCTTCTACAAAGACACGTATATGGCGATGGGTTGGGTCAGTTTCCCCTTTTTCATCGTGACCATCCTTCCCGGCGCAATCGTGCTTGGTTGGATTTACACGCGTACCAAGAGTCTGCTCGCGGTTGCGCTGTGGCACGGCTTGTTCGACTTTGGGACGGCGGCAGCCCTTGATGGCGGCACAGTGGCGATGGTGATGTCGATTATCGTTTCGGTTTGGGCGTTAGTCATCGTCATCGTGCGCTTGCGCCAGCGTAACCCATCACTCAACGCGGGTTGATGCCATCGGCTCGATGGTCAAGTTCTGTGACCAGTTGCCGCCCAAGTCCTGCGCCCACACCGCGAACTCATAACCATGCCCCGGTTCGCCGGGGTATGCCGCCGACGAATCTGCTGTCTCAAGCCACACGCCCCAATCGCCGCTGTCGATACGCACCCAAACAATATACGATGCGATTCCGCTGTCATCGACCGCCCCCCACACGACGGTAAACGGCGTGGCGCTCACCGGAGGCAGCGGCTCAACGAACGGCTGCGGCGGCGTAGTATCCAGCGCCGGATCAAGCGTAGGAATCAGTGTCGGTGCGGTGGTCGGCATCACGGTCTGCGGCGGCGGCAGCGTACCCAAGATCGGCTGTTCGCCCGTGCCGCCGCTTTCCTCAGCGGTGGGCGTTGCATCGCCGAGGATGACGGGCTGTTCGCCTTCGAGGTGCGCCATTGCGGGATCGGCAGGAGACGCGCCGTTCCACACCGTCTCGATCATGATATATGGCGGCGCGCCGATCTGGGCGAGTTCTTCGCGGCTCAACGAAGGGTATCCCGGCGGTGATGCGGGTTGAAGTCCTATCGTATAAACGCCGTCAGTCGGGCTGATAACGAAATCTTGATTATCCATCGTGTACAGCACGGCTGATCCGCCGCTGGCGGGAATCTGAGCATTTACCCAATCCCCTGAACGTCCCCACAACACATACAAACGAGCCTCGACAACGGCGGGATTACCGGGTGACATTCGATCAAAACTGATCAGCACACCGCGATTATTCAAGTTGACAACCTGCCCGTTTGCAAGCGTCCCCGTCCCGAAAGTCTGCGCAAGCAGACGGTATGAGGTCGCGGCGGGGCGCGGCGTTCCCGGCTGCGGGTGCTGCGAAAAGCATGAGAAACCGCGTATGTTGCGGAACAATCCGAAAGCATCGCCCGCATTGCCCGTGTTTGGGGCGAAGTCTGTCCCGCCCGGCTGGTTGCCGCAGTCATCATACAATTGATGAATAAACACCACGTCCGCGCCGTTCGCCCACGCATACGCCGCGCTTTGAATCACATATGCCGCCTGCTGGATCATCGTACCGCGATACAAGCGCGCCGTCGGGTTTGATCCCGTCCACGTCGGACCCGGATAATCATCCCACACGGGAACGCCGCTTTCGTTGAGCCAGATCGGGCGCGTCAGTCCGTAGCGTGCGAGCGTTTCACGGATGCGCCGCACCATCACCCCACTGCGAAGCGAACTGCTGTAAGCGTGAACCGCTGCAATATCGAAATACCAGTTGTACGCGCGTGCCTGTGAATCTTGAGCCAGCACCGCCAGCGTGCGATCCAGCCAATTCAGTTGGTCAGGATTATTAAATGCCAGCCCCGCAAACATCACCTGTGCGTAAGGATCAGCGGCATGAATGGCGAGATAGCCGACTTTGAGCATCCGGGCGTAATTTTCGACACCGCCCGTCCAGAACATCCCCAGATCAGGCTCATTCCAGATTTCCCAAACGCGAATCCCCGTATCTCCGCCCCATCCCATTTGACTCGCCAGCGTACCGCCGGGTTTGTAGCGCGTGACGAGCTGCGCCGCGAATGTCGCAAACGCATTCGACGGGTTGATCGACTTACCCGCGCCGGGAATGTCTGTACCGTCCGTGAAAACAGGTGCGTAGAGTCCTTGCGGAGCGCCGCCGTCATTCCGAAACGACGGAATGCCGAGCAGGATCGCATTAATGCGCAGACCATAGCGCACATCATCGATCACCTGAGGGTCGTAAGCACCCCAATTCCAACCGCCGGGTGAAGTTTCTAAGCTGTTCCAATAGAATGGGTAGCGCGTCCAGCCCGCGCCGAGCAGCAGACCGTTTCGGTAGCGCTCGGCGGCGTTGGGCTGATTGCCAGTGTTAATGAAGGTGATCCCCAAACGTGGGGAGCGGATATAGCCATCCCCCGGCGTTTGAAAGCCGGAAACACTCAGTGCCGCAAGCAGCAGCAAAAACAAGTAGCGGAACGGACGTTTCACCACAGCGCCATTAACTACGGCTGCGCGGCGGAATCACCCGCGCTGGTGAACACCTGCTCGTCGGTTAAGGCATTCTCCCACATGAGTTCATATTGGCGCTGCCAGTATTCAAACCAGAAAGCGGTCTGGGTGCGCGCGATTTCGATGTGCATGCGCGAGTTGATCGCTTCGTTCTGGTAGCCAAAATACTCAATCACGAGATGCCCGTTACGTCCGTCAGGGTCAACAATAGACGTGCTAAAGCCGGGGCTGTAATCCAAAAAACGGTATTCCAAGCGCGGATACTTCTGTTTGGTGCGGCGCAGCAGATCGATCGACATTTCGAGATCATGTGAGAGGTTATATTCTTGATCCAACTGGCGTTTGAGCTGATTCATCGTGTGAGCTTCGTGGGGATTCTGAACGATAAATCGAACACTGCCGCCGCGATCGAGCACATCTTTGAATGACCCGTCGCGCAGCACGTTGATTGACGACGGTCCGTAAACCCACAATACGCGCGCCCCGATGATGAAATCGCTGTATTTGCCGTATGCCTGCCGGTCAAGCAGCACTTTATCGAGATCAACCAGATCATCCGGGCGTGTTGAACGAAACACCAAGATCGTGAGCGTGAAGATGATGATGGTGAGCTGCAAGCCCTGATCAACATCCCCGATCAAATCGACCACGATCAGGATGATACCAGCGACCGTCGCCACGTAGGCTTCAAGGTTGCGCCCATTGGCAAGGTCTTTTCCAATGCGTTTCAGCAAGCGAACCAGCGAATCAATCACGGCGTTCGTCCTTTGTTCCCGTTCGCGTCCCAACTGAAGGCGGAGTATAACCCACTAATAAACCCTGTTCAACCGAACGGCGTTTTTAGGACAGCGCGAACGCATCAAAAATTGTCAAGGAAAAAAGACCGTTAACGCAAAGGCGCAAAGATTCCTCAGCGGGGCGCGTTTCTTTGCGTCATTGCGTTAGGTATTTCTCGTTCTCTTGATTTTGATGCGTTTGCCCAACTACTCCCCCTTCGGCAGCGCATCGATCAAGGCTTTCGCCTCCGCTTCTTTGGTGACGATGATCTGATTGAGTTCGGCTTCGCGGGCGTCAATCGCCGCCAAGCGATCCTCGCTCTTTTCAAGCTGTTTCAGAATGCGCATTCGCAGTTTGCCCTCTTCGCCCACCGTCTGGAGCGTGGCGAGATTCGCGCGGATCTGCTCCTGACGCGTGGCGATCGTTTTCTTCTCATTTTGCAGCGTGTTGATCTCTGAACGTGCATTCCGCGCCGCCTCGTAGCGTTCGACAATCGGTCGGAGCGTTCCATACAGCGCTTTATCCAGATAACGTTTGTCCAGATACTCCGCCAGCGTGTGCATCGTCAACCCATTTAAAATGTGATGAGTCGAAAACACCGTACGCTCTTTGATCACAAACGGGCGGCGGGTTTTGGCAGGAAGCGTAAGTTTCCAGCGGCGTTCGTCGACGGTTTCGACATCGGGCACGGGAGAGTCGAACGGCTTCACATCCGGGATAACACCACGTTCAATCAAGATCGTGACGGGCTGATTGAGCGTATTCTCAATCATATAAGCGGCAATCGTCGTGCGGTAGCGCTGAAAAAAGAACATCTTGTCGCGGAGTGCTACGCCGATATCCGTCACTTCCTGCTTTTCGTCGATGGCGACCTTCACGCCGAGTTCGACCGCATACGGCACATACAGGTCATCGCCGTCCTTCGTGAAGGCGATGATCGCTTCGCCTTTGTAGTCGCCCTCAACCGCAACCGTGACCGGACCGCGTTCGAGCGTGAATCCGCTCGTATTCTTCAAGCGCAGCGCCGCGACCGGGTGATTTTGCAGTTTACGATGATTAAACAGGAGTTCGCGCTCCGGTTTGACTTCCGCGCTAAACAGCGGCACCAGCGCCGACTCGCCGCGCTTGACAGTGACGGGCGTCTGCACTTGGTATTCAAAGAACTCCCCTGCTTCTTTTGCGGCGGCTTGCGCGGGGGCGCTCTCAACGATCCCGCGCCCTCCTCCTGCCCGCATAAATCGGGCTGATTGATATTGCGAAGCAGCCCCGAGTTCGTGCTCAGCGCCACCTAGCACCATTCCATCTATATCCTTAAGGACATCCTCTACGCCCCCCTGCCGCTTCGCCAATGACTCCATGTAACGCAATGTCTCGTCCGCTGTCATCTCGTCAAAGTTGGGAGCAGCAATATGATCCGCCAGAAACTCAATTGGTGCCTGTGCAACACGCGCCTTATCGCGGATCAGCGGACGTTCGGGAATCTGGGATTCCGACAGGTCATACACGAACGAGATCGGCTGCCCGGCGACCAGCGTTAGCCGAATATCGGTCAAATCCTCTTCAAAACGGTTATCGAATAAGCCCCATCCCTGCAAATACGCCTCGGTGATCGCGCCAGTTTCGTCCGCGTCTGCGACCAAGCGGTAGCTCACGCGCCACAGCGGACTCGGTGCGACGTACTGCGCGATCAAATCATGTTCGCCTTCGCTGAGCTGAATCGTCACGTCACGGCGTTCGTCGTCGCTCATGCTCACATCAAGCGTATAGGTCAGGTCATTCGCCGCCGCTGCATCATCAATCGTGAACGATTTCAGATCGACAAGCTCAAACACGCGCACGCCTGCATCTGTCTGCATCGTTACCCGCGTTTTCCCGTGATCGATGGTGCGTTCGTGACCACTGGGAAGCGGTGTTTCGATGCCGATCATGCGCCCGCTCACGATCTCTGTTGTTTTGGTTTGGTTATCGCCTTCGTAAAGCGTATGTTCGAGCGATACTGTGATCTGCCGTCCGCGAATCTGCGTCAAAAGATCGCGTAAGCTGTTCTCATTGGAAAGCTGAATCGAGCTTGATGAAAGCCGTTCCTCACGCGGGATCGGCGTCGGGTAGTGGATACCGAGGACATGTCCGCCGGAGCGATCAAACACGGTCAGGCTTTTCAGCACATCATTGAGCGCATCCTGTTTGAACGTCAGGACGGCTTGTGTGCCGCTCACAATGCCGCCCCGGACAAAATAGCCTACGCCATGCTTGTACAGCACCATTTCACGAATTGGGAGAGTCGTCATCGTCGGTTACAGCCTCTTTTCTGCCTTATGCAGATACGATTAAGTGTAGTCGAAAAATGCGCCCTACGAGTACAATGGGCGCTTAAATGCTCGAACCGTGAGAGATAATGATGAGTCAAACCGAGACACTCCCGCGCGGCTTGATTGCCCGCCTTGCAGCCGTTGAGTCCGCGCCGCCTTGGGGCTGGAATGCCGCCCTCAGCACGATTGCCGTCATGCTGATCGCCGGACTGCTGATCGTGCCGCTGTTCATCACCGCATGGCTAGACGTTCGCAGCATCACCTTTCCGCTAATCTACTTGATCGTCGGATTGGTCATGGCATATTGGGTCACGAGCACGCGTGCCGCACCGGAAGATCGCGCTGCACTCCGTATGCAGACGCCGAACGCGCCGCTTTTGTTCCTACTGTTCATCATGATCGGTGTCGCGCTAACGCTCGATCTGCTCAGTTTAGGCGTAACCGGAAACTTCCTTCCGATGATGGAACTGGCGACGTTTGACCGGATCAATGCGGGCATACTGGATTGGGTGCTGGCGGTCGCCTTGATGGCGTTCGTGCAGCCCATCAGCGAAGGATTGGTCTTTTACGGTGTGCTGTTTCCGCTGTTCCGCAGCCGCTTTGGCGCGTGGATCGGGTTAGTGTTGAGCGGACTCAGTTATGGCGCGGCGCATTTCGCGCTGTACGCGGCGGGCGGCGGTGCGCTTGATATGAAAACACTCATCTGGTACGGCTTGATTTTGCCAATACTGCACGGCTTGATCCTCGCGGGTGTGCGGGCGTACACGCGTTCCACGCGGGCGGTGATTTACGCTCACGCAGCGTTCGGGTTGTTTGCAGTGCTGAAATTGTTCGCGATTACAGGATAAACACCATGCGCATTCTCGTTATTGGCGGTACACGCTTCGTCGGGCGGCACTTTGTGGACGCGGCACGAGCCGCCGGACATACGATCACATTGTTTCATCGCGGTAAAACCGGTTCAGACGTGTTTTCCGATCTAGAAACAATTCATGGAGATCGAGATCAAGCGGGAGACCTTGACCGACTGCGCGGAAAATCATGGGATGTCGTGCTCGACACATGCGCGTATATCCCCCGTCATGTCAAGATGCTCACCGAGGTGATCGACACACCGCACTATATTTTGATTTCGACAATCTCCGTGTACAGCGATCCGGTCACGGCGGGAGCAGACGAAGAAGCGCCCCTGATCACGCTCGATGACCCCACAACAGAGCAGGTCACCGGGCAGACTTACGGGGGTCTAAAAGTGCTGTGCGAAACCGCCGCCCGCGACAGCGGGATCAAGTCGGTAACGCTGGTACGACCGGGGATGATCGTCGGTCCGTATGACCCGACGGATCGGTTCACCTATTGGGTGGAACGGGTCGCGCGCGGGGGTGAGATGCTCGTCCCCGGCGAGCCAACCCGCCGCGTCCAATTTATTGATGGACGCGATCTCGCCGCATGGTTGGTCAAGGTGGCAGAGAATCACACAACAGGGACATTTAACACAGTCAATCCGCCGCACGGTGTGACATGGCAGGAATGGCTTGACGCAATGCGCGCCGAATTCGGATCAGACGCACAGTTCACGTTTGTACCCGATTTATGGCTGGAGAGTCATCAGGTCACGGGGGCGGAACTGCCCTTCTGGGTTCCCGCGCCGTATGATGGCGTGCTGGCGATGAGCAATACCCGCGCTTATGAAACCGGGCTGCGTGCCCGCTCCACCCGCGAAATCGCGCGCGATACGCTTGCATGGAGTCGATCACGCACGGATCATGCACTCATCAGCGGGCTAGCCAGCGAACGCGAAGCAGAACTGCTTAAGGCGTGGCACAGCACAACCGAACCCAATTGAACGGCGTGAAGGATACAACCGATGTTCACCTTACAAACAGAGCGATTAACTTTGACTGCATGCTCTGAAAAGATCGCAAAAGCGGCTTATGGGGGCAAACGTCAGCTTGAAGTGCTGGTCGGCGCGAAAATCGCCGAAAAGTGGCTTGAAGATGAAGGGCGCGGACTGCTCAATTACTACTGGTATATGATCAGCCGTGACAACAACTTGATCGGCTACGGTTTATGGCTGATCATTCACCGCACCGATCAGGTAATGATCGGGACGGCGGGATTCAAGGGCAAGCCGGACGAGAACGGCAGCATCGAAATCGGCTACGGGATTGATGTCGCCTACCGGCGGCAGGGCTACACGTATGAAGCCGCGCGAGCGTTGATCGAATGGGGCTTTGCACAGCCGAATGTCAACCAGATCACCGCCGACTGCTTGACAACGAATCTTGGCTCAATTCGCGTGCTGGAAAAGCTGGGGATGACGCGGACAGGCATGGCAGGTTCTTACATTCAGTGGAAGCTCGGCAAACCGTGAAACAATAAAAAGAACGCCCTTTCTGAAATCGAGAAAGGGCGTTCTTTTTAGAGCAGCATTAGCTCACAATCGTCGTGGGCAGCGGAGTGCCGTTCTGAGGGGCTTGGAAGCTCGGCTGCATGGTGTCTTTGCGAACCCACAGGTATTGGCACGCCAACACGATCTTGTAGTAGGTTTCGCTGGCATCCTGACCGACAACGATATACGTCCCCGGATTGATGAAAATGTTGGTGATGTTCCCCGGGCTGTAGTACGCCTGAGCGCCAGACGGCATATCACCGACGACTGATCCCGCAGGAGCGCTGAGCTGGCATGTGCCGTTAACCGAACCGCTGCCGATCACGACATATGGGCTGAGGCTGGGTAGACCAGTAAGATTTGCGCTCAAATCCTCGTAGGCTTCGTACAGCCCCACGCCGTTGGCAAGCAGGTAAGCGACATAGGCGGGGTCAAATTGGCTGATCCCATTCAAAACCGTCGCTTCAGCACCGTCAACGTCAAACAGCACATACGTAATCGGGCGCGCAGTGGGAGCAAAAACCGAAGCATAGTCGCCGTCATCCGATGTGGTTGTCCCAACGATACAGCCCGGGTCAACATCCACCACCACACCATTGGCATCAAACATGATCATAACATAGGCATCACAACCGCCGCCGTCATCAGTCGGGGAGACCAGCGTGATATCGAACTGAGGACCGTCCGCATTATCACCGGCGTCGCCTGCATAATCGAAAACAAAGGAGCCGCTCGCCGCAGCGAAAACGCTCGCGGCGCTCAACACAATCACCAAAAGTGCCAAAACGCCGAATAGAGTCTTCCGAGACATGATTTTCCCCTTGTGTAAAGCGAAACATATTCATCATGACACAAGAGTGTAAAAACATTGTCTCGTCTTTGCATATATTTGCAGCTATTCGATACTCAGCAAATATTCATGTGATCCCCCTAAAAAAGTGGGGGAAGTCGAATGCGATTGTCCTGTACTGTGTTGCTTCATAAACACAACTTACTCATGGAGCAGCACAAAAACTGTGATCGATACCCCACCGAATTCAACCGCCGCACGCGAAGCGCAGAACTGGCACACGCTTGATACCGATACCTTTCTTAGGCGTGTAGACGCCGAACCCACCACCGGATTAACCGAACAGCAGGCACAGCAGCGTCTCGCGCAGGTCGGCGCGAACGAACTGGTCGAAAAAGGACTCACCAGCCCGCTTGCGATCTTGTGGGAGCAGATCACCAATCCGCTGGTGCTGCTCTTGATCGGCGCGGCGGTGATCTCCGCTTTTCTTGGCAAACTTGACAGCGTGATTGCGATTAGCGCGATTGTGATCTTGAATGCGATCCTCGGCGTGGTGCAGGAATACCGCGCTGAACAAGCGATGGCTGCCCTCAAAAAGATGGCTGCGCCGCTCGTGCGCGTGCGCCGTGACAGCAAGGTGACGGATATTCAGGCGCGCGATCTTGTGCCGGGTGACGTGATCTTGCTGGAAGCGGGCAGCGTCGTCCCCGCAGATGCACGGCTGATCGAAAGCGCGAATCTACGCGCAATGGAAGCCTCACTCACAGGCGAATCGCAAGCAGTCGAAAAAGCCCCGGCTGTGCTAAGTGACGAAAACGCGCCGCTGGGTGACCGCTCGAATATGGTGTTCATGGGAACATCGATCACGTATGGGCGGGCAAGTGCCGTTGTGGTCGAAACCGGCATGAAAACCCAACTTGGGCGCATCGCGGAATTGATTCAAGCGGTCGAAAACGAAAAAACGCCGCTTCAGCGCCGCATGGATGAACTCGGTAAGGTACTCCTGTATGCCGCGCTGATCGTGATGGCGATTGCCTTTGTGATCGGCTTGATTACGGGGCAGCCGATTTTCCCTGACCAGAATATGCCGGAAAGCGAATCCGTCCTGCTGAACGCCGTCGCTATCGCCGTCGCCGTTGTGCCGGAAGGGCTGCCCGCCGTCGTGACGATTGCGCTGGCGCTTGGCGCACAGCGTATGCTCCGCCGCAAGGCGTTGATCCGCAAACTGCCCGCCGTTGAAACGCTCGGCAGTGTGACGACAATCTGCTCGGACAAAACCGGAACGCTCACCGAAAACCGCATGCAGGTGACGGTCGTTGATGTTGCCGGAAACGCCGCTGCGATGGATGAAGTCGCCAAAGAAGGCGTGACCTCGCTCGTCCGCATGAATGGCTCAGGTCGTGGCAGCGAACGCGCCGCGCAAGCGCTCACGCTCACAGGTGGAATGCTGTGCAACGATGCGATTCTTGAGCTTAACGAAGGTGGAAAACTCGCCTACGTGGGGGATCCCACCGAAGGCGCGCTCGTGATCGCCTCGGCGCGTTTTGGTTTGTACAAGAATGACATGGAGCGTGCACTCCCGCGCATCGGTGAAATCCCGTTTGACAGCGACCGCAAGCGCATGTCCACCCTGCATTTGATCCACAATTTCGGCACGCTCAACGAGAACGAACAGACGTTGATTCGCCTGCTCGGGCTGCCAGAAGGCGGCAAGGTCGCCTTCACGAAGGGCGCGGTGGATGGGCTGCTCGAGATCAGCGCGCATGTGTGGATCAACGGCGAAATCCAGCCGATGACTCCCGAACTGCGCCGACGTGTCGAAAAAGCAAACAACACAATGGCGGCGAATGGGCTGCGCGTGTTAGGCGTCGCCTTCCGCCCTGTCGAAACAATTATCGAAGATGCGGCTGTACTTGAACGTGATCTGACCTTTATCGGAATGCTCGGCATCATCGACCCGCCGCGCAAAGAAGTCAAAGATGCGGTCGCGGTTGCACGTACCGCTGGCATCCGTCCAGTCATGATCACAGGGGATCACCCACTGACCGCGCTGGCAATTGCGAAAGAACTGGGAATCGCCGCCGAAGGCGACCGCGTCGTAACGGGTCACGAACTCGCGGAAATGTCCGCCGCCGATCTCGAAAATATCGTTGAAAACGTCTCAGTGTATGCCCGCGTTTCGCCGGAACATAAGTTGAACATCGTGCAGGCGCTCCAGAAAAAAGGACATATCGCCGCGATGACCGGGGATGGCGTGAACGACGCTCCTGCCCTCAAGCGCGCCGATATTGGCGTAGCAATGGGGATCACCGGCACAGCGGTGAGCAAAGAAGCCTCGGACATGGTGATCGTCGATGACAACTTCGCCACCATCGTGAGCGCTGTCGAAGAAGGGCGCACGATCTATGATAATGTGCGGCGTTTCGTCAAATATCTGCTGGCAAGCAATACAGGTGAACTGCTCGTGCTGCTGGCGACGCAGTTGATCGCCGGGATGAGCATTCCCCTCACGACACTGCAAATTCTGTGGATGAACTTGATCACCGACGGTATCCCAGCGTTGGCGCTCGGCGTGGAAAATGCCGAAAAAGGCGCGATGCGACGCACGCCTTACGCCCCTAACGAGAGCATATTCGGGCGTGGGTTGGGTCGGCATATCTTGATCGTCGGTGTGCTGCTCGGCGGAACAGGCTTGGCGCTCGGCTATTGGGCGTGGTCAAACAATGTGCTCGCCGCAAACGGTGCGCCCGCGTGGAATACGATGGTCTTCTTCTTCCTGACCGTCGCCCAGATGGGACACGCACTCGGCTTGCGTTCGCACCGCGAGTCACTGTTCAGCATGAATATCTTCAGCAACAAACTCTTGATCGGCGCAGTCCTGACGACAATCGCACTCCAATTGATCGCGGTCTATCTGCCGTTCTTCAATGACATCTTCAACACTGCCCCGCTCACGCTCGATCAACTGCTGCTCTGCCTCGTGTTGAGTTCAGTGGTATTCATTGGCGTTGAAGTCGAAAAACTGCTCATCCGTCGGGGTGTGCTGAAGTAACAGGTTTCATAACGATTATGCGTGGAGGATAACACACATGAAATGTCCGGTTGATGGAGCAGAATTGGTGATGACAGAGCGGCAGGGAGTCGAGATCGACTACTGCCCGCAGTGCCGGGGGATTTGGCTGGATCGCGGCGAACTCGACAAGATTATCGAGCGCTCCGCACAGCATGAAGCGCAGTACACCCGTCCGAGCGCAGCAGCGGATATCTACCCGCCGGACGAGAAGAAGAAGCGGGCTTACGATATGGACGATCATGATGACGTTCGACGATATGACGATGACGACGACCGGAGAAGTTATCCGCAAGGCAGAAAAAAGCGTTCCTTCCTCGGTGATATGTTTGACATCTTCGATTAAAACGGGGATGTAACTTACCCCTCTCTACCGCTTGCGATAGAGAGGGGAAGTGGGTGAAGGATTAGTTCACAATCGTCGTGGGCAGCGGAGTCCCGTTTTGAGGGGCTTGGAAGCTCGGCTGCATGGTGTCTTTGCGAACCCACAGGTATTGGCACGCCAACACGATCTTGTAGTA